>DATNFI010000196.1:0-25712 GCA_035606475.1 Mycobacterium sp. | reverse complement strand
GCCGGCCGCGGCGAACGACAACGGAGCCAGCACGAAGTTCGTCACCACGAAACCGGCGACCAGCCCACGCGTCACCCGCATGCGATTCACGCCGAGCACCAGGAGCGGTCCGAAGATCGCGAATACGAGCCCGACGTCGAGAAGTACCGCACGCGGTACACCCCATGAGTCGGACAGTGGACGGCTCAGTGCGGCGACCACGGCTCCTGCGGCGGTCCAGAAGATGAGGTCGGCATAAAGAGATCGCTTACGTGACGAGGCAGTGGGTCGTGAAATCGCTGTCGTTGTCATGCCTAAATGGTCTGGCCAAGGCACTGCCGACTCCAGCACCGGGACTGCCAGACGCTGCCAACTCGCTCGCCGAGCGTGCAGTCACGGCGAAAAGAGTCGGCGAAAGCCGCCATGGTTGCACGCTCGGCGAAGCCCGCGGCGTCAGAGGATCGCCAATCCCACCGCCGCCGCGCTGGCCGCGCACATCGACGGGCCATGCGGCAGCGCCCGCACCGACCAGCCGACGCGGGCGACGATTCCGATCACCACGGTAAGCATCGGCGCCGCAAGAGTGGCAAGAAGCCACACGTCAACCCCGAAACAGCCTGTCAGCGCACCCAATCCGAGGGCCAACTTAACGTCCCCGGCGCCCGTCGCCGCAGGGGATGCCAGGTGCACCAGCAGGTAGACGGCGCTCGACGCCGCGGCGCCAAGCAAAGCTGATGCCGAATGGCCGGACCCGGCCGCGAAAACCATCACCACGGCGAACCCCGGAACGGTCAGCCAATTCGGCAAACGTCGCTGCGCGATGTCGTAACCGCTGAGCGCCACCATCCACAGCAGCACGATCCCAATCAGCATGCGCGGCACGCTAATCCAGCGCGGCCGCCATTGCCGCTCGCGGAGCGGGTAGGCCTGTGAATTGTTCGACTTGCGCGAACGCCTGGTGCAGCAGCATCTGCAGGCCACCGATCACCCGGCCACCCGCGGCAGAAACCGCCGAGGCCAGCGGCGTCGGCCATGGGTCGTAGATCGCATCCAGCAGCACCGGCGCGGCGGCGAAGTCATCGGCGTAGGCCGCCGCGACGTCGGCGGGCAGGGTGCTGACCAATACCTGCGCGCGGGCCACCGCATCCCCGACCGCGCCGCCGTTGAGGTCGCAAAACCGTGCCTCGGCGCCAATCCTGTGCGCCAACTCCACTAGCCCCAATGCCTTGTCCGGATTACGGGCCGCCACGGTGATGTCGGTGACGCCGAGCTCGGTCAGCGCCACGATCGCCGCCGGCGCGGTGCCACCCGATCCCGCGACCACCGCGGCGCCGTTCGCCGAGCCGAGCGCACCCTTGACGCCGTCGACGTCGGTGTTGTCGGCCTGCCAGCCGCGCGGTGTGCGCAGCAACGTGTTGGCCGACCCGACCAGCTCCGCCCGCTCGGTGCGCTCGTCGGCGAATTGCAGTGCGGCGAATTTACCGGGCATGGTCACCGAGACACCAACCCAATCGGGGCCCAATCCGCTTACCACGCCGGGCAATTCGTCAGCGTCACACTCGATGCGGTCGTAGGTCCAGCCGTCGAGCCCCAGCGCCCGATAGGCGGCCAGATGCAGTTGCGGTGAGCGTGAATGGGCGATCGGCGAGCCGAGAACGGCCGCTTTTTTGGGCGCCCGGTTAGCGCGCGCTGTCGAGGACACCGTTGCGCTTGGCCAATTCGATGTTGGCCAGATGCTGTTGATAGTCGCGGGTGAACAACGTGGTGCCCTGGGTGTCGATCGTGACGAAGTACAGCCAGTCGCCATCCTCGGGATGCTCAGCGGCTTTGAGGGCATCGGTGCCCGGCGAGCAGATCGGCGTCGCGGGCAGTCCGTCGATGGCATAGGTGTTCCACGGCGTGGTCTGGGCACGGTCGCCATCGGTGGTAGCCACCTCGCGGCGGTCCAGCGGATAGTTGACTGTCGAGTCGAACTCGAGCTTGCGATGCTCCGCGAGCCGGTTGTAGATGACCCGGGCCACCTTCGCGAAATCCTGCGGCTTGGACTCGCGCTGCACCAGCGACGCGACCACCAGCACGTTGTACGGCGACATGTTCATCGCGGTGGCGGTGTCCTGCAAACCCGACTTCATGTACAGCTCTGCGCTTGAGTTGATCAGCGTCGACACGATCTCCTCTGGCGACGCCGACGGGTTGATGTTCCACGTCCCCGGCGCGATCAGGCCTTCGATCCGACGGTGGTCGTTGCCCATCGCCGTCACCGACGGCACAGCCCAAGGCGGCACCAAAAGTGAAGGCAGCGGCGTCTTTTCGGCCGCCGCGCGCAGATCGGCGTCCGACACGCAATGCTTGTCTCCGTCCAGCTCGACGCAGCTGGCCTTGGCGATCATCGTAAAGATGCCCGGCGTGGTGTCATTGGTCTTGACGTCGGCGGTGTCGTCGAGTTGCTGCCCCTCGGGGATCACCAGCTTGCCCACCCGACTGCCCGGATCGACGAGCCGCTTCACCGCCGTGGCCGCCGGAAGCTCGGTGCGCATCCGGTAGTAACCGGGCTGGATCGCCGTGATCGCTTGATTGTCTTGCGCGGCTCCGAGAAACGCCTTGACGGTCTTGACGATCTTCTGCTTGTGCAGCGTTTCGCCGATCGCCGTGGTCGAGTCGCCGGAATGCACCTCGACCACCAGATCCTGCTTGCCATCGCCGGCGTAGTCGCTCTGCGAGCCGCCGTGCCACAGCCTGGAGCCGACGAACACCGCCGCGATCACCACGCCGATGGCCAGACTCACCAGGATGCCGCGGGTGGTGTGCCGTCGACGACGCTCGCGCTCGGCGCGCGCCCGCTCGGCACGCGAACTTCCGCGACGCGACGAACGGACCGCCAGCGGTCCCGGTGACGACACGCGCTGGCGATCGTCACGCGGCCCTGGCCGCGATCGAGCCCGCTGCCGGCTGTCAGACACCGTTGACCTCCCCGGGCGACATGGCACGGCGCTCGTCGAGCCAACTCTGCAGGATGGCCACCGCCGCCGCCTGGTCGATGACCCTACGCTGACCCTTCGCCCGCACCCCGGCCTGGCGCAGCGACCGCTGCGCGCTCACGGTCGTCAACCGCTCGTCGGCCATTCGCACCGGAACCGGTGCAATCCGGCTGGCCAGGGCGTCAGCCAGCTCGATCGCCTCCAGGGCAGCCGGGCCGGTGCGGTCGGCCAGCGTTCGCGGCAGCCCGACGATCACCTCGACGGCGTGCAGCTCGGCGACCAGCTCGGCCAACCGGCGGATGTGCTTGGTGGACCGGTCGCGGCGAACCGTCTCGACCGGCGTCGCCAGGATCGCGTCCGGGTCGCTGGCCGCCACACCGATACGGACGCTGCCCACGTCGATACCCAGCCGTCGTCCAGGTCCGGGATCGTCCCCACCGGGCCGGTCCGGCAGGCGATGCGGTGAGTCCACTCAGCCGGCCCTTGCGATCTCTGCCCGCAACGCATCCAGTGCTGCGTCGATACCCGACGAATCCTTGCCGGACCCCTGCGCGAGATCGGCCTTCCCGCCGCCGCGACCATCGACCGCTGCGGCAAGCGGTTTGATCAAGTCGTTGGCGCGCAAGCCGAGATCCTGGGCGGCGGGGTTGGCGGCGACGGCGTAGGGAACGCTGCCGCCATCACCCTCGGCGATCAACGCGATCACCGCGGGGTCAGTGCCGAGCTTGCCGCGGATATCGCCCGCCAATGTGCGCAGATCGGCGGCCGTCATGCCGGCCGACATTCGCTGTGCCACCAGACGGACGTTACCGATGTGCTGAGCGCCGGCGGCGGCGTTTGCCGCGGCCGCCCGCGCGTTCGCCATCCGGTTGCGTTCAATTTCTTTTTCCGCGGCTTTCAACCGCTCCACCAGATTCGCCACCCGGGCCGGCACCTCGTCGGACGGGACCTTGAGCGACGAGGCCAGCCCCGCCATCAGCGCACGCTCCTTGGCCAGATGCCTGAACGACTCCAGTCCGACGTAGGCCTCGACGCGGCGCACACCGGAGCCCACCGAGGATTCGCCGAGGATGGTGACCGGCCCGATCTGGGCCGAGTTGTGCACGTGGGTGCCACCGCACAGCTCCAGCGAGAATGGTCCGCCGATCTCGACGACGCGCACTTCGTCCGGGTAGGACTCGCCGAACATGGCCATCGCCCCCATCGCTTTGGCCTTTTCCAGTTGCTCGAGGAAGGTGTGCACCTCGTAGTCGGCCTGCACGGCCTCATTGGTCACTTCTTCGACCTGGCTGAGTTGCTCGGGGCTCAGCGCGCCCTGGCTGTTGAAGTCAAACCGAAGATAGCCCGGCCGGTTCAGCGATCCGGCCTGAACAGCGTTGGGGCCCAACACTTGTCGCAGCGCCGCGTGCACCATGTGGGTACCGGAGTGCCCCTGGGTGGCGCCTTTGCGCCAGTCCGGATCCACCGCCGCAACGACGGTGTCGCCTTCGACGAACTCGCCCGACTCCACGTTGACGCGGTGCACCCACAGGGTTTTCGCGATCTTCTGCACGTCGGTGACGGCAGCCTTGGCGCTCTCGCTGGATCCGGTGCCGGTGATGCTGCCGGCATCGGCGACCTGACCGCCGGACTCGGCGTAGAGCGGGGTGCGGTCGAGTACGAGCTCGACGCGGTCGGCGCCCGCGGACTCTTCGGTCCCATGCGTCACCACCGGCACCCGTTTGCCGTCGACGAAGATCCCCAGAATCCTTGCCTGCGACGACAATTCGTCGAAGCCGGTGAATTCGGTCGGCCCGGCATCGACCAGCTCGCGGTAGGCGGTCAGGTCGGCGTGGGCGTGTTTGCGCGCGGCGGCGTCGGCTTTCGCGCGGCGGCGCTGCTCGGCCATCAGCTCGCGGAACCCGAGCTCGTCGACCTTGAGATCCGCTTCGGCCGCCATCTCGAGAGTGAGCTCGATCGGGAATCCGTAGGTGTCGTGCAGCGTGAACGCGTCCGAGCCGGACAGCACCGAGGCGCCGGAGGCCTTGGTGGCGGCGGCCGCCTCTTCGAAGAGGCGCGAACCCGATTGCAGCGTCCGGTTGAACGCAGCCTCCTCGGCAACCGCGATGCGGGTGATCCGGTCGAAGTCGGCGACCAACTCGGGGTACGACGGGCCCATCGCGTCGCGGACGGTGGCCATCAGCTCACCGACGATCGGCCCCTCGATGTCGAGCAGCCGAGCCGAGCGAATGACCCGACGAAGCAGCCGGCGCAGCACGTAGCCGCGTCCGTCATTGCCGGGGCTGACTCCGTCACCGATCAGGATCGCGGCGGTGCGGCTGTGGTCGGCGATGATCCGGTAGCGGACGTCGTCGTCGTGGTTGCCGACGTCGTAGCCGCGAGGTGCGCGGCCGGCCACCACGTCGATAACCGGACGCAGCAGATCGGTTTCGTAGACGTTGGCCACACCCTGCAGTAGGAACGCGACCCGCTCGACCCCCATGCCGGTGTCGATGTTCTTGCGGGGCAACGGGCCCAGGATTTCGAAGTCGTCCTTGCTGGTGCCCTCGCCGCGCTCGTTCTGCATGAACACGAGATTCCAGATCTCGAGGTAGCGGTCCTCGTTGGCTGCCGGGCCACCGTCGATGCCGAACTGCGGGCCGCGGTCGTAATAGATCTCCGACGACGGGCCGCACGGTCCGGGGATGCCCATCGACCAGTAGTTGTCGGCCATGCCGCGCCGCTGGATCCGCTCGATCGGCAGGCCCGCGATCTCGCGCCAGAGATCAATGGCTTCGTCGTCATCGAAATAGACTGTGGCCCAGAGCTTCTCAGGCTCGAAGCCGTAGCCGCCGTCTTCTACTTTGTTGGTCAGTAGGGTCCAGGCGAGCTCGATGGCCTCGCGTTTGAAGTAGTCGCCGAAGGAGAAGTTGCCGGCCATCTGGAAGAAGGTGTTGTGCCGGGTCGTGATCCCGACTTCGTCGATATCGGGTGTGCGGATGCATTTCTGGATACTGGTCGCGGTTGGATACGGCGGCGTGCGCTGGCCGAGGAAGAAGGGGACGAACTGCACCATGCCGGCGTTGACGAACAGCAAATTGGGGTCGTCGAGAATCACCGAGGCACTCGGCACCTCGGTGTGGCCCGCTTTCACGAAATGATCGAGGAACCTCTTCCTGATCTCGTGTGTCTGCACTTCCCTGCTTCCTCTTCAGCCCTGCCGCCACCAGCTATTCGACCGCATTACAGTACCGGTCCCATCACGCGACGAGTCCGACCGCGGCTTACCCCTGCACGAACGACAAGCGCACCGAGCGCCGTGGGTTGTCCCGGTTCAGGTCGACCAGGACCACGCTCTGCCAGGTGCCCAGCAGCGGCTCCCCCGCCTGGACCGGCACCGTGATCGACGGCGCGACGATCGCCGGCATCACATGATCGGCGCCGTGACCGAACGATCCGTGGGCGTGCCGGTAGCGGTCGTCGCGCGGCAGCAGCCGCTCGAGCGTGTCGATCAGGTCGTCGTCGGAACCGGCGCCGGTCTCGATGATCGCGACGCCCGCCGTCGCGTGCGGGACGAACACGTTGCACAGGCCGTCGCCCCGCGGAAAGCAGAACGCGCGCACTGAGTCGGTCAGATCGACGATACGGCGACGCGCGGTGTCCACATCCAGCACATCGGTATGCATCTGACCAGCCTACGTAGCTGCCCATTGTCATGCCGAATCCAGCGGAGGAAGGTTGATTGAACCGGTGGCGCCGCCGGGGCGCTGCCCCCGAGAGGAAAGAGGTGGATCGTGTACGCACGCTCTACCACCATCCAGGCGCAACCCTCGTCCATCGACGCCGGAGTTGCGCATGTTCGCGACGAGATCATGCCTGCGCTCCGGGACATCGACGGCTGCGTCGGCTTGTCCCTGTTGGTCGACCGCCAGTCCGGAAGGTGCATCGTCACCACCTGCTGGGATTCTGAAGACGCGATGCGCGCGAGCGAAGAACGCGTGCGGTCGATTCGTCACCGGGCCGCCGACGAGTTCGGCGGCATCGGCAGCCCGACGGTCGAAGAGTGGGAGTTGGCGGTTGTGCACCGAGACCACCGCTCAGGTCAGGGTGCCTGCGCGCGGGTGACATGGGTGACCAGCGATCCCGCCCAGACGGACCAAAACATCGAGTACTACAAGGCGGCGGTCTTACCCGATATGGAAAGCCTCGAGGGATTCTGCAGCACCAGCCTGATGGTCAACCGCACATCGGGACGCGCTGTCTCTTGTGCTTCTTTTGACAGCCGCGAAGCGATGGACCGGAACAGGGAGCAGTCGAACGCCCTCAAGAACCAGAAGATCCAAGAAGCGGGCGTCGCCGAGGCCGACGAGCACGAGTTCGAGCTGGTACTCGCACATCTGCGGGCACCCGAGCTGGTCTGATCGAAGGAGGCTACCGGCCGAACCGAGCGACGGGTGTCGGCCGGTATCTCGTTGTGCCGATTGAGGATCAAGCGCGGCGGCTTGCCCATTGCCACGGCCAATCAGGCGGAGGAAGGTGGTGAGTGGAACCGGTGGCGCCGCCGGGGCGCTACCGCCGAGCGAAGAGGGTGGTTTCGTGTACGCGCGCTCTACCACTATCGAGGCGCAACCGTCGTCCATCGACGCCGGGATCGCGCATGTCCGCGATGTAGTCATGCCCGCACTCGAAAAAGTCGACGGCTGTCTTGGTGTGTCGTTGTTGGTCGACCGTGGCTCCGGTCGTTGCATTGCGACCAGCTCGTGGGAGAACGAACAGGCGATGCGTGCGAGCGCCCGCGCGATACGACCGGTTCGCGATCAGGCCGCACAGACCTTCGGCGGTAGCCCGACGGTCGACGAATGGGAGATCGCGGTGCTGCACCGAGACCACCCCTCGGGCCCGGGCGCCGGCGTGCGCGCCACCTGGCTCACGATGCGGCCCGATCAGTTCGACCGGGCCATCGAGTTTTACCGGGAGTCGGTGCTGCCCGCGATCGAGGAGCTCGACGGCTTCTGCAGCGCGAGCCTGATGATCGACCGCACGTCCTGGCGGGCGGTGTCGTCGTCGACGTTCGACAGCGTTGAAGCCATGCAGCGCAACGAAGAAGCCGCTCGCTCGCTGCGGACCGCCCGGCTTCGCGACCTCGGGGCCGACCAGTTCGATGTCGGTGAGTTCGAACTGGCCATTGCCCACCTGCGGGTGCCCGAGCTGGTCTAGCGCCTCGCTAGGGCAGCGAATCGCCGGGAAACCCGAGGCAGGCGTGCACCTCGAAGGTGAACACCCCGGCTCGCACGCCCGGGTCGTCGTTCATGATCGCGACGGTCTCGTCGACGGTCCCGGTGAACACTCCGAACCCGCAGATATCGGAGCCATTGGGAACCGGCAACACCACCGCGAGTGCGCCGTCGTGACGTAGCCCGAAGTTGCGCCGGCCATGCTCCCAGACGAGCGCCGGTGCCGCGTCGTCGCCGAAATTCGGGCCTCGCTTGAGGATCATCACGCTGTAGGGCTTGGCGGTGGGAAGCAGCGCGTTCATCTCCTCGTCGGTGAAGGTTTTCACGGGCCTCCCCTGATCAGGGCGGCGCGTGCCAGCGTCGCCTCGGCCATCTTCACGTGCGCGGCGTCGACGAGGACGCCGTTGACGCCGACCGCACCCAGCCCCTTCGATTCGCCGTCGCGGTACGCCGCGACGTTGCGCTCGGCAAGGGCGATTTCTTCGTCGGTCGGCGCATAGACGTTATTCGCAATCTCGATCTGGCTCGGGTGAATCGCCCACTTGCCGGTGTAGCCCATCAGCGCGGCCCGCCGCGCGTCGCGCTCGTAGCCCGCCAGGTTGCCGTAGTCCGGGTAGGGCGCGTCGATCGCGTCGATGCCGGCGATGCGTGCGGCGACGATCACTTTGTTGCGGGCGTAAGCCCAGAAGTCACCGGGATATTCGCCGAGTGGGTCGAAGTTGGTGTCCACCCGGGCGCCCTGCGACAGCGAGAAATCACCGACGCCGAAGATCACCGCGTCCAACCGCGGGCTGGCGACGGCGATCTCCTCGGCGTTGGCCAGCCCTTCGACTTCTTCGATGAGCACCTCGAGGCGGATCTGGCGCGAGAGTCCGAGCTTGGTCTCCAGCTGGGTGAGCAGCACGTCGACCCACCAAACATCGCGTGCCCGAAGCGCTTTCGGAATGATGATGGTGTCGAGGTTTTCCCGGGCCCCGGTGACGACCTCGACGACGTCGTCGTGGCACCACTGCGTGTCGAGGCCGTTGATGCGGATCGCCCGGGCGGTGTGGCCCCAATCGAGGTCGTTGAGTGCCGCGATGGCCTTGCCGCGGGCCGCTTCCTTGTGGGCGGGTGCGGTGGCGTCTTCGAGGTCGAGGAAGACCAAGTCGGCATCCGATGCGGCGGCCTTGGCGAACATGTGCTCATTGGCGGCGGGAACGGCAAGTTCCGAGCGGCGCAACAATGCTTTTTTCGAGCTCATCGAATGGCTCCTTTCACAGCACACCCCGGGCGTGCAGGTCGTCGATGTCGCCGGCGGCCAGCCCGAGCAGCTCGCCGTACACCTCGGCGTTGTTCTCCCCGATCCGCGGGCCGAGGCGACCCACGCGGCCGGTGGCGCCGGAGAACCGCGGGACCGGCGCCTGGACGGTCATCGCGCCGAGTTCGTCGTCGGCGACTTTCACGAAGACTTCGCGGTGCGCGAGTTGCGCATCGGCGACCAGTTGGGTGATGTCGTATACCGGCGCGGCGGCCACCTCGGCGGCGTCGAAGATCGCCATCGCCTCGTCGAGCGTCTTGGTGACCACCCAGTCGGCGACGACCTGGTCCACTTCGCGGGCGCGCGCCAGCCGGCGTTGCGGGTCGGAGAAGTCGGCGTCGTCGACCAAATCGGCGCGACCGATCGCTCGAAACACCCTGAGCGCCAACGCCGGTGAACTTCCCGACATCGCCAGCCATTTGTCGTCGGCGGTGCGGTAGGTGTTGCGCGGCGCCGAGATGTCCCAGCGGTTGCCCGCCCTGGTGGGCACCAGTCCGAGTTGGTCGTAGCCGAGCAAGGTCTGCTCCAGCAGCCGCGCCAGGGGGTCGATCAGGTTGATGTCGATCAGCTGCCCCGAGGCCCCGTGCACGTCACGGTGATACAGCGCCATCATCACCGCGTAGGCGGCGTTCAGCGACGCCACCCCGTCGGCGAGCATGAACGGCGGCAAGGTCGGTGGGCCGTTCTCTTCGCCGGTGATGTTGGCGAACCCGCTCATCGCCTCGCCGAGCGTGCCGAAGCCGGGCCGCTCGCTTTTCGGCCCGGACAGCCCGTAGCCGGTGATGTGCAGCATCACGATCTTGTCGTTGACGGCACGTAGCGCTTCGTAGTCCAGCCCCCACTTGCGCAGGGTCGCCGGCCGGGTGTTGACGATCACCACATCGGCGTGTTCGACCAACTTCCGCAGCAATGCCTGGCCTTCGGGGACCCTTAAGTTGAGGGTGATCGATCGCTTGTTGCGCGACAACGACTTCCACATCAGCCCGACGCCGTCCACCTGGTTTCCCCAGGTGCGGATCGGGTCGCCACCGTCGGGTTGCTCGATCTTGATGACGTCGGCGCCGAACTCGCCGAGGTAGGTGGCGGCCAGCGGCGCGGCGGCCAGCGTTGCGACGTCGAGAACCCGGATGCCTTCGAGCATCATGCGCCGACGGGGACGCCGACCGGCCGCCGCAGCCCGAGGTGATCGCGCAACGTCGACCCGCTGTACGAGTCGCGGAACAGCCCGCGGTGCTGCAGTTCCGGAATCACCATCCGAACCACGTCTTCGAATGCACCCGGCAAATGCGTTGCGGCCAAGACAAATCCGTCGCAGGCGCCGCCATGGAACCACTCCTCCATCTGGTCGGCGACCTGCTTGCCGGTGCCGACGAAGCGCGGGCCCTGTAGCAGGGTGGCGCGGTGACCGGCCAGATCGCGCAGGGTGATCTTGTCACCGATGTGCGCGCGCAGGTTCTGCACCAGGCCGCGGATTCCCGAGACGTTTTCGATCAGCTCGTCGGTGATCGGGTCGTCGAGGTCGTGCTTGGCGAAGTCGTAGTTCATCAACTCCGACAATAGGGTCAGCGACGCCATCGGGTGCACCAGGTCGTTGAGGAACATCTGTTCGCGGTCCTTGGCGTGATCTTCGCTCTCGCCGACCACGGCGTAGGCCATCGGGCAGAGTTTGACCGAATCGGGGTCGCGGCCCGCGGCCCCGATGAGTTCCTTCTGGTCGGCGTAGTGGCTGCGGGCGACCGCGATACCCGGATCTCCGGTGAAGATCAAATCGGCCCAGCGCGAGGCGAATTCACGCCCGCGTCCCGACGAGCCGGCCTGGATGAGGACCGGGCGCCCCTGCGGGGTTCGCGGTACCGTGAGCGGGCCCCGCACCGAGAAGAACTGGCCGTTGTGATGCAGTTCGTGCACCTTGTCCGGATCGGCATAGATGCCGTTGACACGGTCGTGCAGGATCGCGTCGTCCTCCCACGTGTCCCACAGTCCAACGGTGGCTTCCAGGAATTCCTCGGCGCGGTCGTAGCGGGCGTCGTGGCCCAAATGCGTTTCCAGGCCGAAGTTTTGGGCCTCGCTGTCGTTGACCGAGGTGACGATGTTCCACGCGGCCCGACCGCGGGACAGGTGGTCGAGCGTGGCGAAGGTCCGGGCGATGTGGAAGGGCGGGTAGTAGGTAGTGGAGCCCGTTGCACCCAGGCCGATGTGCGACGTCGCCTGCGCGAGCACGCCCAACACGATCGAGAGGTCCAGCTTCACCGGTCGGGCGCCGTACTTCACGGCGTCGGCAACCGAGCCCCCGTAGATCCCCGGCATGGCCAGCCGGTCGTCGAAGAACATCAGGTCGAAACAGCCCTGCTCCAGCTGTTGCCCGATCTTGGCGTAGTAGGACGCGTCGAGGTAGCCGTGCTCGGTGGCTGGGTGACGCCACGATCCGGCGTACACCGATGTGCTGCCCGCTTGCATGAAGGCGACGAGTGCCATCTGCCGTGTAGTCATGATTGATGTCTAACATCTGATATATTAGATTTCAAGTTGCAAGGCGTCGCAGTGCTGTAAGTCTCGCTGTTTATGAACCGCGTTCAGCGCTTACGCCGGATGATCGCCCGCAGCTTGTCCAGCCGACCGCCGATCTCGCGTTCCGCGCCCCGTCCGGTCGGCCGGTAGTAGTCGACGCCGACCAGCTCATCGGGTGGATACTGTTGCGGCACAACACCATCCGGGTCGTCGTGGGAATACTTGTAGCCCTGCGCATTGCCCAGCGACGCGGCGCCCGAGTAGTGCCCGTCGCGCAGATGCGGCGGCACCAGGCCCGCTTTGCCGGCGCTGATGTCCTGCATCGCCGCCCCAATCGCGGCGGTGACCGCGTTCGACTTCGGCGCGGTAGCCAGATAGACGGTCGCGTGGGCCAACGTCAGCTTGGCCTCCGGCATCCCGATCAGCGCCACCGTCTGCGCGGCGGCAACCGCGGTCTGCAACGCCTGAGGGTCGGCCATGCCGATGTCCTCACTGGCCAGGATCATCAGCCGGCGTGCGATGAATCGCGGATCCTCACCGGCGACCAGCATCCGGGCCAGGTAATGCAGTGCGGCGTCGACGTCAGACCCGCGCACCGACTTGATGAAGGCACTGATCACGTCGTAGTGCTGGTCGCCGTCGCGGTCGTAGCGGACCGCGGCCTTGTCCATCGACTGTTCGATGGTCTCGACCGTGACGTGCTCCGCCGCCTCGGCCGCCACCTCCAACGCGGTCAGCGCCCGTCGGGCGTCCCCCGCCGCCAACCGGACCAGCAGGTCGACGGCCTCGGGTGTCACCTTGACCCGGCCGGCCAGCCCTCGGGAGTCGTCGATCGCGCGCTGCACCACGACACGGACGTCATCTGCCGTCAACGGGTGCAGTTGCAGGATCAGCGATCTCGACAACAGCGGCGCCACCACGGAAAACGATGGATTCTCGGTGGTCGCCGCCACGAGCAGCACGATGCGGTTCTCGACGGCGGCCAGCAACGCATCCTGCTGGGTCTTGGAGAACCGGTGCACCTCGTCGATAAACAGCACGGTCTGTTGCCCGTGGGCGGCGGCGCGGCGCGCGGTGTCGATAACCACACGGACTTCCTTGACCCCGGCCGACAAGGCCGACAGCGCCTCGAAGCGGCGACCGGTGGCCCGCGACACCAGCGATGCCAGCGTCGTTTTCCCGCTGCCGGGTGGGCCGTAGAGGATCGCCGATGCCATCCCGGATCCTTCGACCAGCCGTCGCAGCGGCGAGCCGGGTTGCAGCAGGTGGTCCTGCCCGACGACCTCCTCGAGGCTGGCGGGTCGCATCCGCACGGCCAGCGGCGCGCCGGCCGAACCGCCGTGCGCGGACTCGTCGAGACTGTCCTCGTCGGGGACGTCGAACAGACCGTCAGGCACGGAGTCAGGCATACCACGTCGACACGACACGTGAGCGCCCAGTGCGAGGTCGCAGCGCCGCCGCCGAATACTTGCTAAGTTCGCCAATGCGCGCGCTTGGACGACTTCCGACGATGAGGCAGGAGCGGCTATGAGCCAACCTCCGGAGCACCCCGGCAACCCGAGCGAGCCGTACGGGGGTAACCCCAACCCGCGTGACTATCCACCGCCGCCCGGATACGGGCCGCCCCCCGGCCCACCGCCGCCCGGCTATGGGCCTCCCGCCGGACCACCCCCAGGCCAGCCCCCGCCCGGATACGGGCCGCCGCCGGGGTACGGCGCGCCACCACCTCCTCCGGGGTACGGCGCGCCACCGCCGCCTCCTGGCTACGGGCCGCCGCCGCAACCGGGTTACGGACCTCCGCCCGGCTATCCGCCGCCACCGGGCTACGGCCCTCCCTCCGGTTATCCGGGCGTTCCGGGCTACCCGTCCGGGCCGGGTTCGGTGTTCGACATCGGTGATGCGTTCACCTGGTCGTGGAACAAGTTCAGCAAGAACGTCGGTCCGCTGGTGCTGGCGGCACTCGTCTACGGCGTGATCGGCGTGGTCGTCCACGGCCTGGTTTTCGTAATCCTGGGCGGCGCAACGGCCAACACGGCGACAGACGGCGACTACGGAGCCTCGTTCGCGGCGAGCCTCGGCGCGGTCGGCACGGTCGTGCTATTGATCGTGTCCTTCGTATTCGGCATCTTCGTGCAGGCCGCATTCCTGTCCGGCGGGCTCGACCTGGCCGACGGCAGACCGGTGACCGTGGGCTCGTTCTTCAAGCCGCGCAACTTCGGCACCGTGGTTCTGGCCGGCGCCCTATTGAGCGTGATCAGCGCCGTCCTGGAGTTGATCTCGCTGCCGGGCTTCCTGTTCGCACTGTTGTCGTTCGTGGCGATCGCCGTGTTCACCTTCTTCGCGCTGTTCACCATTGCGTTTGCCACCGACCGCGCGCTGCCGCCGATAGACGCCCTGAAGGCCAGCGTGAGCACCGTCCGGTCGCATATCGGCGAAACGCTGATCTCGTTCGTGGTGCAGGGCGTCTTGGTCGCGGTGGGGCTATTCGCTTGCCTCGTCGGCATTCTGGTGACCGGACCGTTGGCGCTACTGATCCAGGTCTACACCTACCGCCGGCTCTCCGGAGGCCCGGTCGCGCCGCCTACCCCCTAGGCGCCAACCGGCTGGGTGACGAAGTCGATCAGCTCTTCCACCCGGCCGATCAGCGCCGCGTCGAGGTCGGTCCAATCCCGCACTCGTCCGCGGATGCGTCGCCACGCGGCGGCGATGTCGGCCTGGTCGTTGTGCGGCCACCCGAGGGCCTCGCAGATACCGTGCTTCCACTCGGTGCCCCGCGGGATCACCGGCCACTCCGCCAGGCCGAGCCGGCCCGGCTTGACGGCCTGCCAGATGTCGACGAACGGGTGGCCGACGACCAGCGTGTGCGGGCCGGCCGGGCTGCGCTGGACCGCTTCGGCCAGCCGCGATTCCTTCGAGCCGGTCACCAGGTGGTCGACCAGCACGCCCAGCCGTCGCTGCGGGCCCGGCCGGAACTGCTCGACGACACCGACGAGATCGTCGACGCCGCCGAGGTATTCGACCACCACGCCCTCGATGCGTAGGTCATCGCCCCACACCTGTTCGACGAGCTCGGCGTCGTGGCGGCCTTCCACGTAGATCCGGCCCGTCCTGGCGACGCGGGCCCGCGCTCCGGCCACTGCCACCGATCCGGACGCCGTCCGCGCCGCCGCCGTGGGTGCCGGACCCCGCGGCGCGATCAGGATCACCGGCTTGCCGTCGACGAGGTAGCCCGGCCCGACCGGAAACGCCCTGCGGCGGCCGTGCCGGTCCTCGAGCTGCATCCGGCCGTACTCGACGCTCACGATCGCGCCTACGTAGCCGGTCTGCGCGTCCTCGACGACCATGCCGAGTTCTATTGGCAATTCAGCGGACCGGACCTTACGGGAGTGGTGCGGGTCACGTGCCAGAACATCCGAACCGTAACGATCATTCACCCGAGCGATCCTAGGAAGGGTCGACGGTCAATCCCGGTTACGCCACTCCGCTGTCACCACACCGAAATACGGAGTTGGCTGCGCTGCGACCTGGTTGCCGGTGTGATGAGATTTCGGTTATGACCATCAAAGTGGCGCTGGAGCACCGCACCAGCTATAGCTTTGACCGGCCGGTCCGGGTGTTCCCGCACGTCGTTCGGCTGCGCCCGGCGCCCCATTCGCGTACCGCCATCGAGGCCTACTCGCTGCGTGTCGAGCCGGCCGACCACTTCGTCAACTGGCAACAGGATGCGGTGGGCAACTTCGTCTGCCGACTGACGTTCCCCAATCCGACGAACCGGCTGAGCATCACCGTCGGGCTCATCGCCGACCTCAAGGTGATCAACCCGTTCGACTTCTTCATCGAGGACTGGGCCGAAACGTGGCCGACCACCGGCTTCAGCTACCCCGAGCCGTTGGCCGACGAGCTCAAGCCCTACCTGCGGCCGGTGGACGAGCACGGCGCCGGGTCGGGTCCCGGCGAGCTGACGCGGGAGTGGGTGCGCACCTTCGCGGTCCCGCCGGGCACCCGAACGATCAATTTCCTGGTCGAGCTCAACAAGCGAATCAACGCCGACCTCGACTACAGCGTGCGCATGGAACACGGTGTGCAGACACCGGATGTGACGCTGCGGACCAAGCTGGGCTCCTGCCGTGACTTCGCCTGGCTGCTGGTCTCGGTCGCCCGCCAGCTGGGCCTGGCCGCCCGATTCGTGTCCGGTTACCTGGTCCAGCTGGCCTCCGACGTCAAGGCACTCGACGGCCCGTCAGGCCCGGCCGCCGACTTCACCGACCTGCACGCCTGGGCCGAGGTCTACATCCCCGGCGCGGGCTGGATCGGGCTGGACCCGACGTCGGGCCTGTTCGCCGGCGAGGGCCACATCCCGCTGGCCGCCACACCGAGCCCGGCCAGCGCCGCCCCGATCACCGGTGGCATCGAGCCGTGCGAGTCGACGCTGGAGTTCTCCAACACCGTCACCCGCATCCACGAAGACCCGCGCGTCACCCTCCCCTACACCGACGAGGTCTGGGCCACCATCCAGGGCGTGGCGCGCGTCGTCGACAAACGGCTGGAGGCCAGCGACGTCCGGCTCACCGTCGGCGGCGAGCCCACCTTCGTGTCGGTCGACAACCAGGTCGACGACGAGTGGACGACCGCCGCCGACGGCCCGCACAAGCGGCAGCGGGCCTCCGATCTGGCCGCCCGACTGAAAGCACAATGGGCGCCGCAGGGCCTGATCCACTGCGGCCAGGGTCGCTGGTATCCCGGTGAACCGTTGCCCCGCTGGCAGATTGGGCTGTACTGGCGCGTCGACGGTCAGCCGCTGTGGCCCGACGACACGCTGCTGAGCGATCCCTGGAGCACCACCCCGCCCGACCCTGCCGCGGACAGCACGACGGCCCGGAACCTGCTGTCCGCCGTCGCCGAGGGCCTGGGCCTGCCGCCGTCTCAGGTGCGCCCGGCTTACGAGGATCCGCTGTCGCGGCTGGCGGCCAAAGCCCGCCTACCGCAGGGCGATCCAGTGGAGCCCAGCGCCGACCTCGACCCGGAAGCCGGTCGCGACACACCCGCAGCTCGCGCCGAACTGCTGGCGTCCCTTGACGAATCCACCTCTACTCCAACGGCATTCGTGCTTCCGCTGCACCGCCGCGACGATGAACTGGGCTGGGCCAGCGCCGACTGGCGGCTGCGCCGCGGCCGCATCGTGCTGGTCGACGGGGATTCGCCGGCGGGCCTGCGACTCCCGCTGAACGCGATCAGCTGGAAGGAGTCGCGGCCGTCGTTCGACACCGATCCCACCACCGTCGGCGACGAACTGCACGCGTCGACCGTCGAAGCTCTGGTCGATGACGACGACAGTGCGCCGACCACCGCGATGGTCGCCGAGGCGCGCGACGGCCTGCTCTACATCTTCCTGCCGCCTACCGGCGCGCTGGATCACTTCGTTGACTTGATCGGCCGAATACATGCGGCAGCCAAGAAGATTGGGTGTCCGGTCGTGATCGAGGGCTATGAGCCACCGGCCGATCCGCGATTGACCTCGACGACGATCACCCCCGACCCGGGGGTCATTGAGGTCAACGTCGCGCCCACTGCCAGCTTCGCCGAGCAGACCAGGCAACTCGAAACCCTTTACGAGCAAGCCAGATTGGCTCGCCTTTCTACGGAGTCGTTCGACGTCGACGGTAGCCACGGCGGCACCGGCGGCGGTAATCACATCACGCTGGGCGGGGTCACCCCGAAAGACTCGCCGCTGCTGCGCCGCCCGGACCTGCTGGTGTCGCTGCTGACCTACTGGCAGCGACATCCGTCGCTGTCCTACTTGTTCGCCGGCCGGTTCGTCGGTACCACGTCGCAGGCTCCGCGGGTCGACGAAGGCCGCGCCGAGGCGCTCTACGAACTCGAGATCGCGTTCGCCGAAATCGACCGGCTCGCTTCGACTTCCGGCAGGCCCAGACCGTGGATCATCGACCGGGCACTGCGACATCTGCTCACCGACATCACCGGAAACACCCATCGTGCCGAGTTCTGCATCGACAAGCTCTACAACCCCTACAGCATGCGCGGCAGGCTGGGCCTGCTGGAGTTGCGCGGCTTTGAGATGCCACCGCACCTGCGGATGGCGATGGTGCAGTCGCTGCTGGTGCGCTCCCTGGTGGCCTGGTTCTGGGACGAGCCGCTGCGGGCCCCGCTGATCCGGCACGGCGACAATCTGCATGGCCGATACCTGTTGCCGCACTTCCTGATTCACGACATCGCCGACGTCGCCGCGGACTTGCGCGCCCACGGGATCGCCTTTGAGACCAGCTGGCTAGACCCGTTCACCGAATTCCGCTTCCCGCGCATCGGCACCGCGGTGTTCGCCGGCGTCGAGATCGAGCTCCGCGGCGCCATCGAGCCGTGGAACACCCTCGGCGAAGAGGCCACCGCGACCGGCACCGCGCGCTACGTCGACTCCTCGGTCGAGCGTCTCCAGGTCCGCATCATCGGTGCCGACCGGCACCGCTATCTGGTGACCTGCAACGGCTATCCAGTTCCACTGCTGGCCACCGACAATCCCGACGTGCACGTCGGTGGCGTACGTTTCCGGGCCTGGCAGCCACCCAGCGCGCTGCACCCGAGCATCACCGTCGACAGTCCGCTGCAATTCGAGCTCATCGACCTGACCACCTCGACGTCGTCCGGCGGCTGCACCTACCACATCGCCCACCCGGGCGGCCGCGCGTACGACAAACCTCCCGTCAACGCCGTCGAAGCCGAGTCACGGCGCGCGCGGCGCTTCGAGGCCACCGGGTTCACCCCGGGCAAAATCGCGCTGTCCAGCATTCGAGAGATGCAGGCCCGAATTTCCACAGACGTCGGCGCGCCGGGCATCCTCGATCTGCGGCGCGTGCGTACCGTTCTGCGGTAATGGCTTCGACAGATATGGCAGTACACCCCAGCGATCCGGCATCGTTTCACGACCGGACCGACGTCGACCGGCTGTTGGCCGGATATCGCACCGCACGTGCGCAGGAGACGTTGTTCGACCCGCGCCCACCCTCCCTGCAAGGGCCGGTGATCGGCTACGACGAGTTCCTCGACGAAACCGGCAGGGTGCGGCCGGCCTGGGCCGACCTGGCTGACGCGGTCGGTGACCGCGGCAAAGCGGGCATGAGTCGGCTCGGTTCCGCGGTGCGCCAACTGGTGGACAACGACGACATCACCTACACCTTCGTCGATCCCGCCAGCGAGTCGGTCGCCGGCGCTCATGGTGAGCCGCGACCGTGGCGCCTGGACCCGCTGCCGTTGGTAGTCTCGGCCACCGATTGGGACGTGCTCGAGGCCGGACTGGTGCAACGCTCCCGGGTTCTCAACGCCGTGCTGGCCGACCTGTACGGCAACCGACGCTCGCTCACCGAAGGCGTGCTGCCACCGGAGTTACTGTTCGCCCATCCCGGCTATGTGCGCGCCGCAAACGGCATCGAAGTTCCCGGACACCACCAGCTCTTCATGCACGCCTGCGACGTCAGCCGACTCTCCGACGGCAGCTTTGGAGTCAATGCCGACTGGACCCAAGCCCCGTCCGGCGCGGGATATGCGCTCGCCGACCGGCGGGTGCTGGCTCAAGCGCTGCCCGACCTCTACGAAAAGGTCGGGCCGCGGCCCACCACACCGTTCGCACAAGCGTTGCGGCTGGCGCTGATCGACGCGGCACCCGACGGAGTGCAAGACCCGGTGGTCGTCGTCCTCAGCCCCGGTATCTACTCCGAAACCTCCTTCGATCAGGCATATCTCGCGACATTGCTGGGCTTCCCGCTGGTGGAGAGCGCCGACCTGGTGGTTCGCGACGGCAAGCTGTGGATGCGCTCACTGGGCACACTCAAACGCGTCGATGTGGTCTTTCGTCGCGTCGATGCCACCTACACCGACCCCCTCGACCTGCGCGCCGACTCCCGGCTCGGGGTGGCCGGCCTAGTGGAGGCGCAACACCGTGGGACGGTGACCGTGGTGAACACCGTCGGCAGTGGGATCCTGGAAAGCGCTGGGCTGCAACGATTCCTACCGCAGTTGGCCACCCGTTTGCTCGGCGAGGCGCCACTGCTGCCCAGCGCGCCCAGCTACTGGGGCGGCATCGACAGCGAGTGCTCGCATCTGCTGGCAAATCTCTCGTCGCTGTTGATCAGGCCGACCATCGGCGGGCAAACGCTTGTCGGCCCGACGCTTTCGGCTGGGCGATTGGCCGACCTGGCCGCCGCGATCACCGCGATGCCGTGGCAGTGGGTCGGCCAGGAGTTGCCACAGTTCTCCTCGGCTCCCACCAGCCACGCCGCCGAGTTGTCCGCGGGCGGCGTGGGCCTGCGATTGTTCACCGTTGCCCAACGTGGCGGCTATGCGCCGATGCTCGGCGGCCTCGGTTATGTGCTGGCACCGGGATCTCAGGCGTACACGCTGAAAACTGTTGCGGCAAAGGATGTCTGGGTTCAGCCCACCGACCGGTCGCGAGCCGAAGCGGTGACCCTACCCGCCCCGGAGACGCCGGCGAAGGCGGGTGCGGGCACGTTGGGGGTCAGCTCGCCCCGCGTGCTGTCCGACCTGTTCTGGATGGGACGCTACGGCGAGCGCGCCGAGAACATGGCTCGGTTGCTGATCGCCACCCGCAGGCGCTATCACGAATTCCGCCACCGCCAAGAGATTTCGGAAAGCCAGTGTGTGCCGGTGCTGATCGCAGCACTGGGCCACATCACCAGTACCGACCCCGGACCTGACGACCACGCCGAAACGATCGCGATCGCACCGTCGACATTGTGGTCGCTGACCATGGATCGCGACCGGCCAGGTTCGCTGGTGCACTCCGTGGATCGGTTGGCGCTGGCCGCCCGCGCGGTGCGCGACCAGTTGTCCAGCGACACTTGGGCGGTGCTGGCCGGTGTCGAGCGCGCGTTGGCGCACAAGGCCGAACCACCGGATTCGCTGGCGGAGGGCGACGCCGTGCTCGAGACAGCGCAATCGCAGACCCTGGTCGGCATGTTGACTCTGGCGGGCGTCGCTGCCGAGTCGATGGTGCAGGATGTCGGCTGGACCATGATGGACATCGGCAAGCGCATCGAGCGCGGGCTGGGTCTCACCGCCCTGCTGAACGCCACGCTGACCACCGTCCTTGCCCCGGCCGCCGAGCGGACCGTCATCGAATCCACGCTGATCGCAACGGAATCCGCGGTCATCTACCGCCGTCGCACTGCCGGCCAAGTCAGCGTGGTCGCGTTGGCGGAGCTGATGCTGTTCGATTCGACCAACCCGCGGTCGCTGGTGTACCAGCTGGAGCGGCTGCGAACCGATCTCGGCGACCTACCCGGCCCGTCGGGGCCGTCGCGCCCGCAGCGGATGGTCGCCGAAATCAGCACCCTGTTGCGGCGCTCTCATCCCGCCGAACTCGATTCGGTGTCGAGGGACGGGCGCCGCGAGCGACTGACCGACCTGCTCACCACGGCGCATTCCGCCTTGCGCGATTTGGCGGAGGTGATCACCGCGACGCAACTGGCACTGCCGGGCGGTACCCAGCCGCTGTGGGGTGGCGACGAGCGGCGCACCATGCCGTGACTGCCGCCGCGCTCACGCGCTGATCGGGTCCTGTTTCCCCGATACCGCGGTCACCTCGTCGATGACGTTATGGATGAACTTCATCTTCTGCAGCACCGCGACCGGCAGCACGAACGGATACAGGTCGTCATGGCCCATCGACCGGTTCACCATGTTCAGCGACCACGAGACCGGCAGCCACATGTCGATGATGGTCATAAAAGCGCTGGGCCCCAGGACGGGCCGATCGAAGGTGGCCGTCGCCGGCGCGAAACCCGACCACGCCGCCGTGTCGAGGGTGTCGCGGATGTGCAGGTAGTGCGCGAAGGTCTCGGCCCAGTCTTCGGCCGGATGCATGGTGGCGTAGGACGACACGAACGTCTCTTCCCAGCCCTCGGGCGCGCCTTCGCTGTAATGGCGGTCCAGCGCTGCCTGGTAGTCGGCGTTCGCGTCACCGAACAGCTCGTTGAACCGGGCGACGAATTCCGCCGACGGCGTGATGAGCCGGTAGTAGTAGTAGTGGCCGATCTCGTGGCGAAAGTGGCCCAGCAGCGTGCGGTAGGGCTCGTCCATCTCCACTCGCAGTTGCTCGCGATGCACGTCGTCGCCCTCAGCCAAATCCAGCGTGATGACCCCGTTTTCATGCCCGGTCAGCACCTTTTCGTGCGCGCTGGACAGCAGCCGAAAAGCCAAGCCGTAGTCGGGATCTTGATCACGCCCGACAATCGGCAGCTTCAGCTCGCGCAGCTCGGCGACCAGCCTGCGTTTGGCTGCCTCCGCTCGCGCGAACTCCGCCAGCCCCGCGGGGTCCGCGTCGTTGGGCCGTTCGATGGTGAGCACGCAGGAACTGCACAACCAAGGCGGGGTACGAATGGGAACAAGCCAATTGCATTCGGCGAGATGGCGATTGGCGCACAGCTCGTACTCGCTGGCGCTGACGAAGCCGGCGCGATCTGCGTCATCGCCGGTGGTGATCACCAGCAGCGCCATCTCGTCGAGCGAAAAACCCAAAGCGCTACCGCAGGCCAGGCATGCCGAGTTCTCGAACGTCAGCCGCTGACCGCAGTTGGGACAGTGGAAATCACGCATATAGCTCGTCACCTTCATAGGGCGCAACGTCGACCGCGACATCGATCACGCTGCTCTTGGAATTGGTGTAGATGATGCCCCGCAACGGCGGCACGTCGGCATAGTCACGCCCGCGCCCGACGATGATGTAGCGCTCGTCGACCATCTTATCGTTGGTGGGATCCAGTCCCAGCCACTCGAATTGGCCGGGCGGCTGCGGCGTCCATACGGCCGCCCAGGCGTGTGTGGCGTCGATCCCGATCATGCGGTCCTTCCCGGGCGGCGGGTTGGTAGCCAGATATCCGGACACATAACTGGCCGCTAAACCGTTGGCACGCAAGCAGGCGATCGCCAGCCGCGCGAAATCCTGACATACCCCTTCCCGCGCACGCAGAACCTCATTGACGCCGGTGGACACCGTGGTCGAGCCCGAGCGGTAGGTGAAGTCGGTGTAGATCCGCGAGGTGAGGTCGCTCAACACCTCACCCAGGGGTCGCTGCGGCGCGAAGCTCCGCGCCGCGTATTCGCGGACCTCGTCGGTGATCTCGGGCGGGTTCAGGTCGAGCGCGAACTCGGTAGCCAAGGCGCCGCGCAGGCCCACCGGGCGGGCGAGCTCCCACGGCGCCAGCGCCGGCCCGCCGCCCCAGCGCTCCGGTGGTGCGGGATAGACCTCGACGATGGATTCACTGGTGACCGTCAGCGTCTGGTGGGGCTCGGTGACATGGAAATACGAGCTGATGTTGCCGTAGGTGTCGACGCTCGTCGAGCTGTCCGAGGGCGAGGGCGAGATCTGCAACGAGTGGAACAGGCAGCGTTGCCGCGGCAGGTCGCGCGGGGTGAGAAAACCGCGACCGTAGGAACTGGTCACCACGTCCGAGTAGCGATATTCGGTGCGGTGGCTGATCCGGTAACGGGCTCCCGGGCCCGGGGGGTGCTGATCCGGTGACTCCCCTGAATCGCTGGCCTGGCTCGGCGACGTCACCCTGCAACACTATCCGCCTGCCGGCCCACCCGTCGGGCGCACAATGGGTCATGGCCACCTGGGACGACGTCGCCAGCGTCGTTGGCGAGCTGCCGCTCACCGAGGAGCGTGCACCGAACGAATGGCGGGTCGGCAAGAAGCTGATCGCCTGGGAACGTCCGCTGCGCGCATCAGACCATCAGGCGCTGACCGCGCAGGGGATCGAGCCACCCCAGGGCGACATTCTCGGTGTCCGAGTGGCCGACGAGGGCGTCAAATTCGCGCTGATCGCCGCCGAACCAGCGGTGTATTTCACGACTCCGCACTTCGACGGCTATCCGGCCGTGCTCATCCGGTTGGCGGCGATCGACGAGCAGGGACTGCGGGAGCTAATCGTCGACGCATGGCTCAAGCAGGCGCCAAAACGCCTGGTCCAGGAGTTTCTTGACAAGTCCGGGTAACCCTCGGCATCGCACCTTCTGTCACTCGAGTAACAGAAGTATCACGCGACACTCTAGTCACTCTATCACGACAAGATAACTTGATGCTCATATAACTCACTAGTTATAGACTGCATCAATAACCTCACAAATTAACTCTAATAAGCATCAGCAACACAAAATGCGTTATTAAACTTTAATCTCATTGATTACTAAAGCCCCACTCATTGACTCCTTTAACACCTGCTTGTTAGACCTGTTAAATGAGTCATTTAGGCGGGCTATTGAGCACGATGTGCAAGCACCTGGTGATAGCCACGTTTGTCGTCCTGGGCATGACGCTGCTGGTCAATCCGACCACCGGCGTGGCCTACGCGGACGGGATGAACTGGGACGCCGTGGCGCAGTGCGAATCGGGTGGCAACTGGCACGCCAACACCGGCAACGGCTTTTACGGCGGGCTGCAGTTCAAGCCCTCTACGTGGGCCGCCAACGGCGGGGTGGGCGACCCGTCGACGGCGTCGCGCGAGCAGCAGATCGCGGTCGCGAATCGGGTGCTTGCCACCCAGGGACCCGGCGCCTGGCCCAAGTGCGGCGGTAATGGCCAGCTGTTCCCGATCCAGATCGTGAACATCTTCATGCACCCGGTTTACGGCACGATTCAGACACTGTGGTCGCTGGTCCCCCACTAGAACCTTCGGAGGCGACGTGACCACCTCGTGATCAGTGCCGTGATAGCCCCGTAACCGCGTGTATCGAGGGGTCGGTTGACGGGCTAACTATCCGGCGGGGCTAACTGGCCGGCTGCAGTTCGAAGACCGGGATCACCCGTGAGGTCTTCGCCTGATACTCGGCGAAACCCGACGCGACAGCGGTGATCTTGGGGAACAACTCGTCGCGCTCGGCCGGCGGTAATTCGCGTGCGACGACGTCCGAGGACTCGTTGCCGACCTCGATGTGCGCCGACGGGTGGGCCCGCAGGTTGTGCACCCACGCGGGGTTCACGTCGGCGCCGGCGAACGACCCGATGATGACCAGCTTGCCGTCGATGCGGAAGTAGGCCAGGGGCGAAACCCGCGGTTGACCGGATTTGGCGCCCGTCGTGGTCAGCAGCAACAAGTTGGCACCCTCGAACTGACCGCCAACCCTGCCGTCATTCGCGCGGAACTCGTCGGTGATGCTCTGGTTGAACGCTTTGATCGACTCGTTGTCGGGAAATCCTTGGGACATGGCGCCGCTCCTCCTCATCGCTACCCTCTGCATCGTCGCGACGCGGAGACATGCTTCGACAACCTCACCGCGGCGGTCGACTATTCCGTATCGAGATCGACGCCAGTGCGCAGAACAGGGGCGGATCCGGCGCTAGCGTCGATCTCGGCGTCGGTGTCGGTGTTGGAGGCCATGATCTTCGCCATGCGCGGCATCTTCATCGGTAGCGAGGCCGTCGCGCGAGGCGAGCTCAAGAAGTCCGAGGTCCGCCGACATCGCGCGGTCTTTCGTGATGTGTATGTGCCGAGAACACACGAGCTGTCCTTGCGCGACCGCACCGTCGGCGCCTGGCTGTGGTCGCGTCGGCGCGCAACCATCGCGGGAGCGGCGGCGTCGGCACTGCATGGCGCGCAGTGGGTAGACGCCGATGTCCCCATCGAGTTGATAGCGCCGAACGCGCGGCCGCAGCCCGGCATCGTGGTACGCAACGAGACCCTGGGCGACGATGAAGTCACCAGAGTC
>DATNFI010000195.1:0-9785 GCA_035606475.1 Mycobacterium sp. | reverse complement strand
ACAGGATCTGCTGGCTGGACTGCTCTTGGGCCTCGTAGTTGTTCGCGTCGCGGATCAACCCGTCGCGCACCCCATGCAGCATGTTCACGATGTTGCGAAACGCCGTGTTCATCTGACCCATGGTGTCGTAGCTGGTGGCCTGAGCGGTACCGCTCCAGCCGGCGCCGGCGATGTTCTGGCTTGACGCCCACATCTTGCGGGCCTCGTCCTCAACGGTCTGCGCGTGCACGTCGAAACGTCCCGCCATCGCCCGCATCTCGTGCGGGTCAGTCATAAAACGTGTCGGCATGTCCTTCTCCTTCTGGTGGGCGTGTCGAAAGTTATTGCGTTGTCTGGTAAGGAATTTTAACCGCCGGCGGGCGAACGCGGCATCACCTTGGCGGCGACACGCGAGCCCATGGCGCTCATACCGCGGCCGGCCAGTGCGCCCATCAGTCCCTGCGAGAAGGGGCTACTGGGCAGACCGTGCATCATGCTGGGCGCGGCGACGCTGTTGGTCGGCAGCAGCGGCGCAGCGCGGTCCATGCCTTCCGCGCCGGTGTGCCAGGCGTGCGGCACCGACAGCCCGCCCGCGTGCATCGCGTTGGCCATCTGCGCCTGGATGCCGGCCTGAATGCCCGCACCCCACTTGCCCAGCTGGCCGGTGACGCCGCTCATCACGGTGGCGGCCTTGCCGTCGATCAGCTTGCCGACGTTGTCCAGCAGCGAGTCCTTCATGCTGACCAGCGTGTCGGCCGAGGCGCCGGCACCGCTGCTGCTACCCGAGCTCATGAACATACGAGCGGGCGTGCTGCCCAGCATGCCCATGTAGTACGTCGCCTGCACGGGCAGCAATGCGGCAGTCGGGTTCCCGGCGATTGCGGTCGCCACCGTCGGGAGCCAGGCTCCGACCGAGGCGGGGTCGAACGCGGTCAGCCCGGTACCCGTGTAGCCGAACAGGTTTGCGACGGCGTTGAAAACGCCCTCGCCGAGCACATCCCATCCGCCGCTGGCTGCGTCGGCCGGCAGTGCTGCCGCCGCCGCCGGTGCAGCCTGCGAACCACTGGTCACCAGCGGGGCCGCGGTCTGCGCCGGCAGACCGCTGGAGGCACCCGTCGAAGCCTGCTGGTAGGTGTCCATGGCCAGCGCGTCCTGGATCCACATCTCCAGGTAGTTCGCCTCGTTCTGGGCGATCGCCCCGGTGTTCTGGCCGAGGAAGTTGTTCGCCACCAGCGTGGCCAGCTCGGCCCGGTTGGCCGCGATCAGCGGCGGCGGAACCATCGAGGTGTACGCGGTCTGGTAGGCGGCAGCGGCGGCCTTGGCCTGAGCCCCGGTCTGGGCGGCCTCGGCTGCGGTGCTCTGCAGCCAGGCGATGTACGGCTCGGCAGCCGAGGCCATGTGAGCCGATGACGGACCGAGCCAGGTGCCAGTGGTCAGGTTGGTGACGGCGGTCTGGTACTGCGTGGCGGTGGCCTCCACATCGGCGGCCAGTTCATCCCACGCCGTCGCGGCCTCCAACAACGGACCAGACCCGGCGCCGGTGTACATCAGCGCGGAGTTGATCTCCGGAGGTATCAGCGAAAAGCTCATCGAAACCTTCGATCCGACTAGTGGGCGGCTGCCACGTTGGCGGCCTCGGTCAACGCGTAGGCACCGGCACCGGAACGCAGCGCCGCGACCAGTTGCTCGTGCACCTCGGCGGCCTGGGCGGCGATCTGCTGATACAGCACGCCGTGCTGACCGAACTGGGCGGCCGTCATCGCCGACACGAGGTCCGAGGCCGCCGGGGCCAGAGCCGTCGTCGGCGCCGCGGCGGCCGAGTTGCGCGCGATCATGGCATCCCCGATACCGGACAGGGTGCCCGCAGCCCCCTGCAGCACGTCTGGTTGTGTAGTAACGAACATCTTCTAAACCCTTTCCCACGACCCGGCCGGCACTGAGAGCGAACAGTACTGGAGCCTGGGCGTTTGGATAGACCTCCCCTAGACCGATAGCCACACTTGGTGGCGGTGAAATCCTAAGGCTTTTTTGCCTCTGGCGATAGACGAATCGTTGAACCCGTATCGGGCAAAACGACTCAGAAATTTCTTGGCTTTTTCATAGGTTCTCAATTGGTTAACTGAACGACGTTAACCCGGAGCGGTCGTGGCCGGCTCCATGCCGTGGTGCGGAGGCGGGCGAGCGGGGGGTTGTATCGTTGCCGCGTGACTGGGCAGCCACCAAAGCTTTTCATCTTTCCGCACGCCGGGGGATCGGCCGAGTTTTACGTTCCCTTCGCCAAAGCCTTTGCCAGCGATATCAAACGCGTGGCCGTTCGCTATCCGGGGCGCGGTGGTAATCACGACCTCGGGTCATTCACCACCATCGGTGACCTCGCCGACAAGGTTTGCCAGATGATCAAGCCGCCGGAGGACCCGCAAGAAAAAATCGCCTTCTTCGGCCACAGCATGGGCGGTCTGCTGGCGTTCGAGGTCGCGCGTCGGTTCGAGCAGGCGGGCAGTCCAATTGCGGCGCTGTTCGTCTCGGCGGTCGCCGCGCCGGGTCATGTCGGCTACGAGCACGTCCCCGAGTCGGACCGCGGACTGCTGGACGCGGTGAGTGAGATGACGGGCGTCAATCCTGAGTTCCTGGAAAACGAAGAATTCGCGGCGAGCATCCTGCCGACGCTGCGCGGGCTCAAAGCCATCTCGAAATACGACTGCCCGCCGGGGGAGAAGTTGTCCTGTCCAATCTCGGCGTTCCTGGGCGATGACGACGAAGTGGCGACCCCCGAGAAGGTGCAACCGTGGGTGGAACGAACAACCTCTGAGTTCTCTATGAAAGTTTTTCCCGGCCACCATTTTTATCTGACCGATCACATAGCCGAGTTAGTAAGCGAGATCGAGCCCAAGATCTTGTCTTCTTTGTAGAGGTTGAGCGAATCGATAATCAAACGCTTCATGTCAAACTCATGACCCAATCACGAACGGGAAACGGCGCCGTTCTTTAGTCGCCGAAAAGTGAAATATTGCCAATTAATTGGAATAAATAACCGAGAATCTGGACGGATCGGCTGAGTGGCGGCGACGGGAAGGGCGCACGATCGACGCGCCGCCGGCGTTCAACCGGGGATCTTCGCGAGAGTGAATAACGCCACACCCAGGACTCGGCGTGGCGAAATCCAGCAAACCCCCTCTTGGAGGGAGGTTTTGCGGCTAGCTCGTGCCGCCTACCGGCCGAGTCGCTCCTCTGACCGCCGGTTCGGCGGCCGTCGGCACCGCGGGAGCTTCCAGCGACTTCTTCACCACGGGAAAGCATCTGCAAAGTCGTTAACTATGCAAGGTTATGCGTTCAATCTAACCGTCGGGTAAGGTGAGGCCGTCGCGAACGGGGACTGTACGTCTGCGGGCGCGATCTGCATAGCAAACCCATCGCTCAGCAATGACGCTGACGGGAACGGGCCTTCTGTTTGGCGTACGTATTACATTCTTGGGTTTTTGGTCCGAGAAGTGCGCGGCCCCTGTTAATCTCCTGCATCACAAGCGCCCGTCTAGTTGTTGTCCGGGGCTCTAGATATTTAAGGGGTGGTGTCCCGATGGCAGTATCCGAAGCTTCCATTGCCGCAGTACTGCGGGAATGGGCACGGCAGCAACCGGATGCACCGGCTTACACGTACATCGATTACGACGTCGATCCGGCGGGCTACCGGCAGACGCTCACGTGGTCAGAGCTCTACGGCCGCGTGCAGACGCTAGCCGCCGAGGTGTCGACCCTCGGCGCTCCGGGGGACCGCGCCGCCATCCTCGCGCACCAGGGCCTGGACTATGTCGTCGCGTTCTACGCAGCGCTCGAGGCCGGGCTGGTAGCGGTGCCGCTGCCCGTTCCGCAATTCGGCGCCCACGATGAGCGCGCCAGCGCGGCCCTGCAGGACTGCGCCCCCACTGTTTTGCTGACGACCTCCGCGGTCGTCGACGACGTCGTCGGCTGCGCCCGTTCGCTGCCCGGCAAGGCCCCGGCCCTTCTCGAGGTCGACAGCCTCGACCTCGACGCGACGCCCGATTTCAACACGCCGCCCGCGCCCCGGACCAAGAACGCCGTCCTGCAGTACACCTCCGGCTCGACCCGCACGCCGAAGGGCGTCGTGGTCACCCACAAGAACATCCTGGCCAACATCGAGCAGGTGAAGACCGACTACTTCGAGGCCGACGGCGCGATTCCGCCGCCCGACACCACGCTGGTGTCCTGGCTGCCGGTCTACCACGACATGGGCCTGCTGCTCGGCATCACCGGCGCGCTCACGCTGGGTCTGCACTCGGTGCTGATGAGCCCGATGGCCTTCCTGCAGCGTCCCGCGCGGTGGATCCACGAGATCGCCGCCAACACCCACGCGTTCACCGCGGTGCCGAACTTCGCGTTCGAACTGGCCGCGCGGCGGACCACCGACGAGGACATGGCCGGGCTCGACCTGTCCGGCGTGCACACCATCCTGTCCGGCAGTGAGCGCGTGCACGCGGCCACCATCCGGCGTTTCGTCGACCGCTTCGCGCCGTTCGGCTTCCCGGCCAGCTCGCTGAAGCCGTCGTACGGACTGGCCGAGGCGATGGTCTATGTGAACTCGTCCGGCCCGGGCCGGCCGCCGACCGTCGCCACCTTCGACTACGAGAAGCTGTCCGCCGGTCACGCCGAGGCCTGCGACAACGAGACCGGCGTCGAACTGGTCAGCGTCGGCATTCCGCGCGCGTCGACCATTCGCATCGTCGACCCGGAGACCCGTACCGAGAACCCGGCCGGCATGGTCGGCGAAATCTGGCTGCACGGCGACAACATCGCCGCCGGTTACTGGCGCAAGCCGCAGCAGACCCAGAAGGCCTTCGGCGGTCAACTGGTCGACCCGTCGAGCGGCACCCCGCTGGGCCCGTGGCTGCGGACCGGTGACCTCGGCACGATCCACGATGGCGAGCTGTACATCATCGGCCGGATCAAGGACCTGCTGATCGTCGACGGGCGTAACCACTACCCCGACGACATCGAGGCCACCACGCAGGAGATCAGCGGCGGTCGCGTCGCGGCGATCTCCATCGAGGATGGCCGTACCGAGCGTCTGATCGTGATCGCCGAGATGAAAGACAAGGGCAATACGCAGGAGATGCAGGAACGTCTCCGCAATGTGAGAGCACAAGTCACGTCTGCCATTTCGAAGTCCCACGGGCTGCGGGTGGCCGACCTGGTCCTGGTTCCGCCCGGGTCGATTCCGATCACGACCAGTGGGAAGATCCGCCGTTCGTCGTGTGTTGAGGTCTACCAGCAGAACGACTTCAGCCGTTTGGATTCCACCGCTTAGTGGGGTCCAGACGGTTTTGCGCCGCAGCGGGGGTAAAGCCAGTGTCTACTCGTAGATTTTTAATGCCCGCTGTGCAGGGGGGGTGCGTTCGGCAACGGCCGAGTGGCGGTAACATCAGTCACTTCGGCTGGGTCGAACGTTGTGGGCGCGACGAGGCGAACCGACTGGACACGCCCGGATGACATCGGTGGGCGAGACCGCGTTTCTCGTCGCACACGGTGTCGGACGACAACAACTTTCCGACAGACCGGGGGGAGCGCGATGACTGCTGCACCGTCGGACCGTCGGGCCATTATCACCGAGGCGCTGCGCAAGATCGATGATCTGACCGCGCGGCTGGAAATCGCCGAAAAGGGCGACACCGAGCCGATCGCCGTGGTGGGAATCGGTTGCCGGCTTCCGGGTGGAGCAGACACCCCGGAGCGGTTCTGGCGGATGCTGCAGGAGGGCGAGAGCGGCATCGTCGGAGTTCCGGCCGAACGCTGGGACGCCGACGCCTTCTTCGCCGAAGACCACACCGTGCCCGGCACGATCGTCAGCAAGCAAGGCGGCTTCCTCACCTCCTGGCGTCCGGATGAGTTCGACGCCGAGTTCTTCGGGATCTCTCCGCGCGAGGCGGCGGCGATGGATCCGCAGCAGCGACTGCTGCTCGAAGTGACTTGGGAGGCACTGGAAAACGCGGGCATCACCGCGCCGATGATCCGCGGCACCCAGACGTCGGTCTTCGTCGGCATGACCACCTACGACTACACCCTGACCCTGGCCGGCCGGCTCCCACCGGAAGAGGTCGACCCGCACGTCCCGTTCGGCAACGCCGCAAACTTTGCTGCCGGGCGGTTGTCCTACTTCCTGGGTGCGCACGGTCCCGCGGTCGTGCTCGACACCGCGTGCTCATCGTCGCTGGTCACCGTCCACCTGGCCTGTCAGAGCCTGCGCCGGCGGGAGAGCGATCAGGCGCTGGTGGCCGGGGTAAACCTGATGCTGAGCCCGGAGAACAGCGTTGCCACGTCGCGGTGGGGGATGTTGGCGCCCGACGGCCGCTGCAAGACGTTCGACGCCAGCGCCGACGGCTACGTCCGCAGCGAGGGCTGCGGCGTTGTGGTGCTCAAGCGGCTGAGTGACGCTGTGCGCGATGGCGATTCGGTGTTGGCGGTGGTGCGCGGGTCGGCGGTCAACCAGGACGGACCCAGCAGCGGCCAGACCGTGCCCAGCGGTCCCGCGCAGCAGGCGGTCGTCCGCGCGGCGCTGGCCGCGGCGCGGTTGGAGCCCTCGGACATCGACTACATCGAGGCGCACGGCACCGGCACCGCGTTGGGCGATCCGATCGAATTGGGCGCGCTGAACCAGGTATTCGGCGAGCGCAACGATTCGGCGCCGCTGGTGCTCGGGTCGGTGAAGACCAACCTCGGCCACCTGGAATCGGCCGCCGGTATCGCCGGCTTCATCAAGACCGTGCTCACCGTGCAGCACGGCTACATTCCCCGGCATCTGCACTTCACCGAGCTGACGCCGAACGCCGTCGAGGGCGCCTCGAAATTCACCATCGCCGCCGACGGCATGGACTGGCCCGCGGTCGGGCGGGCGCGGCGGGCCGGGGTGTCGTCCTTCGGGGTCAGCGGCACCAATGCGCACGTGGTCCTCGAGCAGGCCCCCGCACCCGAACCCTTGAAAAACACTGCGCCGCAACCGGAACCGGTGGTCACCACGCTGGTGGTGTCGGGCAAGACGCCGGCGCGCGTCGCCTCGACGGCCGCTACATTGGCCGACTGGATGATCGGCGATGGCGCTGCGGTGCCCTTGGTCGACGTCGCCCACACGCTCAACCACCACCGCACTCAGCACAAGAGCTTTGCGACGCTGGCCGTGCGGGATCGTGCCCACGCGGTCGCCGGCCTGCAGGCCTTGGCGGCCGGCCAGTCGGCGATCGGACTCGTCGAGCCGCACGAGGGATTGTGTAAGCCCGGAACGGTTTTCGTGTTCTCGGGGCAGGGCTCGCAGTGGGCCGGCATGGGCCGACAGCTGCTGGTCGACGAGCCGGTGTTCGCCGCGGCGGTCGACGAGTTGGAGCCGCTGTTCCTCGAGCACATGCGCTTCTCGCTGCACCAGGTGCTGACCGAGGGCCAGCGGGTCAGCGGCGATGCGCGCGTGCAGCCGGTGCTGATGGGCCTGCAGTTGGCGTTGACCGCGTTGTGGCGCTCGTACGGCGTGGAACCCGATGCGGTGATTGGACATTCGATGGGCGAGGTGACCGCGGCCGTGGTGGCGGGGGCGCTCACCGCGGACGAGGGTCTGCGAGTCATCGGAACCCGTTCACGGCTGATGTCACGGCTCGCCGGTCAGGGTGCGGTGGGTCTGCTGGAGATGGACGCCGAGGCCGCCGAGACGTTCCTTGCCGACTACCCCGAGGTGAGCGTCGCGGGATTCCTGTCGCCGCGGCAGACCGTGGTCGCCGGCGCGGTGGCACAGGTTGATGCGGCGATCGTCGCCGCCAGCGCCCGGGAGCGATTCGCGCGGCGGGTGAACATGGAAGTCGCCTCGCACACGGCGCTGATGGACCCGATCTTGTCCGAATTGCGTTCCGCGCTGGCAGATCTCAAGCCCAAAACGCCGACGATCCCGTTCATCTCCACGGTTGCCGACCCGGCCAGCGCGCCGGTCCTGGACGCCGACTACTGGGTGGCGAATGTGCGTGAGCCGGTGCGACTGCACCAGGCCATTACCATCGCCGCCGCGCAGCACGCCACGTTCGTCGAAATCAGCCCACACCCGACGCTGACCCACGCCATCACCGAGACGCTGGAATCGCAGCACCATCACAGCGTGGGGACGTTGTCGCGCAAGGGCGATGACACGGTCAGCTTCCACACCAACCTCAACCGCACGCACGTGATGCGTCCGCCGGCCCTGCCGCACCCACCCGAACCGCACCCGGTGCTGCCGAGCGGGCCGTGGCATCACACCCAGCACTGGATCAGTGCCGAGGAATTCGTGAAGACCGCCGAGTCGGCGCCGCAACGCGGCACCCTGCTCGGCCAGCACATCGCGGTCGCCGCGACACCGCCGACGCAGCTGTGGCAGGCGCGCCTGACGGCCACCACCAAGCCCTACCCCGGATCGCACCACAACAACGGTGTCGAGATCATCCCGATATCGGTTCTGCTGCAGACCCTTACGACAGCCGCCGGCGAATACCCGGTGTCCGACATCCGCTTCGATTACCCGATCGTCGTTGGGGAGCCGCGCGTCATCCAGGTGGTCGCCGACGGGGCATCCGTCACCGTCTCGTCGAGCACCGCAGGGCAAGGCGCCGGATGGATCCGGCACGCCAGCGCCCGCATCTCGCGCGACGAGCGCCCCGCCGGATCGTCGGAGGCAGTAGCGGCCCCGGGTTCGACCGACACCGACTTCACCGACGAATCGGTGACCTCGTTCTGGCAGACCTGGGGCAGCGAGGGCCGTCCCTTCGGCTGGTCGATCGGCTCCTGCCACGCCAAGGCCGGCGAGCTGAGCGCCGACGTCGAGTTGACCCAGGCCTCGGCAGTTGCGTTGCTGGACGCGGCAATTCACATCGCCCGGCTGCTGGACAGCGACAACCCGCGGCTGATGGTTCCGGCCGCGGTGGCCGGTGTCCACATCACCGGCGAGCTCGTCGACCCGCGCGGCCGCGTCGAGGTGCGCCGGCGCGGTGGCAACGACGAAGAACTGGTCGTGGACATCACCGGGACCGGCCCGGACGGCAGCACCTGCTTCGAGGTACGCGGGCTGCGCTTCGCCGCGGTGGATTCGAGTGCCGCCGGTGGCCGCAATGACGACCCCGCCTCGATGGTGCACGCCATCGACTGGCAGCCGTTCACTCCCGAGGAGAGCGACGACGGCGGTTCGTCCACCGTTGTGGTGTTGGGCGACAACGACATTCGCGATGCGCTGATCCAGAACGGCTATACCTCCGCCGCGGTCTCCGACGCGCGATACGTCGTCTACGTCGCCGAATCCCGTTCCGGTGAAAGCGATGTCGACGGCGCCGTGCGGATGTCGATGGAGCTGGTCGACCTGGTTCGCGGGCTGGCCGAGCGCGACGAGAGTCACCCGGCCACGCTGTGGATCATCACCCGCGGTGTGCGCGACGGCAGTTCGGACGCCGCGGTCGCGCAGAGCCCGATGTGGGGGACCGCCGGTGTCATCCGGGCCGAGCAGCCGCAGCTGTGGGGCGGTCTGGTCGACCTGCCCGAGGACGCGGCGATCGGTTCGCTGGTGCCGACGCTGGCCCCGATGCTGCGGACCCCCGCGAAGTCGATCCTGTCGCTGCGCGACGGCGAATTCTTCGCACCCGGCCTGAAGACGGTGTCCGGTGAGCCGGTGCGCGAGCCGCTGCGCTGCCGCCCGGACGCGGCGTACCTGATCACCGGTGGCCTCGGAGCGCTCGGACTGCTGACGGCCGGGTGGCTGGCGGACCGCGGCGCGCGCCGGGTGATCCTGGCCGGCCGTA
>DATNFI010000194.1:0-8311 GCA_035606475.1 Mycobacterium sp. | reverse complement strand
GCGGTCCGGCCATAGCAGCCAACACTAGGGCCAAGCACGAGATGTCGGCCTTCGCATCGCCGGTACGCTGCCGTTCCTTTGCTCAACCGAAACCGTCACGAAATACATGGTCGCTCACAGCGACGTCCTGACAGGATGCGTTGATGAGTCGCTCCCCAGCACGCACCGTCGCGCGCCTCATCCTGGGCGCATTTCTGGCTTTCGCCGGAATCAGCCATCTGAGCTTCGCCCGGGGGCAGTTTCACGCCCAGGTGCCGCCATGGCTGCCGCTGAACGCCGACTTCGTCATCATCGCCTCCGGCGTCGTCGAGATCCTGCTTGGAGCGGGCCTGCTGGTACTGAGCCGGTGGCGAGTGCCGGTTGGCTGGGTTGTCGCCGTCTTCTTCGTTCTGGTCTTCCCCGGCAACATCTCTCAATTCGCCACGCACACGGATGCTTTCGGCCTCGACTCCGACCTGACGCGCGGCATCCGGCTATTGTTCCAGCCGCTGCTCGTGGTGTGGGCGCTGTGGTGCACAGGGGCGCTGTAACGTGACGACCGTGAATTTCTCCCGCTTGTACTCCACCGTTGGGCTGGCGGCATGCGCCGCATCGGCGATCGTTGGCCTCTCCTCGTGCAGCTCCGACAAGCCCGCATCGTCACCCAGGACGTCCACAGGACCAGCCAGCGCACCCGCCATGACCGCCGCCGAGTCGCCGTCCGCGACCGCCGACAGCGGCTGCCCAACCCAGGCTCCGGGCGAGGGCGGCACACCCGAGTGGACGCTGAGCGGGGCAACCGGCAGCGTGGCCGTGACGGGCTCAACGGATAAGACGGCCCCGCTGATCACCGTGACGCAACCGTTCAGCGTGGCCGAGACCCAGGTCCACACGCTGCATGCCGGCGATGGACCGGTCGTGGCACCCACGGCCACCGTGACGGTCTGCTACATGGGCGTCAACGGACGTGACGGCAAGGTGTTCGACAGCGCCTACGAGCGCGGCACCCCGGCCCAATTCCCGCTCGACGGCGTCGTACCGGGTTTTCAGAAGGCGATCGTTGGACAAAAGGTCGGCTCGACCGTCGGCGTCGCCATGGCCGCAGCGGACGGTTATCCCGAGGGCCAGCCGCAAGCGGGCATCGAGAAGGGCGACTCGCTGATCTTCGCGATCAAAATCCTCACCGCCGGAAGCTGAGTCGGACGAAATTCGGTGTATCACCGCACGAGCTCAAGAGGTCAGCTCGCCTTGCGTCGCGGCCGGTAGAAGATGCCGAGCAGCACCCCAGCCGTTCCGACGATCACCAGGGGAATGGCCCAGTGGCGGCGTGACGAAATCGCCGAGTCGCATAGCGCTGCGTAATCGGGGTGGGGGGCAGCTTGTTCGGGGGCTTCCACGTTGGTTTGGCCAGGCCTCGTCGTCGAGGGGGCTGGATGTTGAGCGGCGACGGCGTTGCCGCATCCGACGGTCGAGCTCCCGTTCCACACCCCCACCGGCAGGAGCAGGCCGACGATTCCGGCGATCAGCACAGCCGCACCTATGACGAGGTTGCGTGCTCGGTTAGCCATGCTGTCCTCCGTCAGTGATTCGTGTAGCCCCGCTCAGCCGATGGGCGGCCATACCGGTCTACGAAAACGCTTACGTCATCCTGTGTACATCGCACGGGCAGTGCAATAAGTGATTTCCCTACATTGGCACTAACTGAGTCAGACGACGCTCGAACGCTATGTGCATCTTTGGATCACTGAGATCGTGACCCTTCTGTGGGGCTGACCTGCTGCATACCGTTCACGCGTGGCGTTGAGCATCGGCAGCACCCCGGTCCATGTCCCCCGAGCTTCGCCCGTCACATTCCGGCAGGCGCTCTTCGTTGCCGTGACCGCGGGCCTGGGCTACGGCTTCGACTCCTATGCCGTGAACATCTACGGCTTGGTGCTGCCGGAGATCAAGCAGACCTTGCACATCACCGACACGCAAGCCGGCTACATCGGTTCGATCTTCCTGCTCGGCTACACGATCGGCACGGTCGGTTTCGGCTTGGCAGCCGACCGATGGGGGCGCAAAGCCACCCTGGGTGCCTCGATCCTGCTGTACGGGATCACCACCGCCCTTGCCGGCCTCACCACCAACATCGCCGCGTTCACCGGGTTGCGCTTCCTGACCGGGGTCGGCGGGGCCGGCGAACTGGCCGTCGGAGCGCCCTACACCGCTGAAGTCTGGCCGGCCAAGACCCGCGCGATCGGCGTTGGCGGCGTGATCTTTTCGCTGTTCTCGCTGGGCTACGTTCTCGCCGCCGGTGTAGCGCTGGCACTGGTCCCGCGCTTCGGGTGGCAGTCGGCGTTCATCGTCGCGATCGTCCCCGCCGTCATCTTGTTCCTCGTCCGACGAGGCATCGCCGAGTCGCACCGCTACGTCGACGTGCGGGCCCGAAGGACCACCAGGCCGCGACTATGGCACCTGCCCGGTGTGCGACGACGTTTGATCGCCGGCTGGCTGATCTACACCGCCAACGCCGTCGGCTACTGGGGCATGACGATGTTTCTGACGACCTACATCGTGAAGCGGTTTCACGCGACGCCGATCGAGGCAATCCGCTACGCCCTGGTGTTCTTCCTGCTGCAGGCGGTTTTCGCTTACCTCGGCACGGCGCTCGCCGACTGGATAGGTCGACGTCCGTCGGCGATCCTGGCAGCGGTCATCGAGGTCGCCGCGACCATCCTGGCCGCCACGTCCGACTCGCTGGCGCAGTACCAGGTCTTCGGCGCGATCGCGATCGCCACCCTCGGCTGGTTGTGGGGCGTCGGCGACACCTACATCGCGGAGCTGTTCCCAACGGTATTGCGCGGCACGGGATTTGGTATAGCGGTCGGCGGCGGACGGATCGTTTCCATCGCCGCACCGACGATCATCGGCTGGGCCATCACACGGTACGGGCTGCAGACGCCCTACCTGGCGCTGGCCGGACTGTGGGTCCTGACGGTGATCGGTTACCTGCTGGGACCGGAAACGAAAGCCAGGGAACTCGAAGACCTTACCGACGAGGCCCTCACCGAAGATCTCGTCGGCGCGACAACCTGATTCACTGCGGATGCGTCGCGAGGTAGTCCGCGACCGGAATCGGCGACGTCGCGACATATCCGATGGGCAGCAACACATCTCCCGTCGTCGTGCGGCAGTAGACGTCCCATCGGTAGTAACCGGCGAACGCGGCGGGGTCGCCGCCGATCAGCGCGGCGTACTGGTTCACCGCGCGCACGTAATCGCTCGCGTGGTTGTAGCGGTAGATGGCGTGGTCGTGATCGTTGACGAAGTTATTCGCGGCCAGATAGCGGGCGGCCGCGATGATGCTGTCGTGCGGCGAATGAATGTCACCGCCCTGGCCGTAGGCCGCAAACGTCGCCGGCAGGAACTGCATCGGCCCCTGCGCGTCGGCGGTGCTGACACCGTCGATGCTGCCCAGACGAGTCTCGACGAGGTTGATCGCCGCCAGGTAGTTCCACCCGACACCGGTTTCCGCTTCGGCTTGGTGATAGAAGCCCAGCAATTGGTCGGCGGGAGCCGGCGGCACGATGCGCCACGCGGGCAGGGTGGTGCGGGCCGGGGTGATCGCGTTGAGCGCGCGACGGGCGTCGACGTTGCGGTCGTAGGTGTCGAGCAGTGCCGCCGGGATGCGCGGTCGTGCGGCGCCGTCCCAGTCCGGATGTAGCCCGATGGCGCGATAGGCGGCCTGCTGGCGGTGCGCCGCGGCCACCAGTCCCGCCTCCCCCGTCGACGGGTCACGCAGCGCGTGCTCGTCGGCGACCAGGTCGTCGGCCACCTGCGTGGGATTCGACGCCAACCGCGGCTGCGCCCCTTCGGGCGCTTGCGGTGTTGCCGCCACCGTCATCGTGGTCGGCGGGTTGGGATCCGCCGCAGCCCGCGGCGCGGTCGGTCCGGGTGAGTGCGAGCAACCCGCGAGCGCGATCGCGATGGCGGCCAGCGCCGGGACTGCGCTCACTGTGCTACGGCTCATCGCTAACTTCCATCCGCGGTTACCGCCTGACTATAGAGATGGTAGGCGCGCCCGTGTGGGAAGTCCGCTGCGCAAGATTGCTGAGTATAGGGTACTATACCCAGGGTGAAGCCACAGCTGCCCCGCCGTCTTGCCGAGCACCCCACGGTGCAGAAAGTGATTGCCGAGCGAGCGGATCGACCGCCGCGAAGCGACATCATCGACGCGGACTGGCTCAAGTCCGTCTGTCTGGCCGCCGGCGCCGACGACGTCGCGTTCGCCTCGGTCGATGACCCTGCGCTGGCCTCCGAACTTCCACACGTACAACAGGCGTTACCGGGTACCCGTAGCTTTATCTCGTTGGTGGTCAAGATGAATCGCGAGAACGTCCGCTCACCCGCGCGCAGCGTGGCAAATCAGGAGTTCCATCGCAGCGGTGAAATTCTCAACGAAGCCGCGCGCGAGATAACTCGTGTCTTGGAAGACCATCGCTATCGGGCACTGAACCCATCGGCGACCTTCCCAATGGAGATGGACCGCTTTCCGGGCCGGATCTGGGTGGTGGCACACAAGCCGGTCGCCGTCGCCGCGGGTCTCGGTGTGATGGGGATACACCGCAACGTCATTCATCCTCGTTTCGGCAACTTCATCCTGCTCGGCACGATCCTGGTCGACGCCGACATCAGTTCCTACGGGCAGCCGCTGGACTACTCGCCCTGCCTGGAGTGCAAGTTGTGCGTGGCGGCCTGTCCTGTCGGTGCAATCGGCAAGGACGGCGAGTTCGATTTCATGGCCTGCTCGACTCACAACTACCGAGAGTTCATGGGCGGTTTCACCGACTGGGCGCAGACGATCGCGGACAGCTCGGATGCGCACGACTTTCGTTCGCGGGTCAGCGATTCCGAAAACGCATCGATGTGGCAGAGCCTGACCTTCAAGGCGAACTACAAAGCCGCCTACTGCCTTGCCGTGTGTCCGGCCGGCGAGGAGGTCATCGAGCCCTACCTCGACGACCGTAAGGAATTCATGGATCGGGTTCTAAAACCATTGCAGGACAAGCGTGAAACGCTATACGTGCTGCCGAACTCCCCCGCGAAGTCATATGCGGAAAAGCGCTTCCCGCACAAGCCCGTGAAGGTTGTCGACGGTGGGGTCGCCGGCCGCGGCTAGGCCGCAGCGGACCTACGGCACCTCAGGCGGCGGCCAGTGCGAGCCCGGGGACACATCGCCGGGCTCGGCATATTCGCCACGCGACAACGGCACCCACTGCTCGGTCGGAGCGGGTTGCTTCGAAGACGGGAAGTCCCGCAGCTTGCCCGATGGATGGGCGTCCCATTTCGCGAACGTCAGCGGGGTTTGCAGCCACGCGTGCAACAGGTTGTAGGTCGCCTCCAGCGACTCGATGTGGGTGCGCTCCCAACCGTGGCTGCCGTCCAGCCCGAAGCCGACCAGCGCGGCGCGCGTGCCCGCCCCGGCTTCAATCGCCGCGGCGGCGTCGGATCGGTAGTAGCGGAACACATCTCGCGCATACGGGATCTTCTGATCCTCTGCAAGACGGCACAGCTTGCGGGTGAGGTGATAGTCGAACGGGCCGTGCAGGTCCGCCATCGGGATCGTGACGCCATCCTCGATCGAATGCTGGCCGGGCGCGCACACGGCGTTGTCGACCGATACCAGCTCGGCGACGTCGGCGGGCAGCCCGTCGCTGGCGCCGTGGCCCACTTCCTCGGTGATCGTGACCATGATCGTGGTGCGGTGCGGAAGTACGACCTTCTGTTTGGCGAAATTCCGGGCCAGTGTCAGCGCAACCGCGACGCCGGCCTTGCCGTCAAGGTGTCGCGAGACGATGAAGCCGTCGGCGGCGAGTTCGGGGCTGGTGATCAACCCGACGAAGTCCCCCACCTCGATGCCGAGCCGCACCAGGTCCTCGCGTGACGACACCTTGCGGTCGATGCGGACTTCGACGTGCTCCCAGTCGGTGGGCTGGGTGTCGATCTCGTCGCCAAAGGCGTGACCGCTGGCCTTGAGCGGCATCACCGTGCCGGTGATGAACTCGTCCGGGTCGTCGCTGAAGATGCGCACGCGGGCGCCGGTCGCGAACCGGGCCGAGAAGGTGCCGACGGGGATCAGCTCGAGGCGGCCGTTGTCCTTCAGCGTGCGCACCATGCAACCGATGGTGTCGGCGTGAACGACGACGGCGCGGTCGGTGATTTCCGACTTGCCCGGAAGCTCGGCGATCAGCGCGCCGCGGCGGGTCAGCGAGAACGGCACCCCGAAGTCGTTGAAGATGTCGCCGATCAGCTGCATCACGGCGTCGGTGCGCCCTGATGGGCTCGGGGTCTGCAGCAGCGCCAGCAGCGTGTCGATCATCCACGCGCGGTCGGACTCGGGCATGACCGCTTTCTTGCCCACGTTGTCTCCCTCGTGCTCGTTCGCCGAAATTACATCCAACCAGCACCGTTGCTGGCTGTGGCCCGACGCCTACCCCCGAACGTAACCGTTCGCCGGTAAGTCCAAGCTGAGGCCCTCCGGCACGGAGTATCGCAGCGTCAACTGAGCCCATCGTGGTGGTCACGCGTTGGGCGGCCCAAACCACGTGCCGAGCGCATCGGTCAGGCCGGCGTCCGTCCCGTCACCTGCCCAGGCGACATGGCCGTCGGGCCGGACCAGCACCGCGACCGGGCCGGCGACCTCGCCGACATCTGGAAGTTTCCATGCGCCGGCGTATTTCGCGTCGATCTGACGGACCCGATTTGTCCAACCGGACGCTTCGACTCCGCCCGGCGCACCGAAGTTGATCAGCGCCCCGTGTCCGTCGTGCAATAGCGCGAAAATCCGCAGCGGACCGTCGCTGCTGTCGATCTCCAGATCCGGCATACGGCGTCCGACCAGCGGATGTCCGGTGCCGAGGTCGTAATGAATGTCCAGCCCGGACATCATCGCGGCGAACCGCCGATGGGGCTCGTCCATGGACAGCAGCCCAGACATGACGTCGCGCAACGCTTTTGTGCGATCGTCGTCGGGATGCCGGAGTAGCACCATCTGGGCCATGGCGTTCTGCAGCACCCGCGCGGCGACCGGATGGCGTTCGGCGTGGTAGCTGTCGAGCAGGCGGTCCGGCGCCGACCCGTTGACGACCAGGGCCAGCTTCCACCCCAGATTCACCGCGTCCTGGACGCCGGTGTTGAGGCCCTGGCCGCCGATCGGATGGTGCACGTGGGCGGCGTCACCCGCCAGCAGCACTCGCCCGTCGCGATAGGACGCGGCCTGTCGAGCCATGTCGGTCGATCTGGAAATCCAACTGGGACTGTGGATTCCATAGTCCGTGCCGTATACCGCCACCAGGCCGCGCCGGAGGTCTTCCAACGTGGGATCGCTCTGCGGTCCGAGGTGTTGCTCGGTCACCATCACCCGAACCGGCCCCCCGTCGGTCGGTTCGCTGAGTGCATGCACCCCGATGGCGTCATGACGGATTCCCCACGGCGGCTGCTCGCCCTCCGCGAACGCCAGCTCGACTTCGGCGAGCAGGTAGCTCATCGTCGCGGCCCAGCCGGCGAACTCGATGCCCGCTGATTTCCGGACCGTGCTGCGCCCCCCGTCGCAGCCGACCAGGTACTGAGTTCGTAATAGCCGGCCATCGGACAGGTGAACATCGACTCCGGTGCCGTCCTGGGCGACGCCCACTACCTCGCTTTCGCGATACATCGGAACGCCCAATTCGTCGACCCAGCCGGCCAGGATTCGCTCGATGTGGTTCTGCCACAGTGCAAGTCCGTACGGATGTCGAGTGGGAAAATCGCTGATGTCCAGCCGGATCTGCGCGAACCCGGCGACCTGCGCTACCTGGCCGGCGGCCAGAAAGCGATCGGCGATCCCCCGTTGATCCAGTACTTCGATGGTGCGGCAATGCAGTCCGCCGGCGCGTGAGCCGATCAACGCCTGAGTGGCGCGCCGCTCGACGATTGCGACGTCGATGCCTGCCAGCGCCAATTCGCCCGCCAGCATCAACCCCGTCGGGCCGCCTCCGGCAATCGCCACGGCATGTGTGCAGCTCACTTCGCAGTCCCCCAACTGGTTGAGTTTTAGCTTCGGCCAGCGATTTTGGAGCATGACCGGGGTCTTGTGGCAAGCCCCGGGGTGCGATATACATTGAGAGTGGAACGGAGTTTTCTCTCCGTTCCTTTTTCGTTCGCGGTGGACTTTCGGGCCGCCGCAGATACCCGTGCGTACGATGACCGCCGTGATCGCCCTGCTCTGCGCCATGCCGTTGGAGTTGCGGCCGCTGCGGCGACGGCTCCGGCTACACAAGACCGGGCTGGGTTACACCGGCCGGATCGACGA
>DATNFI010000193.1:0-2095 GCA_035606475.1 Mycobacterium sp. | reverse complement strand
ACCCCGGCATCGGCGAACCGGCGCATCCGCGCCAGGATGGCTTCCTCGTCGCCGGCCGCGCAGATGTCGCCGACATCGCGCGCGTCGCCGTAGTCCAGCAGTCGCTGGTAGTTCGGCGACACCTCGGCTTCGCCGAGGATCCGGTTGGCCCGCTCCTTGGCCGCATCGACTTCGCTTGCGGCGCAAAGACATACCGGGATTCCGGCGACGATCCGCGGTGCCGGGCGGCCGGCGTTGTCGGCAGCCTTGGTGATGCGTGGAACCACGTGGTTGGCGACGGCACGCTCGTCGGCCATCCACAGCACGGTGCCGTCGGCGTGTTCGCCGGCCAGCGCCAGCATCACCGGACCGAGCGCCGCGACAAGCACCGGCAGCGGCGCGACCGGGGCGAGGTCGTTCGGATTGTGGACGGTGAAGTGGTCGTTCTCGACGTCGATCTGACCCGGGCCGGCGAATGCCGCGTGCAGCACCTCCAGGTAGTCGCGGGTGTAGGCGGCCGGTTTCTGGTAGGGCAGCCCGAGCATGTCCTGGATGATCCAGTGGTGCGACGGCCCGACGCCCAACGCCAGCCGACCGCCGGTCGCGGCGTGCGTCGATAACGCCTGACGCGCCAACGCGACCGGGTGCTGCGCCTGCAGTGGTACGACGGCGGTGCCGAGTTCGATGCGGGTGGTGCGGGTGCCCATCAGTGCGACGGCCAGCAGCGCGTCAAAGTCGTTGGGCACCTGAGGGATCCAGGCGGTGTCCATCCCCGCGCCTTCGGCCCATTCGATGTCGGCGAGCATCTTGCTGACCTTGCGCGCGGAATCACCCCGCTCGGCGCCGATCATTACTCCGAGACGCACGGCTCCTCCAAAGTGTCGTTATCTATCGTTGATAACGTACTTGCCAAAAAAGAGAATGCCAATACCGTACGGCTGACCTGCAGAAATACCTCAGGCGCGGCAGAGGATTTCGCCGTGCGGGATCCCGATCCAGCCGTCGGGCGCAGCAGCCCAATCCCGCCAGGCCGCGGCGATGTCGTCGAGTTCGGCGGCGGTGGCCATCCCGGTGTCGACCAGCTGCCGGGCCAGGGCGGACTCGACGATCCGGTCCGCCCACATGCCACCCCACCAGTCACGGGTTTCCGGCGTGGCGAAGCACCACAGGCCACCAGTCGGCGTGATGTCGTCGAATCCGGCCTGCTGCGCCCACGACAACAGTCGACGGCCCGCGTCAGGCTCGCCGCCGTTGGCCCGCGCGGCCGCGGAGTAGAGCACTGCCCAGTGGTCCAGCCCCGGAAGCTGCGGGTACCAGGTGAATCCCGCATAGTCGGCATCGCGGGCGGCGACCACACCGCCCGGCTTGCACACCCGACGCATCTCGCGCAACGCCTGCACCGGGTCGGCGACGTGTTGCAACACCTGGTGGGCGTGCACCACATCGAACGAGTCGTCGTCAAACGCCAGAGCGTGGACGTCCGACGTGACGAACTCAATGTTCGACTGGTTTTGCCGCTGCGCCTCGGCGCGAGCCAAATCCAATGCAGCATCGGTTATTTCGACTGCGGTGACCCGTCCTGGCGCGATCCGGGCGGCGAGATCGACGGTGATCGTCCCGGGGCCGCAGCCCACATCGAGCAGAGACATGCCGGCCCGAAGATGCGGCAGTAGGTAGCCCGCCGAGTTTTCCGCCGTGCGAACCCGATGGCCCCGCAGCACCGACTCGTGATGCCCGTGGGTGTAGACGGCCTGATATTCACTGGACATGCGCGGACTCCCTTGAATCTCGTTCGACGCCAAGGGTACCGCTGCCTGTTCCATAATACGAAATATCTATCTCATATTTTGAGATCGTTAGGAGACCGGAACGTTGAGGATGGGCCGTTGCACTCCGGCGCCGGCGCCGTCGAAATGCCACCACTCGCCGGAGTACACCGACAACCCGCCGGCACTCATCGCGTCACGCAACCGTCGCCGGTTCGCCTGTTGAGCCGCGCTGACCCCGTCGGTCGCGAAAGCCGTTGCATGCGGCGAGAAATCGTCGAAGTCGCTGCCCATGTCGACCAGGCATCGGGGGCACTGCCGGGACAGGTCAGCCAGCGTCACGTCCACCG
>DATNFI010000192.1:0-37933 GCA_035606475.1 Mycobacterium sp. | reverse complement strand
ACAGCGCCAGGGCTTTGCCGTTGCCCTTGTCGAAGATCGCCAGGTAGTGGTGGGCGTGCTGGGCGAGGCGGATGACATCGGACATCGGCAGTAGCGTGCCGCCGGCGGTGAGTCCGCGGCCGGCGCCGGCTTCGAGTTCTTGCAGCGTGGTGGTGACGATGATCGATGTCGGCAGGCCGTTGTGTTGGCCCAAATCGCCGGAGGCCAACAGGGCGCGCCCGGCCGCGACGAGGGCATCGTGGGTGCGCTGGGCGGCGCCGCGAGTGTCGCCTTGGATGGCTTCTTGTGACGGTGTGCCACTGACGCAAGGGGTTTCATCGTCGGGGTTGCACATACCCGGTGCAGCCAGCTTGGCGAACACGGCGTCGAGGGTGGCGCGAGCCTCGGGCGTCAGCCAGCCATTGATCGGGCTCATCCCGTCGAGGTCTTGGCGGCCGATGGTGATGCCGCGCCGCTTGGCGCGATCGACATCGGTGAAATCGCCGTCGGGGTTGAGGCAGTCCATGAGTTTATCGGCGAGCTTCGATAGCTCGTCAGGGCGATGCTCGCCGCCCAACCGGGCCAGTTGCGCTTCGGCTCGCGCGCGGGTCTCGATGTCGACGAAGTCCGGAATGCGCTGCCAAAACGACCGGATCACCGCGACATGCGCTGGGCCGAGATCGCCGTTGCGCTGCGCGGCGGCGGTGGCCTCCAACACCGGTGGCAACGGGTCGCCGTTGAGCGCGCGGCGCTCACCCAAATCCGCGGCTTCGTGGATGCGCCGTGACGCTTCGGCCCGGGTGATCCGCAACCGGTTCGCCAACACCGCCGGCAACTTGCCGCCCAACTCGCTGGCCTCGACATTCGTCAGTTCGTTGATCAGCGGGTGCTCGACCGCCGATAGAAGCCGACGAAACTTTTCGAGGCGCTCGAGCACGTTCAGCCGCTCCGGCGTAGTGAGCAGATCGGATGTCACGTCCAGCGCCCGCTTGAGAACATCGTCGAGCGCGTCGAGAACCGCGACGACCTCCTCACGACTGCTACTCGAACGCATGTTCGAATTATAGCCGCTCGGACTGACAGGCGCAGAAAGCTGTCCACACGTGAAACCCAAGTGACGCAAGTTATTTAGGAGTACAACCGGCACCGTTCGATGAGGATCTCCGCGAGCAGCCGTGGCTCGGTGACCATCAAATCGTGACACGTGTCGACCGGAATCAGCGTCTGCACACCGCCGAGCGCGGCGATGCTGCGCAATTGCGTGCGCCGAAACAACGCACGATCGCACAGCGTCAGGATCCAGGTCCGCGGAATGTCATCGGGCAGATCGCTGCGGTCGACGGCCTCGGTGATGAGCGTCGTCGCCTCGGGGTGAATCCGCGACAGCGTGAACCGACGCTGCGCCCGCGTCATGCCATTGCAGAAGAGCAAGCGGCTCAACAGATCCGGCGTGACCGAAGGGGGCCGCCGCAGTCGCACCGCCCGGCGGACATACCAGGCCAGCGGTCCGACGAGCATGTCGACAATGGCGGTCCCCTGCACGGGAACCGAGGCGGCGGCCAGGATCATCTCCCGGACCCGTGGGGATCCCAACTTCGCAACCATGCCCGGCACCGTCAAGCCGGCCAGCGAATGACCAACCACGATCACCTCGTCAAGGCCCGCGGCCTCCACTTGCGAGACCGCTGACTGCACGCAGTCGGCGATGCCGACCGCGATCAGATCCCCGGGAGTCGCGCCGTGGCCCGGCATGTCGACGGCCAAAACAGGCAACCGCGGGGCGAGCAGACGCAATTCGGCAACAACCAGGTCCCAGCAGTCGGCCGAATGCTCGCCGCCGTGAACGAGAACCAGCGCCGGTGAGCGCAGGTCAGGCCACTCCGAAATCGATGACTCCACGGATGATTTCACCATTCAGCAGATCGGCGTAGGCATCGTTGATGTCGTCGAGACGGTAACGCCGAGTGATCATCTCGTCGAGCATCAGTTGGCCGCTCTGGTAGAGCTTGGCCAGCTGAGCGATGTCGGATTTCATGTTGCACGAACCGAAGATGGTGCCCGCCAGCGTCTTGTTCATCAGGATGAAGTCCTGCAGGTTGATCTTGACCGACTGGGTCAGTTGCGACGTCATGCCGGTCAGCACGCAGGTGCCGCCTTTGCGGGTCAGCGCCACGCCGTCGCGGACGTCTTCGCGGGCGATCAACGACGGCGACACCACCACGGCGTCGGCCATCACGCCGTCGGTCAGCCCACGAACCAGATCCATCGCCTCTTCGGCCGACGCAGTGGTATGCGTTGCGCCGAAACGCAACGCCGACTTCTGTTTGAACTCAACGGGATCGACGGCGACGATCTGCGCGGCGCCGTTGATCCGCGCACTTTGAACGGCAGCTGTGCCGATGCCGCCGACGCCGATCACCACGACGGTGTCGCCGGCTCGCATGTTGGAACGATTGGAGACTGACCCGTATCCGGTGGGGATCGCGCACGACAACAGCGCGATAGGCACCAGAGGCAGATGCGGCTCGACCTTCACCAGCGAATTGGTCGATGCGACAGTGTGTTCGGCGAAGGTTCCCACCTTGGCCAGGTGGCCCAGGTCGCGTCCGTCGGCGGTGTGGTGGCGGAATGTGCCGTCGGTGGGCATGCCCGGGATCATGGTGCCGATTCCCTCGTCGCAGATATACTCGGCTCCGGTTGCGCACCAACGGCATTGGCCGCACGCCGCGACGAACGACATCACCACGTGGTCGCCCGGAGCATAATCGGTGACACCAGGACCGACCTCTTGCACGACGCCCGAACCCTCGTGCCCGCCAATCGTCGGGAACATCGAAGGCAATCCCATCGACTTCATGACCTCGTTGGGCGCGGACATGTCGCCCTTGAGGATGTGGTCGTCGGAGTGACACAAACCGGCGGCGGCCATCTTGACCAGAACCTCGCCGGCCTTCGGGGGATCCAACTCGAATTCCTCGACGGACCAAGGCCCGCCGACGTCGTGCAGGATCGCGGCGCGGCTCTTCACGAGACCGGGGTGAAGGTCACGGGCAGGCTATTGGGCGAGCGGAACGTCACGCCGACGATCCGGGTCTCGTCGTCGGGCTCGAGTCTGAGATTCTCCAGCCGGTCCAGCAGACTGTTCAGCATCACCCGAGTTTCCAAGCGCGCCAAATGCATTCCCAGACACATGTGGATGCCGCCGGCGAACGCGATGTGCGGCTGGCGCGGCCGCTGAATGTCGAAGGTGTTGGCGTCCGGCCAACGACTCTCGTCGCGGTTGGCCGATCCCATACACAGGTCGACCTGAGCATTGGCCGGGACCGTGGTGCCACTGATTTCGACTTCTCGCGTCGTGGTTCGCATCACCATGGTCAGCGGGGTCTCGACCCGCAAGCCCTCTTCGATGGCGGCCGGTATCAGCGACCGGTCCCGTTGCACCATCGCCAACTGCTCGGGATGGGTCAGCAACAGATAGAGCAGGTTGCCCGACGACCGGTACGTGGTCTCCAGTCCGGCGGGTAGCAGTAGGCGCAGAAACGCGATGATCGCTTCGTCGTCGAGTTTCTCACCGTCGATTTCCGCGGTGCACAGGTCGCCGATGATGTCGTTGGTCGGCTTCCTGCGTCGCTGCTCAACCTGGTCGGAAAAGTAGGTGTGTAACTCAGCAGCAGCGATCAACCCCGCCTCGATGTCGGTCTGTATCGAGATGAGCCCGAGCGACAGCCGGCGGAACATGTCGAGATCCTCGCGGGGCAACCCGAGTAGTTCGGAGATGATCCGGGTGGGGAACTCGAACGTCAGTGCCTTGACCAAGTCGGCGTGCCCATCGGCTTTGATCTCGTCGACGAGCTGATCGCAGACCGGCCCGATGGTCGAGGGCTCCCAGCGTTCCAGCGCGGTGGCCCGGAAGGCCTTGGCCACCAGGCTGCGGTGATCGTGATGCTCTTTGCCGCCCATCGCCAAGATGGTGTGGCCCATCACCAAACCGATCGTCTTGGCGTATTCGGCGGAGGTGAAGACCTTGTCGTCACGGAAGGCCTGGAAGACGCCGTCGTAGCCGAACAGCACGTATTCGTCTTGGGGTTTGAGCTCCGGCGGCATCAACTCGTTTTCCATGAACACGCCGTGGAACACCGGGTTGGTGCGCCGCATGTACTCGAAGTACGGGTAGGGGCTGGTCTCGCCGGTGGTGTCGAGGACGACCGGCTGATCCCCAACATCTGAGACTTCGGTGCGCAGCGTCATTGCCGCTCCTTCGTGGCCGGGAATTTCGCTATCATAATATAAATAGCAACGAAGCCCAATGGCTTGTGGCGGTTACCGTAACGAGGACAGTATTAACTGTGGCTGAACGTCGACTTGTGTGTACGCTCGACGACTTGCCGCCGGGCGCGATGAAACTGGTCGACGTCGGCAAGTTCGGTGTCGGGGTGTACAACGTCGCCGGCTCCCTGCACGCGATCGTCAACTACTGCTCCCACGAGGGCGCTCCGTTGTGCGAGGGCCTGATTGGCGGCACCAACGAATTCGACCCGGACGAACCCGGCGGTCTAAGGCGGGTGAAAGACGGGCAGATTGTCCGATGCCCCTGGCACAACTGGGAATTCGATGTCACCACGGGCCAGAACCTGGCCGATCCCAAGCGGCGGATCCGCACCTACGACGTCGACGTCGCCGACGGGAAGGTGTACCTGACCGCATGATCATCGACACGAATGTCCAGCCGCATTTCCGCTACAACGCCGAAATTCGGCGCTATCTCCCGGCCGCGCACAAACTGCGGTCGATCCCCGACGTCGAGCAGCAGTGGTACCAGGCGCCGGGCGGAAACTACCGCCAGGACCTGTACGGCGAGCACTATCCCGGATCGGATCGCGAGACCGTTGCACGGCAGCTGTTCGACGATGCCGGCGTCGATTACGCGGTGTTGAACCCGTTGACCCGCGGCAACATTGCCGACTACCTGCTCAACAGCCGAATTTGCGCCGCGGTCAACGACTGGCTGCTGGACCGGTGGCTGGAGCCGGACACCACGAATCGCTTCCGCGGCACCATCCGGGTCAACCCGGAGGACCCCAGGGGTGCGGTCGCGGAGATCGAGCGCCTCGCCGCACATCCCAAGCTGGTGCAGGTGGGCGTACCCCTGCAATCCCGCGAGCCGTACGGCAAGCCGATGTTCGAGCCGATCTGGGAGGCCGCCGCCGCGTACGGGCTCCCGGTGGCCGTTCACATCAACGGCGGCAATGGCGTCGACTATGCGCCGACGTTCGCCGGCCATGCCGGCACCTACCCCGGCTACGCGGCTTTCATGCCGCTGAACTACTTCGTCCACTTGGCGACGCTCATCGTCGAGGGGATGTTCGGGCGCCACCCCGGGCTGAGGTTCGTCTTCGCCGACGGTGGATACGACATCCTGACTCCGCTGATGTGGCGGCTGGACACCTTCTGGCTGTCGATGCGCGACCAGACGCCGTGGGTCGATCGCTATCCCAGCGATTACCTGCCCGACCATGTCCGGTTCTGCACGTCATCCTTCGACGGGCCAACGGATCTCGGTCAGATGCAGCGCTGGATGGAGTTCTCCGGGAAAGCCGATCTGCTGATGTACGGGTCGGGCTACCCGCACTGGTCCTCGTCCTCACCCGAGGATGCCGCCGCCGGGCTGGACAGTGCACAACGCGACAACGTGCTGTGGCGCAACGCCGCCGAACTTTACCGACTCACCGCTTCGACGGAAGGGAGCATCCGATGACCATCATCGAACGTGCCGAGCCGCAGACCCAGGACGAGATCGCGGTCGCGATCGTCGACACCGACGTGCACCCGATGCCAGTCTCGACCGACGTTCTCAAGTCCTATGCGCCGCCGGAGTGGGTGGACAAAATCTGGCCAACCGGAAACGCGGTCACCCCACTCCCGCACTTCTACGACACGCCTGACTCGTACAAGACGATGTCGATGCGGGTCGACGCGACGCCGCCCGGCGGCGGCTTCGCCGGAACCGACCCCGACTACGCCGCCAAACAACTGCTCGCCGACGCCGGAGTCGGCATCGCCACGCTTGAACCGATGTGCGATGCGCAGCTGCCGCAGGCCGAACACGTGCTGAAGGCCACCTACAACGACTGGCTGGCCGACGTCTGGCTGGATCGCAACAACGCTCACGGCCGGTGGCGAGGATCGATCAGCGTCACCGCCCAGGCGCCCGAGTTGGCCGCCCGCGAAATTCAGCGGTGGGCGGGTCACCCGTACATGGCACAAGTCTTGATGACGCCGCAGACGCGCGGAATCCCGTTCGGCAACCCACATTTCGATCCGCTCTACGCGGCGGCCTCGGCCAACGGGCTACCGGTGGCCACGCACTTGATGGGACAGACACCGTTCGAGCTGATTCCGATCTACCCGGTCGGCAATCCGGCGCACTGGCACGACTTCTTCGCGTCGTGGCCGCTGCTGTACGTCTCGCATTTGATGAGCCTGGTGTTCGACGGCGCCTTCGACCGGCACCCCGACCTTCGGGTGGTGTTCGTCGAGGGCGGCTTCACCTGGGCGATGCCGGTGATGTCGCGGATGGACCGGATCTGGGAAGCCCGGCGCGGCGACCTGCCGCACGTGCGGCGGCGGCCGTCGGACTATGTCCGCGAACACGTCCGGTTCACCACCCAGCCGCTGGAAGACACCGACGTCACACAATTCCGCGAGTACGTCGAGATGATGGACCTCGGCGACAATCTGATGTTCTCGACGGACTATCCGCATTGGAGCTACGACGCGCCGACCTACGCGATCAACCGGTTCCCCGCCGCGCAGCGGGAGCGGATCATGCGCGGCAACGCCACCGCGTTGTACGGGTTGCCGTCGACGGTCAAAGCCCTGCCCGGGGAGCGCGTCTAGACGGGGTCGAACTTGGTGATCAGCCACTGACCGTTGATCTTGGTCAGCGATACCTTCACGGTGCTGGACGCCATCGACGGGTCGGGGCGTTCCTTGCTGGTGGTGACCTGGTTGACGAAGACCAGCACCGTCGCCGAGTCAGGGTGAAGTTCGGACGCCGCCGCCCCGACCACCTGAGCGGTGGTCGTCACCCCTTTGGTTTTGGCGGCCGGCGTCACGACCTGCTTGGTGAAGTCGTTGTAGTAGTTCAGGAAGTCGCCGCTGAGGTGAGACTTCGCCGCGGCGAAGTCTTGGTCGAGGCTCTCGGGCTTGTACGACAGGAGGGCCACGGTGCCGTCCCGCGCTGCGTTGACCACGGTCTGCGCGACCGCGTCGTCAGTCTGCTGGTCGGGCCGGTACTGGGTGAAGAACAGCCATCCGGCCAGTCCGCCGGAGGCCAACAGCGCTAGCAGCAACACCAACGGGATGACTGGGATGGCGGTGACGCGGCGCCGGACCTCGCCGGTGTCTTTGTCGTCGGATGTATCGGGTTTGGCTGAGTCTTCTGTGCTGTCGGTCGACGTGTCGATCTCGACGCCTTCGGTCGGCTCGACGTCGGCGGTGGTGTCGTCGTCGCTCACAGGACGAACTCCACTTTGGACAGCTTCAGGTCGTCGCCGTCGTGCACCACGCTCACCCGGAACCGGAAGGTCCGCGGTTGGTCTTTGGCGCCGGCGATGTTGGTGACGTTCTCGTTGGCCAGCACGAGAACGACCGCGGAGTCTTTGGTCATCGACTCGACCGCGCTCGCCGCGACAGATCCCTCGGTCACCACCTTGGAGTCCTTCACCACGGACTCGAAATCTTCTGCCCGCTTTTGGAAATCGTCTTTGAACTCGCCGGTGGCGGAGTCCAGCACGCGCTGCACGTTTTCCTTGGCCTTGTTGAAATCGAGCGACGTCAGGTTGATGACGCCTTGTCGCGCGGCCGCGGCGTAGGCGGCGGCGTGGTCGCGCTCCTGCACAACATTGTGGTGTTGCCAGAACATCCAGCCGCTGGCCCCCAGGAATCCGACGATGCCGACCACCGCGGCCACGGACAAAGCCAGCGACACGCTCACCCGCCGCCGGTCAGTCGACTCACGTTCGGTGGCTTCATGTTTTGAGGATGGGGACGGCTCGGGCGTTTCCAGGGCTTCAGCCGGCTCGGCAGCCTCGTCGGCCTCGGCGGCTTCGTCTGCTTCGTGTTCGGCGGCTTCGCTCTGCGCCTCGCGCCGCAGCTTGATGGCTCTGGCGCGCGCACGGGCTGCCGCCGCGAGGGCTTCGGCCTCGGCGGCCTCGGCCTCGGCCTGCTCGGCCAGTGCGATCGCATCCAACTTCGCCCTCGCGGCGTCCTGCGACTCTTCGTCGGCGTCAGCCATGGCGAGCGCGGCTCCTCACAGTCATTATCGATTGCACTCCGGTATCTCTTACGGTATTGCTCATTGCTACCATCGGGTCACCAGCGACCAGCGACTGGGACGCACGGTCAGGAAGGTCTGCGCCAACATCATGACTGCCGTCGATTCCCCCGAAAAGATACTCTTCGCCTCCACCACCCAAGCATTTCTGCACAAAGAGGTTCCGCTGAGTCGGGTGCGAGAGTTGCACTCTCAGGGCATCGCGTTCGAGCCGGCCTGGTGGCAGCGAGCGGCTGAGCTGGGGTGGACGGCGTTGCTGGTCCCCGAGGAGCTCGGCGGCGGGAGTGTTTCCGGTGACGGGTTCGCCGACTTGGCGATGGTCGCCGAAACACTCGGGAAGACGGTGGCTCCTGGACCGTTGTTTCCGGTCAGCGTCGTACTAGCTGCCCTGGTGGAATCGGCCGAGCCGCACGCGCATGCAGAGATAATCGAGTCGCTGATCGCCGGCGAGACGGTCGCGTCGTGGGCCGTGTACGAACCGGGACAGGGCTGGGCCCCGCACGAGCCGACGGTCACCGCGACAGCGACCGACGCGGGCTACCGCATCGATGGCGTCAAAGACCGGGTGGAGGCCGGCGCGCAATCCGGGCTGTTGCTCGTGGTGGCCCGCACCGACGACGGCGTCCGCCAGTTCCTCGTTCCCACCGACGCCCCCGGTGTGCACATCGAGCCGCAGCAGTCGATCGACATGGTCAAGCAATACGCCCGTGTGCAATTCGACGGCGTCGTGGTCGACCACGCCGCGGCACTCGGCGGCACGGCCGATATCGACCGGCAAAGCCAGATCGCGCAGGTGCTGCAGTGCGCCGAGGTGGTCGGCATTCTGCAGACCGTCTTCGACTTCACCGTGGCGTGGGCACTGGACCGGCACAGCTTCGGTCGCCCGCTGGCGTCCTATCAGGCGCTCAAACACCGCTTCGCCGACATGAAGATGTGGCTGGAGGCGTGCCGGGCCACGACCGCGGCGGCGGTGACGGCCATCTCGGCCCGCTCGGCCGACGCATCCGTGTCGGCCAGCATCGCCAAGTCCTACGTGGGGGAGATGGCGGTAGAAATCATCCAGGCCTGCGTGCAGATGCACGGTGGCATCGGCGTCACGTGGGAGCACGACCTGCACCTGTATCTACGCCGAGCCGCCTTGTACCGCTCCATGTTCGGCACGCCGGAGGAGCACAACCTTCGGGTGTATGCGCTGCAGGAGGCGGGGCAACAGGCGCCGAGGTCGGCCTGATGATCGAGACCGCCGGCACCGTGGCGGACGCGGAGACCATCGACGAATTCCGGGCGCGGGCGCGAGCCTGGCTGGCCGAGAACATGCCGCCCATCGACCCGGCGCACCCGCCGGCGGCGCACCGGGACGAGGAGCGCTGCTGGCTGCGCGCCCGCGAGCTCCAAAAGCGGCTCTACGACGGCGGATTCGCCGGCATCTGCTTCCCCCGCGAGTACGGCGGGCTGGGCCTGGGTTACGAATACCAGAAGGCGTTCAACGACGAGAGCCTCAGCTATGAGATGCCGCTGATTCTCAACACGCCGACCTTCACCATCTGCTGTGCGACCTTGCTGGACACCGCGAGCGAGGAACAGAAACGTCGGCACATCGGTGCCGCCCTGCGGGGCGAGGAAATACTGGTTCAGCTGTTGTCCGAGCCGAGTGGCGGCTCGGACCTCGCCGGTGTGCTCACCCGCGCCGAACGAGACGGTGACCGCTGGGTGCTCAACGGCGCAAAGACGTGGAGCACCAGCGCATTCGGCGCCGACTACGGCCTGTGCCTGGCCCGCACGAATTGGGATGTGCCCAAACACGACGGCCTGACGATGTTCCTGGTGCCGATCAAGCATCCCGGAATCACGTTGCGGCGCATCACCCAACTCAACGGCTCGACGGAGTTCTGCGAGGAGTTCCTCGACAACGTCGACGTCGGTGACGACGCGGTGGTCGGCGAGGTCAACGACGGGTGGTCGGTGGCGTCGCGCCAGCTCTATCACGAGCGCCGCGCGGTGGGAATGGGCTCCGAATTCGCCAGCGGCAGCGGTAGCGAGGGCGGCCGTTCGATGCCGGTGAACTATGCGCGGCTGCTCGCCAGGACCGGGCAGTCCGACAACGAGCGGGTACGCCAGATAGCAGGCCGGGCACTGGTACACCGCGCGGTCAGCGACCAACTGGGCGCGCATGTCTTCCGCGGTGTGAACGACGGCTCGTTGCCGCCCGCCGCCGGAAGCCTGCTGCGGTTATTTCACGCCGAGACAGTCACTTTGGAGATGGATGCCGGGCTGGCCATCACCGGAACCGCCGGAGTCGTCGGCGCCGAGGGGGAGGGCCTGGAGACCGGTCTGCGCTACCTGTCCCGTCAAACGGTCTGCATCGGCGGCGGCACCAGCGAGTTGGCCCGCAACGTGATCGGCGAGCGGGTGCTGAACTTCCCCCGCGAATACGCCGCCGACCGTGGCGTGCCGTTCAATCAGGTCAAGCACGGCAAAGCCGACCGCACCTAAATCGTTCGCGCCAATCGGTGCGTCAGCAGTTCGGCGAACCGGGCGGGATCCTCGGGAGCGTTGCCCTCGGCCAGAAGTGCTGCGCCATAAAGCAACTCGGCGGTCTCGCCGTTGGTCGGATCGTCACCGCGATCTTTGTGGGCTTGCTGCAGGCCGGTGATCAGCGGGTGGGTCGGGTTGATTTCCAGCGTGCGCTTGCCGACCGGAACGTCCTGGCCGGTGGCCCGGTAGATCCGGGCCAGCGAAGGGGTGATGCCGAACGCGTCGGTGATCAGGCAAGCGGGTGAGTCGGTCAGGCGGGTCGACAGCCGCACCTCCTTGACCTGCTCGCTCAGCGTCTCGGTCAGCCAGGTCAGCAGGTCGGCGAAGTTCTCCTCCTGCTCTTTGCGTTCGGCTTCGTGCGCCGACTTTTCTTCCTCGGTGTCGAGGTCGACATCGCCCATGGCGATCGATTGCAGCGGCTTCTCGTCGAACTGGGTGACCGAGCCCAGCCAGATCTCGTCGACCGTGTCGGAGAGCAGCAGGACCTCGTAGCCCTTGGCCTTGAACGCCTCGAGGTGCGGCGTGTTGAGAATCTGCTGGGGTGACTCGCCGGTGGCGTAGAAGATCTGCCGCTGGCCCTCTTTCATCCTGGAGACGTATTCGGCCAGCGTGGTGAGCTGGTCCTCGCTGTGGGTCGAGGCGAATGAACACACCTCCAGCAGGGTCTCCTGGTTGTCGAAGTCCCGCATCAGGCCTTCTTTGAGGACCTTGCCGAACTCGCCCCAGAAGGTGCGGTAGTCGTCCGGCCGCTCGGACTGCAGCTCCTTGATCGTCGCGAGGACCTTCTTGGTCAGCCGACGCCGGATCGCGTTGATCTGCCGGTCTTGCTGCAGGATCTCGCGGGAGACGTTCAGCGACAGGTCCTGGGCGTCGACCACACCCTTGACGAAGCGCAGGTATCGGGGCATCAGCTGGTCGCAGTCGCCCATGATGAAGACGCGCTTGACGTACAACTGCACACCGATGGCGGCGTCCGGCTCGTAGAGGTCGAGCGGGGCACGCGACGGAATGAACAGCAGCGCTTGGTATTCGAACGTGCCCTCGGCCTTCATCGAGATGACCTCGAGCGGCTCGTCCCAGGCGTGTGCGACGTGCTTGTAGAACTCCTTGTACTCCTCGTCGGACACCTCGTCCTTGGGCCGCGCCCACAGCGCCTTGCCCGAGTTGAGGGTCTCGACCTCCAAGGTGGCGGTCTCTTCGCCGTCTACCTCAGATCGCTTCTCGACCTCCATCCGGATCGGCCAGGCGATGAAGTCGGAGTACTTCTTGACCAGCGTCCGCAGCTTCCATTCCGAGGTGTAGTCGTGCAGCGCGTCCTCGGCGTCGACCGGCTTGAGATGCAGCGTGACCGACGTGCCCTGCGGAGCGTTCTCGACCGTGGCAATGGTGTAGGTGCCGTCGCCGCTGGACTCCCACTTGATGGCCTCGCTGTCGCCCGCCTTGTGCGTCAGCAGTTCGACCTTGTCGGCCACCATGAACGTGGAGTAGAAGCCGATGCCGAACTGGCCGATCAGTTCCTCGGACACCGCTGTGTTTTTGGCGTCCTTGAGCTGCTGGCGTAGCTCGGCGGTCCCGGACTTGGCCAGCGTGCCGATCAGGTCGACCACCTCGGCGCGGGTCATGCCGATGCCGTTGTCGCGAACGGTCAGGGTGCGGGCCTCGGTGTCTACGTCGATATCGATATGCAGATCAGAGGTGTCGACGTCGAGGTCTTTGTTCCGGAACGCCTCGATCCGCAGCTTGTCCAGCGCGTCAGAGGCATTGGAGATCAACTCGCGCAGAAACGCGTCCTTGTCGGAGTAGACCGAGTGGACCATCAGGTCCAGGAGTTGTCGCGCTTCGGCTTGAAACTCCAACTGCTCGACGCCCGAAGTCATCAGATTCCCCTCTCCCAGTCGGCATTCGAGGGCAGGCTACAGGATGCGCCGCGAGTGGGTGGGCCAGCACCTTTTCGGTGTCTTTCCTATCTTTAGTAGAATAGATAGTATAGGTTTTCGTCAGCCTACCCTGCAATGACGCAGCGTCGTGGAAGAGAAGCGATGGAGTTGAACGCTCATCCGGGCCCAGTTGTGGGTCGGGTCAGCGCCTCTGTGGCGCCCACGGCGTCCGATGCAGATGCCGGCTCCCCAATCGAATGGCTTGTGCGCCAGTACAGATCGCGTTTGGCGAGCACATGAGAAGGGATCCGCTATGGGCAGAGTGACGGGCAAGGTCGCGGTCGTCAGTGGGGCCGCACGAGGCCAGGGCCGATCGCATGCGCGGATACTCGCCGCCGAGGGCGCCGACATCATCGCGGTGGACCTCTGCGAAGACATCGAGACCAACGAGTACCCGCTGGCCCGGCCGGAAGACCTGGACGAAACCGCTCGTCTGGTCGAGAAGGAGGGTCAGCGCGTCCACACCGAGATCGCCGATGTGCGCGACCGCGCGGCACTGCAGGCCGCCATCGACCGCGGCGTCGCCGAGCTCGGTCATCTCGACATCGTGGTCGCCAACGCCGGCATCTGCCCGCTGACGGCGGGTCTGCCGCCGCAGGCGTTCGCCGATGCCGTAGACGTTGATCTGGGTGGCGTGCTCAACCTGGTGCATTCCAGCCTCAAGCATCTGGAGTCGGGCGCGTCGATCATCGTGATCGGCTCCAACGCGGCCTTCATGTCGTCGATGAATACCACCGGCATCGACGGCGGCCCCGGTGGCGCCGGGTACGCCTTCGCGAAAATCGCTGCCGCACACTACGTCAACGACTTCGCGCGAGCGCTGGCGCCGTTCTCCATCCGGATGAACGCGGTGCACCCGACGAACGTCAACACCGACATGCTGCACAGCGCGCCGATGTACCGGGCTTTCCGGCCCGACCTGCCGAACCCGACCCGCGAGGACGCCGAACCGGTCTTCCCGTTGGTTCAGGCGATGCCGATTCCCTACGTCGAGCCCGAGGACATCAGCGAAGCGGTGTTGTTCCTGGCCTCCGACGCCGCGCGCTATATCACCGGTCAGCAACTCCGCGTCGACGGCGGCGGCTTCTTGAAGGTGAAGCCTTGGTCGGGCGGTTAAGCAGCGCTACAACGGAATTGGAGACGTGCAATGCCTAACGCCAACGACGATGCAGAGCGTAGCGATGGGGAGGAGTGGCGCAATGCCTAGAGGCGTTATCTACCTGCAGACCATGCCGGTGTCGTCGGAGCTGGAGGAGGAGTACCACAACTGGTACAACGACACGCATCTGGCCGAGATCTGTTCGGTGGACGGCATCGTCTCGGCGCGCCGGTTCGCGCCGACCGATGGAAACGGTCCGTTCATCGCCATCTACGAACTCGACTGCGATGACCTCGACGGGGTAGTGCAGAAGCTCGGCGAACTCGGTGCCAGTGGAAAGATGTCGTCGCTGAAGTATCTCAGCCTGGACCCACCGCCAATTCCCAAGGTGTATCGGGAGATTGGGTCTTACACAAAGTGACTGCGGCGGTCCAGAGACGTCTCTACGAGTTGATGGTCTTGATGAAGGCCGCCGACGACCGGCTTTCCAAGGGCATCGGCACCGGGGAGTTCATGTGCGTCTACTGGCCGTCGCGCGGCCAGGAGGCCATCGCCGCCGCGATGGGTGTCGCGTTGCGCGCCGACGACCAACTGGTCACCACCTACCGCGGCCTGCACGACCTGATCGGCAAAGGTGTGCCGCTCGAAGAGATCTACGGCGAGATGATGGGACGCGTCACCGGCGCGAGCCGCGGCAAGGGTGGCACCATGCACATCGCCAAACCGGAGAACGGGGTGATGTTGTCGACCGGGATCGTCGGGGCCGGGCCACCGGTGGCGGTTGGTCTGGCGATGTCGGCCAAACGCAAGGGGCTCGACCGCGTCACGGTGGTCAGCTTCGGCGACGGCGCGACCAACACCGGCTCGTTCCACGAGGCGGCCAATATGGCTGCGCTGTGGGATCTTCCGATGGTCTTCGTGTGCCAGAACAATCTCTACGCCGAGATGACACCCACCGGCGACACCATGAAGATCGAGCGGGTCGCCGACCGGGCCGCCGGCTACGGCATGCCGGGTGTGCGCGTCGACGGCAACGACCCGCTGGCGGTGAAAGCGGTTCTCGACGAAGCGGTGCGGCGGGCCCGTTCCGGCGCCGGGCCCACCTTCATCGAGTGCGTGACGTTCCGCTTCCGTGGTCACTACTTCGGTGACCGGATGCCCTACATCCCCAAGGAACAACTGGCCGCGGCGATGGCGGCCGACCCGGTGCCGAAGTTCCGCGCACATCTCGCCGAGGCCGGCCTCTGCACCGCGGCCGAGCTGGACGGCATCGACAGCGAGGCGCTCGCGACGGTGGAAGCCGCGCTGCAGACCGTGATGAACGCCGAGTCGCCGTCGGCCGACGAACTCGACCGCGACGTGTACGCAACCCCGATCAAGTACCCGGTGTAAAGGCATGGACGACAAAGAGATGACGATGCGCGAGGCGCTGAACCTCGCGCTGGATCAGGCATTGCAGGCCGACGACCGGGTGTTCCTGCTCGGCGAGGACATCGCCGACCCGGGAGCGTCCGGTCCGACCGCGGGCTTGTCGACCAAGTACGGCCACGACCGGGTGCTGGACACGCCGATCTCGGAAGCGGCGATCGTCGGTGCCGCGATCGGTGCGGCCATCGACGGGATGCTGCCGGTCGCTGAAATCATGATCATGGACTTCATCGGGATCGCCGCCGACCAGTTGATCAACAACGCCGCCAAGCTGCGATTCATGACCGCCGGGCGCACCACGGCGCCGATCACCATCCGCACCCAGGTCTACGCGGGATTGGCCACCGGCGCAACGCATTCGCAGAGCCTCGAGGCATGGTTCATGCACATCCCGGGCATGAAGGTGATCGTGCCGTCCACACCGCGGGACGGCAAAGGCCTGCTGGCTTCCGCGATATTCGACGACGACCCGTGCCTGTTCGTCGAAACGATTCGCCTGCAGGGCAAGAAGGGGCCGGTGCCCGTCGACCCGGACTTCCGGATTCCGCTCGGCCAGGCCGACATCAAGCGGTCCGGCAACGACGTGACGCTGATCAGCTACGGCCGTCCGGTGCACGACACGCTGGCCGCGGCGGAAACCCTGGCCGGCCAGGGCGTCAGCGCGGAGGTCGTCGACCTGCGCACGTTGGTGCCGCTCGACGTCGAGACCATCGTCGAATCCGTGCGGCGGACGCGCCGAGCCGTAATCGTCCACGACGCAGTGCAATTCGCTGGTCCCGGAGCGGAGGTCGCCGCGATCTTGCAGGCCGAGCTGTTCGGTGAGCTGGAGGCGCCCATCGAGCGGGTGGCCGCGAGGTTCGTCCCCAATCCCGCCGCGGCCGCGCTCGAGGCGCAGGTCTACCCGTCGCCGCCGCGCATCGTCGCCGCCGCGCAGCGGACGCTGGAAAGGGCGGGAGCGCGTGGCTGACTTCACTATTCGCATCCCGCGGGTGTCGGTCGCCGTCTCCGAGGCCGAACTGACCGACCTGCTGGTGCCGGCCGGGGAACACGTCGACGAGGGCACACCGATCTTCACGATCGCCACCGAGAAGGTGGAACAGGAAATCGAGGCCGGGGCATCGGGCACCGTGCAGTGGACCGGCGAGATCGGCACTACTTACGACATCGGCGCGGAAATCGGCGTCATCACTCAGGAAGGGTAAAAGTATGGACCTCAACGAAACTCGCGAGCGCATTATCTATCAGAAGGATGGTCCGATCGCGAAGATCACCCTGAACTGGCCGGAGAAGGCCAACGCACAGGACCAGAAACTGGCCGAGGAAGTCGACGCCGCGCTGCTGGACGCCGACCGCGATTACGACATCAAGGTGCTGGTGCTCAAGGCCAACGGCAAGGGCTTCTGCTCCGGGCACGCGATCGGCAACAACGCCGTTGACTACCCGGCGTTCGTGGAGAACGCCATGGTGACGGGCCACCCGTGGAAGGCGCAGTCGGATCTCTTCGTCAAGCCGACCCTGAACCTGTGGGAGTTCTCCAAGCCCACCATCGCTCAGGTGCACGGCTACTGCGTCGGCGGCGGTACGCACATGGGCCTGACCACCGACATCGTCATCGCCTCCGAGGACGCTTACTTCTCCTATCCGCCCCTGCAGGGATTCGGGATGCCATCCGGTGAATGTTCCATCGAGCCTTGGGTGTTCATGAACTGGCGGCGCGCGGCCTACTACTTGTTCACCGCCGAGGTGATCGACGCCAAGAAAGCGCTGGAGGTCGGGCTGGTCAACGAGGTGGTCAAGCGGGAGGACCTGGACGACCGCGTGGACGCGATCGCCCGCCACATCGCCCAGGCACCGCTGACCACGTTGATGCTCACCAAGGCCAACCTGAAGCGGGCCTGGGAGCTGATGGGCATGCGGGTGCACTGGCAGAGTTCCAACGACCTCGTAGCGCTCGCCTCGATCAGCAAGGACGTGCAGCAGCTGATCCAGACCGTGTTCAAAGACAAGGTGCTGCCGTCCGAGCATGCGCGGCGCCAGGCGGCCGCGGCCGCATCGAGCGACGGCGCGTCAGCCGGATAGTCGTGAACATCGCCGATCACGCGATCAGCGCCGGGGAGTCGCCGGCGCTGATCATGTCCGATGGCGATGTGATCTCGTACGGTGCGCTGTACGCCAGCAGCCAACGGGTCGCCGCGGCGCTGCACGGTGCGGGGCTGCGGCCCGGCGACGGGGTGGCCCTGGTGTTGCCGAACCGGCCGGAGTTCTTCGAAATCACCTGGGGTTGCCAGCTTTCCGGCCTCTATTACACCGCGGTGAACACTCACTTCACCCCCGAGGAGGTCGCCTACGTCATCGACGACTCCGACGCCAAGGCGGTGTTCGTGGACGCCTCGGCGACCGATCTCGCGGCGCACCTGCGCGGCGCCAACGCCGCCGTCGATGTACACATCGCGGTCGGCGGCGCGGTCGCGGGCTGGCAGTCCTACGACGACGCGCTGGCCGCGGCCGGCGACGCGCCGCCGCGCTCGGATGGGTCCGAGATGCTGTACTCGTCGGGCACCACCGGCCGGCCGAAGGCGGTTCGTCGCGCGCTGCCGACCGACGGCAACGGCTCGTGGGCGCAGTCGGTGCTGGAGTTGGCGCTGATCCACAAATACGGCATGACCGCCGACAGCGTGTACCTGTCGCCCGCGCCGATGTACCACGCCGCCGGGGTGAACTACACGATGGCGGTCAATCGGGTTGGCGCCGCAGCCATCATCATGCGCAAGTTCGACGCCGAAGACGTGCTGCGCCTGATCGAGACGCGCCGGGTCACCCACGCTCAGTTCGTGCCGACGATGTTCGTGCGGATGCTGAAGCTGCCCGAGTCGGTGCGCCGGCGCTACGACGTGTCGAGCCTGCAGTGCGTCATCCATGCGGCGGCCCCGTGTCCGGTGGACGTCAAGCAGCAGATGATGGACTGGTTCGGTCCGATCATCCACGAGTATTACGGCGGGACAGAAGGATTCGCGGGCACGACGATCGGGCCGTTGGAATGGTTGGCCCATCCGGGTTCGGTGGGCATCCCGATGTCTCCGGTGCATGTGGTCGGCGACGACGGGGAAGAGGTCTCGGTCGGGCAGACCGGTGAGCTGTTCTTCGAGGGCGGGCCGACGTTCGAGTACTTCAAGGACCCGGCCAAGACGGCGTCGGTGTCCAACGACCGCGGCTGGCGGTCGCTGGGCGACATGGGTTACGTCGACGACGACGGCTACCTGTATCTCACCGACCGGTCGACGTTCATGATCGTCTCCGGCGGGGTGAACATCTACCCACAAGAAGCGGAAAACCTGCTCGTGATGCATCCCAAGCTGGTCGATGCCGCGGTGTTCGGTGTGCCCAACGACGAGTTCGGCGAAGAGGTGAAGGCCGTTGTCGAGCCGGCGTCCGGCGTCGCGGCCGGGCCGGACTTGGCGGCCGAGCTCATCGAATATTGCCGAACCCACCTCGCGGGCTACAAGTGCCCGCGCACAATCGAATTCGACATCCTCCCGCGCGACCCGAACGGGAAGCTCTACAAGCGGCGTATCCGTGAACGGTACTGGCAGGGGCGGACGTCCCGGATCGTATGAGGTGACACGATGACCAACCAGACGCAGGTGCCATGGGCGGTGCAGAATCCGAGTCGGATTCCCAAGCAGCGCTACTACGATCCCGAGTTTTACGCGGCCGAGGCCGAGCTCTTCTGGCCGCGGGTGTGGCAGATGGCGTGCCGGCTCGAAGAGATTCCCAAAGCGGGCGACTTCGTCGAATACGAGATCCTGGACCAGTCGGTCATCGTGGTGCGGGTGGACGCCGACACCGTCCGCGCCTACCACAACGCATGCCGCCACCGCGGAGTAAAGCTGGTGGAAGGCAACGGCTCTCTTCCTGGGGCCCGGCGAACCTTCGTCTGCCCGTTCCACGGCTGGTGCTGGGGCGTCGACGGCCGCAACACCTTCGTGCTGCGACCCGAGGCTTTCGCCGAGGACAACATGTCCGCTGACGATCTGCAACTCGTCGACGTCAGGTGCGAACTGTGGGGCGGCTGCGCCTGGATCAACCTCGACGACGCCGCCCCGCCGCTGCGCGACTGGATGGAACCCTTCGCTTCGACCTACGACGCCTGGAAGGTGGAGTCACTGCGCGTCGAGTGGTGGCAATCCTGCCGGCTGCCGGTGAACTGGAAGCTGGCGACGGCCGCGTTCATGGAGGGCTACCACGTCCCGCAGACCCACCCGCAATTGTTGCCGTCGGCGGCGACCGGCAGTGCGTCGGAGGCAGTGCACCCCGTGGTGGCCAGCAGCCTCTACTTCATGCGGACGCTGGGCGACGGCATGGGCGGTATGACACACGAGAACGACATCCGCATCGCCGAAGGCCTGCAAACGATTACGCTGCCGTCGGATCCGGCGGAGGCGCTGGCCGGTTGGCGCAGCGCGCTCAACGACGCGGTGGTGCAATGGCATCGGGCGCGGGGCAGTGCGATGCCCGATCTGAACGACCTGATCCGTCGCGGCATTACCGACGCGATCGGCTTCGCCTTCCCGCACCACTTCATCTTGCCGACCTACAGCAGCGCGTCGTCGTACCGGATCCGTCCGCTCGGCCCCGAGGAGACACTCTTCGAGATCTGGTCGTTGACCCGCATGCCCGACGACATGTCGGTGGGAAAACCGACGCCTCCGGAGCCCTTGGCGCCGAATGACCCGAGCTGGCCGCCGATCCCCGCTCAAGACTTCTCGAACCTGCCGCGGCAACAAAAGGGATTGCATTCCAAGGGCTTTGAGTACATGCGACTCTCCGGCCAGATCGAAGGACTGATCTCGAATTTCGAACGCGTCATCGACGGCTTTCTTGCCGGGCTGCCCTTCGACGAGTTGGTGCCCGCGATTCAGAAGACGAATACCACCATCGACGTACCGATCGCTGATCTCGGTTTCACCTTGGAGGCGTGATGACCACACACTGGGACCGATCGGTCGACCTGCTGATCGCCGGCAGCGGAGGCGGTGGGATGGTCGCCGCTTTGGCCGCGCTCGACAGCGGGCTCGAGCCGCTCGTGATTGAAAAACAAGGTCTGATAGGTGGTTCCACAGGACTTTCCGGTGGCATGGTGTGGCTGCCGAACAACCCGTTGATGCGCGCCGATGGCATCCCGGACTCGCACGAGGACGGTCTGGCGTACTTCGACGACGTCGTTGGCGACATCGGCGAGCCCTCATCGCGGGCACGTCGCGAGATGTTCCTCACCGCGGGCTACGAGATGATCAATTTTCTGATGCGCAAGGGCGTTCGGCTCGTGCGGTGTCCGGGCTGGAGCGACTACTACCCGAATCACAAGGGCGGCAACGAAGCTGGCCGCGCGATCGAAGGCATCCCGTACAACGCGGCAGCACTGGGTAACTGGCGCGACAAAGTCCAGCCGTCGATGGCCAAGAGCTACGGCGGGTTCGTCCTCAAGACGAACGAGCTGCGCGCGGTGCAGTACTTCAATCGATCGCCGCGGGCCTTTGCCGTCGCAACCCGGGTGTTCGCGCGTACCAGGGCCGCCAAGCTGCGTCGCCAAGAGCTCCTCACCAACGGTGCCTCGCTCATCGGTCAGATGCTCAAGGCTCTGATGGACCTGCGCGGGGAGCCGCCGATCTGGACCGAGGCCGCAATGCAGGACCTGATCGTTGACGACGGTCGTGTTGTCGGTGCGCGCGTAACTCACAACGGCACATCGCTGAATATCGAAGCGCGCAAAGGGGTGCTGCTCGCTGCCGGCGGCTTCAGCCGTAACGCCGACATGCGCCGCCGATACGGCGGCGACCAGCCGAATGATGGGCGGTGGTCGATCGCCAACGCCGGCGACACGGGCGAGGTGCTCCAGACGGCGATGCGGCTTGGGGCGAAAACCGATCTACTGGACGAAGCCTGGTGGCTACCATCGATTTTCATCGCTGACGGAGGTGACGCCGCCAGAGCGCTTGGAAGCGGGCGGCAGCGACCCGGGGCCATTTACGTCGACGGCACCGGCAGACGGTTCTGCAACGAGTCGAACTCATACGTCGAAGTGGGCAAGGCGATGTACGCCAATAAGGCAGTGCCGTGCTGGATGGTCTTTGACGAGGGCTACATACATCGATACGTCTCGGGAGCAAACCCGTTCAAGAAACGCAGCCTCCCCGAAGAACTGATCGAGCGGGGCGCGGTCCTGCGAGGTAAGACCATCGCTGATCTCGCGCGCCACATGGAGGTCCCGGCTGACGCGCTGGAGCAGACGGTCAAGCGCTTCAACGGTTTTGCGGCCAAGGGCCTCGATCCGGACTTCGGCCGCGGCCAGTCGGCATACAACGATTGCCTGGGTGATCCTGGATACCGCACCAACGCCGCGCTCGGGCCACTCGATAAGGCGCCGTATTACGCCACCAAGGTCGTTCCCGCGGATGTCGGGACGTGTGGAGGGCTGGTCGCCAACGAGTACGCCCAGGTCCTCGACGAGAACGACCGCGTGATCGAGGGGCTGTACGCGACGGGCAATATCACCGCGACGGTGATGGGCCGCAACTACCTGGGCGCGGGCGGGAGCATCGCCTACACGATGGTGTTCGGCTATGTCGCCGCACGGCACGCCGCCGGTCGCGCGCTTCCCGGTGAGCGCAGCCGCTAGTCGCGTTCTCACTGCCGAGACTGCGTCCAGCCGCGGCTTCGGCCTCGAGACTGCGTCCAGCCGCAGTCTCGGCGGGTTATGCGGTCGGCGCCGCGCCTGAGTCGTCGCGCTCGATGAAATCCCTTGGCTTCAAACCCGATTGTATGAGCTGGGCCCGCCGCTCCTGAACGTCGGATGCCGCGCCGACCATGTTGGTCAGGATGTGGCTGACTTGCAGGTGCACCCGCATGCCCATCAACTCGTAGGCCCGCTTCACGCTGTTCTTGACCGCCATCGACGTGGTCAACGGGACCTGGGCGATCCGCCGAGCCATCTCCTCGACGGTGCTCTCGAGCTGGTCGCGCGGCACCACCTTGTTGAGCAGCCCCCACTCCAGCGCGTCGGCCGCCGACAGCGTCGGCGCCAGCAGCAACCAGTCCATGGTGCGATGCCAATTCATCAGCAGCCACGGCTCGATCATGGTGTGCCCACCGGGTTCTCCGAGACTTTGCGCCAGCGGCATCTGGAAATAGGCATCCTCGGATGCCACGCAGAAGTCGGTGAGCAGACCCAGATAGATGCCACCGCCCATGCAGTAGCCGTGAATCTGCGAGATCGTCGGCTTCGGAAACTCCCACAGGTACAACGTCGGCCACAAAAACAAGTCGGCGGTGCCCTTGTAGAGATCCTCGAACGTGTCGCCGAAATCGGGATAGGGGTTTTCGTCCGGACCCCACCGGGCGACATGCCCGCCGCAGAAGCCGTTGCCGTTGGCCTTGAGGATCACGACTTTGATCTCGCGGTCGCGGTCGGCCTCGTGCAGACAGGCGTCGACCTCCTGGACCAACGTCGCATCCTTGGTGTTGGCCTTGTCGGCCCGGTTCAGGATGATCCGTGCGATCGGTGGTTCGCGTTCGTAGATAACCGCTTCCAGGGTGCGCCGCTCCATGTAGGCGAACCTATTACGGCGACCCGGCGGATCAGGCCGAAACCGGCTTGGCGACCTTCATCAGCTTCATCAGGTTGCCGCCCATGATCTTGGCGACGTCCTCTTCGTCGAAGTCGGTGAGCTCGTCGACGAAGCTGATCGGGTCCTTGAGGCCCTCCGGGTGCGGCCAGTCGGAGCCGAACAGCACCCGGTCGGTGCCGACCATGTTGACGATCTCGGTGAACCGGTCCTCCCAGAACGGGGTGATGTAGACACACCGCTTGAAGGCTTCCACCGGGTCCTCGCTGAAGGCCTGCGGCATCTTCTTGTAGACGCCCTTGAGGCCCCTGAACAGGTCCGGCACCCAGTCGGCGCCGTTCTCGATCGACAGGATCCGCAGCTCCGGGTTACGCGACAGCGCGCCGTGGCACACCAGCGCACCCATCGCGTCCAGGATCGGCCGGTGACCCATCACGAAGCTGCGGAACGGGGTCGGCTTGAACGGCAGGAATTCGTCGCCGGGCTCCCACACGTTCGCGAACTCGGAGTAGCCGCTGTCCGAGGCGTGCATCGACACCGGGATGTCGGCCTTGATGCAGGCCTGCCAGAACGGGTCGAACTCCTCGAGCCCGAACGAGCGGCTGCCCTTGAATCCGGGCACCGGCGCCGGGCGGACCAGCACCGTGCGGGCGCCGCGCTCCAGACACCACTCGAGCTCTTCGAGCGCGCGCTCGACGATCGGTAGGGTGATCACCGGGGTGGCGAAGATCCGGTCCTTGTGGTTGAACGACCACTGCTCGTGCATCCATTGGTTGAGCGCGTGGATGACGTCATGGGTCATCTCCGGGTCGTCCTTCATGCGCTCCTCGACCAGGCTGGCCAACGTCGGGAACATCAGCGCGTAGTCGATGCCGAGTTCGTCCATCACCTCGAGGCGCGCCGCCGGTTCGCGGAAGGCCGGGATCGACTTCATCGGCTCGCCCAGAATTTCGCGGTAGCTCTTGCCCTGCGCGCCGTTGCGGAAGTAGTCCTCCTGAGCGCCCGGCTTGGCGACCTTTTCGAAGGTCGGGTTGGGGATGTACTCGCTGATGTGTCCGCGCACCACGATCTTGGTGCGGCCGCGCACCTGGACATAGTCGATGACGCGCTTGCGGTTTTCGGGCAGGAACTTGGTGAGCGCTTCCTCCGACTCGTACATGTGGTTGTCGGCGTCGAAGACGGGGAAGGAAAGTTCGCGGGACGGCATGGCGATCTCCTGCTGATGCTGAATTGTCTGGAGGCTGGGATTCTCACTTGGTGGTAATGACGTTACCACCAAGTGCAACCGGCGGAAAATAGCGTCAGGCTTGCGGCCAATCGGGCAGCGTCGGGGTCGCCCCGTTGATGACGGCGAAGTTCACCGTTGCCGTCGCGAGCAGCTGCTCGCGGGGGTCGCTGCCGTCCTCGTCGGTAAGGACGTCGACCTGCATGACCAGGGCGCGCCGACCGCCGCGCAGCATCCGCGGCACCGCGTATGCGGTGCCCTGCCGGATCGGTCGCAGGTAGCGGATGTTCATGTCGGCGGTCGTCATCGTGGTGCCGTCCTGCAGGTAGTCCAGCCCGAACTGTCCGCCGGCGACGTCGATCAGCGTGGCGATCAGGCCGCCCTGCAGCGCGCCGGAGGTGTTGACCACCTGCGGGCTCACCGGGATCGTCATCGCGAATTCGCCGTTACGGGAACCGGGCCGCATGCCGATCTGGTTGAACAGCTCTGCCAATGTCAGGGTTTCCGGTTGCACGTTCTCGTCGGCGCCGAGGGCCCGCACGCAGAAGTCGTACAGGTGCGCGGCATCGATTGGCGCACCGGTTAATTCGGCACCGAGCCAGTGCAGTCGCAGCGCACCGAGGACGGTCTGCATGACGATCGCGGCGGCGGGCGCGACATCGAGATTTGGCCGGAAGATGCCTTCGCTGATGCCGCGTTGGATGACGTCGCGCAGCAGATCGTGCAGGGGGGCGATAACCCGGGCATAGTCTCGGGGCCGCGTTTCGGCCAGGTGCTGGTTGTACAGATTCATCGCCCGGTTGAGGCTGTCCTGGGTGCTTGATTCGGGCTCCGCGCTGATCCGGTCGATGATGAGCTTGATCGCCTCGGTGCTGGCCAGCCCGGCCGTCTCGGCGCGCCAGGCTTGGGTCGACTGCGCCATTGTTCGCTCCAACAGCGCGATCAGCAGTTCGTCCTTGCTGCTGAAGTGTTGGTAGAACGCCCGCAGCGATGTCTTGGACCGGGCCACCACTTCTTGCACGGTGAAGTCGGTACGCCCGGTTTCGCGGAGTATCTCCACCGCCGTCTTGATGAAGCGGGCGTCCCGAGTCGTCGGTTCGGTTTCGTCGGCTTCGTTATCTGCGGCCATGGCGCCTTCCTCAGTCCCACGCGTGTTGCGCTGTGAGAATGAGGTTACCGCGCTTGTCTGGCAGGCGGCGGTCGGTCGCCGCGCGTCAGGGCAGCAATGGCAGGCGCCACGCCGGCGTCGCGGGGTCGAGAAACCACAGGCGCGTCGCGGTGATCCGAATTATCCGCAGCGCGCCGGTGATCATGACCACCGCGAGCGGCAGATTGCCGAGGGCGGCGGTAAGCACCGACTCCCGAAGTTGGCCCGGGCCGGCGGTCATGATGTCGAACCAGGCATCACAGATCAGCAGAACCCCGGTCGTGAACGCGGCGAGCAGCACCAGTTGTCGGCGCAACCAGCCCAGCACCGCGGTAGCAGTCATGAACGTGATCAGCACGCAGTCGAAGCCGATCCAGGTGGCCGGCCAGTTATGGGCGACATAGTTGTCGGGCAGCGTCAACGCGAGGTAGATCGTCCATGGAATCAGCGCGATGGCGCCGCCCACCATCAGGGTCAGCCGATTGCGCCGCATCCGTCTCGCAAGGGTCGGCGGAAACACCTCCTCGAGCGGACGTTCCAGTCGTTGAATCAGGTCTCGGCGCTGCGCCGGCGACATCGCCGCGATCTGGGCGTCCGACAGAGACCCGTCCCCGTAATCGGTCATGACTGACGAGTATCCGCCTCGGCGGTTGCTTGCCTGCTACACGCAACGAATGGGTCCGGGCCCTATGACGTGGCGGCGGCGGGGGACGCTTCTGCCTTGCCGATCTCTTCGAGGTTCACACCGGTGGTCTCGATCCGGAAGAAGTACGTCACGACGGCTCCCAGCAGGAAGCACACCACCAGACCCCAGAGCAGCGCGGTGGTGCCGATCGTCTTCAGCAGGATCGGGAACATGAAGGCGGTCAGCACGGCGCCGATCTTGGCGAACGACGCGGCGAAGCCGGCGCCCTTGCCGCGGACCTCGGTCGGGAAGACCTCGCCCGCAAGCAAATAGGTCATCGCGTTCGGTCCGAAGTTGACCATGAAGTAGAAGATCGTGAAGCCCAGGAAGAGCAGCCACATCACGTTGCTGCCGTCCGGCCTGATGGACAGCCCGGAGAGCAGCAGCCCGACCGCGCAGCCGATGAAGCCCCAGATCTGCAGCTTGATGCGTCCGATCCGGTCCACCAAGAAGATGGCGACGACGACGCCGAGGACGAACAGCACGTCCATCATCGCCGAACCCTTGGCGCCCAGGATGTCGTTGTGGATGGTGTCGGACAAGCCGTGCGACTTCGACTCCTTGCCGATGACGGCACCCAGAATGGTCGGCGTGAAGATACCGATGCCGTAGACGCCGAGGTCCTGCAGGAACCACGGGACCGACGCCAGGATCGTCGCGCGGCGATTCCGCTTCTTGAACAGTGCGAGGTAAGACCCGTGCTCGTCGGCGGCCTTGGCTGTTTGAGCCAAATGTGCCAGGTCCACATGCTTGGGGTACTGCGGGTTGCGCTTGAGCAATGCGGTGGTGGCCTTCTCGCCGTGCTCAATTCGGCCCTTCGACACCAGCCAGTGCGGGCTTTCGGTGACGTACAGGCGTCCGATGACAACCAGGACGGCCGGCACGATCGCGGCGGCGTACATCATCCGCCAGGCGCCCAGGTTCGGGTTGGCGTACAGAATGCCGAAGCCCAGCGCGGTGCCGAAGAACGCCCCGACGGCCTGGAAAGCGAAGGCGCTCAGCACAAGTCGGCCACGCATCGAGGTGGCGATGCTCTCCGAGATCACCATGTGTGCGGTCGGGTAATCACAGCCCAGCGCGATTCCGGCGCCGAACAGACAGACGACCAGCGTGATGAAGTTCGGGGCGGCCGTCAGCCCGACCAGGAACACCGCGAAGATGATCATCTCGATGATGAACATTTTCTTGCGCCCGTAGCTGTCGGCCAGGCCGCCGAGTGCGGTCGCGCCGACCAGGATGCCGGCCAGCGAGGATGCGGTCACCAAGCCTTTGTCGGTCGCGTTCAGGTGGAATTGGATCGAGATCAGTGGCAGGGCAACGCCGGTCATGAATACGACCATGCCTTCGAAGAATTTGCCCGCGCAGGCAAGCGCCCAGATTCGGAATTGCATCGCGGTCATCGGCATCGACTTCAGCGCCGTACCGTCGGGCCACTGGGGCAACTCGTCGATGTATTCCTGCACCGTTTTGCCATTGACTTTCGGTGCCTGCGATTTGTCGAGCGTGTCGGTCATGTCACCTCTCTCGGCGAAGCGGATCAGTGCGGCGTTACTGGCCTGCGAGACCCGCACTGACCAGCGTCAACCACGCATACGCTAAGGCTGACAACTGAACGGCCGCTAACGGATGGATGAATTGCATCGGTGCGACCGCAATTTCCGCAATTTAGAGCCAAACTCATCGGGTCACGACGATGGCTTCATGTGTTGTTTGCCTGCGGATTGTTTCGATGTCGATATGGATGACTATTAATTCTCGCGGACGTGCTCGAACCGACACGCGGCGCTACGGCGTGCACGACGGGGCATTTCCGGCCCGGCATACGGGCGGCCGATGTGCGGCTAACGGGTTGTTGTCAAGGAGGCAAACATGAAGCAGCACAAGGGATTCCTGGTCGCCGCCGGCCTGCTCGTGGCGGGCAGTCTCGCGTTGTCAGGATGTACCCACCTGGACACCCCACCGAAATACGCCAAGGACGCGAAGGTCGACTGCGGAGGCAAGCAGGACCTGACCGGCAGCGGTTCGACCGCTCAGGCCAACGCAATGAGCCACTTCATCACGAGCTATGAGGAATCGTGCTCGGGCAAGCAGCTGAACTACTCGGCCACCGGATCGGGCGCCGGCGTCTCCGACTTCCTCGGCGCCAAGACCGACTTCGGCGGCTCGGACTCACCGCTCAACGGCGATGAGTACGCAGGCGCCAAGCAGCGCTGCGGCGGCAATGACGCCTGGAACCTGCCGGCGGTCTTCGGCCCGATCGCGATCACGTTCAACGTGAAATCGACCGACGTGCTCACCTTCGACGCAGCCACGCTCGCAAAGATCTTCAGCGGCGCGATCACCCGCTGGAACGACCCGGCGATCACCGCGCTGAACGCCAACAGCAGCCTGCCCGACGAGGACATCAAGGTCGTCTATCGCAGCGATGCGTCGGGCACCAGCGACAACTTTCAGCAATACCTGCAGGCCGCCTCGGGCGGCGCCTGGACCAAGGGCGCCGGCAAGACCTTCAACGGCGGGGTCGGCACGTCGGCTCAGGGCAACGAGGGCACGTCGGAAGCCGTCAAGAAGACCGAGGGCGCAATCAGTTACAACGAGTGGTCCTACGCCATGAAGCAGCACCTGGATGTGGCCGGCATCAAGACCGCGGGCGGAGTGGTAGCCATTGGCAACGACTGGGTCGGTAAGACGATCTCCGACGTCACCATCAAGGGCACGGGCAACGACCTCGTGCTCGACCTCTCGAAGGTCTACGCCACCAGTACGCCCGGCGCCTACCCGATCCTGCTGGCCAGCTACGAGCTCGTCTGCTCGAAATACCCTGACGCACAGGTGGGTACGGCGGTCAAGGCGTTCATGGAGTCGACGGTTTCCAGCGGACAGAACGGCCTGACGCCGCTCGGATACATCCCGCTGCCGGCCGACTTCCAGACCAGGGTCGCGGCGGCCGCCAGGAGCATCGGCTGAGACGGGTCAGCCCCCGCGGGCCGCGATCATCGCCGAGCGATTGACCTTGGTCGCCGCGGTGCGCGGAATCTCGTCGACGAACTCGACGGTCTTGGGAACCTTGTAAGCCGCTAGCCGGGTTTTCGCGTACGCGATGACGTCTCGCTCAGCCAGCGGTGTCGCGGGATCGGCGAGCTGAACGACCGCATGCACCCGGCGTCCCCACTGTTGGTCGGCGAGCCCGATAACCACAACGTCGGCGATGTCCGGATGACCAGCGAGTGCTGACTCCACTTCCGCCGGAAAGACATTGGCGCCGCCGGTGACGATCATATCGACGCGGCGATCGACGATGTAGAGATAGCCGTCGGCGTCGAGATGGCCGATGTCGCCGGCGGACCGAAAGCCGTCATCGGTCGACGGCAATGGCGGCGCCCCACCCAGATAGCGATATCCCGCACTCATCGGCGCACGCAAATACACGTCGCCATCTTGGCCCGGGCCCAGCGGTGTTTTCTCGGCGTCCAGGATTCGAATCTCGGTGTCCCTGAAGCCGCGCCCGACGCTGCCCGGATGAGCGAGCCACTCGTCGCCGCGCAATGCCGTGAGCCCGAGATTCTCGGTCATGCCGTAGGCCATCACAATCTGCTCGGGACTCAGCAGTTCGAACCAGGTGTGCATCAACGGCGCGGGCATCACTGCGGCGCCCTGCAGGATGAACACGACGCTGGACAGGTCTCGCTGCCGGACATCCGGCCGGGCCGCGATGCGGGCCAGCATCGTGGGCGTCGCGGTGAAGTTGGTGATCCGATAGCGTTCGATCACATCCAAAACCAATGCCGCATCGAACTTTTCGAGTACAACTAGATGGTCGCCGGCCAGCAGGAACAGAAACGTTGCGAAGCCGTTGGTGTGATACATCGGCGCGGGCACCATGATGGTCTGCGGCTGGACTACCGGCGTCCAGTTCGACAAGAACGGCTCGCCTTGCTGGGGGATCCAGAGCGACGGCGCCAGGTTCAGAATGACTTTGGGCACGCCGGTTGAACCGCTGCTGCAGATTCCGTTGGCCGTGGGGGAGACGGCGGTGGGCAGTGGGCTGTCCGACTCGGCGGCGGCGCGCGCCTCGAGCTCCCAGCGGCTGTTTTCGTCCACGACGACAGCGGGCCCGATTACCTCACGCACCCGGTTCCGCTCCCATTCGGGCAGATCCCAGTGCATCGGGACGGGAACCGCGCCGATCTTCCAGCAGCCCAGCGTGGCGAGCACGAGATGCTGCGAATTCGGGATCCCAAGTGCGACAAGCGAACCTATCTCGGCACCGCTGGCAGCAAGGGCCCGCCCCCATTGATTTGCGCGCGCGTCGAGCTCGCCAAAGGTCAGCGAGTGTGCCGTGCCGTCGAGCGCGACGATGGTTACCGCCGGCTCGTCACGACGTTGTTCGGCGAGTTCGGCGAGCTTGGTGCCGAATGGGATTCCTTCGTCGAACGGATTAGCGACCGCCTCGGACGCGGCTTGTTCGGTGCTCATGCTCAGACCGGCTCCGCGGCGACCGGCTCAGAGAACAACGTCTCGAGCGCGCCACTGCGAACGTCCGGGAGCAGGCGTATCGCTAGCGCCTCGGTGCTGACCGGCAGCCGCACCAGCGGCTGGGTGTGCCTGTCGAGCACGCTGACATCGGACTCGTCGCAGAAGCCCAATGCCCCCAGCAGCTGGTGCGCGGCGCGGAATACCTGTCGGGCGGTGTCGGTGGCCTTGAGCCTGAGCACTAGGGCGTCCGCCGAACGCACTTGCGCAGGAGACGATTCCATGCGGCTGATCGTATACTTCGCGAGTTCGTACAGTCCGCGGGCGGCGACGGAGGCGTCGGCGATGGTGAAGCGGACGGCCTGAAATTCCGCGAGCGGTTTGCCGAACTGCATCCGGGCGACGACGTGCTGGCGGGTGATCTCTAGCGCTTGCTGCACCGCGCCGACGATCCGCCACGAGCCCAGCGTGAGATGTAGATCGACGTCGGCCGCCGATACCGTGCCGTCGGCTTGGCTCAGGGTGGCCGGTACCAGAAACGGTCCGAGTTTCGCGGCGGTGCGGGTGGATGGCCGGACCTGGTAGCGGGCACCGTCGAGGTCGGTGGCGATCCAGTCACCAGCCAGGTCGCCGTGGTCGATGCGCGGTGTCGCGGGATTCACCAGTGCCAGTCGGGCGCCGTCGATCGCGAGCAACTCGTCGACGAGGGGATACGGCAGTGCCGTCGCGCCGACGGCCTGGCAGAGCACCGCGGCGGCCAGTAGATCCTCGGTGGAACCTCTGACGTCGAGTTCGAATGCCCCGAGGTCGGACAGTGCGGTCCGGGCGTCGTGCCGCAGCTGATCCTCCGTCTCGGCCCGCAGCGCCGCCTGCACTCCGCCGAATCGGGCCAGCCGCTTGCCGGCGACCGCGGCGAACTCGGCAATGTCTTCTGGCAGAGCGGTTTTCATCAGTGGTCTCCCAATGTCTCGCGCGCGACCAGCATTCGCTGCACCTCAATGGTTCCCGATGCGACGGTGGCCGCCTGGGCGTAACGCCAATGATCTTCGATAGCGCCGTGTAGCGGCGCCGACATGCCGCTGTCCAACGCCGACGGGCCGAGCACGTCGAAGAGCAACTCGGCGACCTGCTGATCGCAGGTGGTGGTCGCGATACGGGCGGCGCTGGCCGCGCCACCCGCAGTCGGGTCGTCTTGCAGTGACACCGCGCGGTAGGCCAACAGTCGCGCGATGCGTAGATCGATCAACGCCCGAACCCAGCGCGTCCGGATCGACTCGGGCAGGGTGTTCCAGTCGTCGCCGAGTTCGGTTTGCATCCGGTGCAGCAGCGACTCACATCGGGCATAGCGAGCGATACCCACCCGCTCGAACGCCAGGGCTTCGCGCATGACCCGCCATCCGTCGCCCACCTCGCCGAGGACCTCGTCGGGGGAGACTTCAACGCCGTCGAGGAAGACCTCGTTGAGGTGATGCGGCCCCAGCATCGACCGGATCGGTCGCACGGTGATGCCCGCCCGGTCCATCGGAACCAGAAACAGGCTGAGCCGCTTGGGTTTCGGGGCGTCTGGATCGGTGCAGGCTGCCAGCACACACCAGGAGGCCATCTGCGCGTAGGACGTCCACACTTTCTGCCCGGTGATCTGCCAACCGTCGCCGCTTCGAACCGCGCGGGTCCGCAGCGAGGCGAGGTCGGTGCCGGCTTCCGGTTCGGAGAACCCCTGGCACCAGATCACCTCTCCGGCGGCGATCGCCGACAGGTGGCGGTCCTTCTGCGCGGCCGTTCCGTAGCGCATCAGCGCGGGCCCTACCCAGTTGATGCCCATGTACTGGGCGCCGCGGGGTTCGTGGTGCGCCCACATCTCCTCGCGCAGCACGGTCTGCTGCCACACCGAACCGCCGCCGCCGCCATGCTCTTTCGGCCAGGCCAGCGCCAGCAGCCCGTCGGAGGCGAGCATCTTACAGAACGACTCGGTGGTCGCCAGGTCCTTGGGGTCGTCGGTGCAGGCGCCGAGGAATCCTTCGGGGATGTGCGTCGAGATCAAGTCGCGCAAGCGGGTTCTCAGTTCGGCGGCGTCGGTGCCGAGGTCGTAGTCCATCGTCATCCCTTCGGCAGTCCGAGCAGGCGCTCGGCGATGATGTTGCGCTGCACCTCAGATGTGCCGCCGTAGATGGTCGCCGCAAGTGCGTCCTGGCGTTCGAAGAGTAGGTCAGCGTCGTCGATCGAACGGGGTCCGGCTGCCGCCGCGGCGAGTTCCCAAACTCGTTGCAGGGTGACCGAACCGAGGAGTTTGAGAGTGTCGGCTTCCGGGCTCGGCAGCCCGGCGAGCTCGTTGTTCAGAGCGCGGTAGCCGTTTGCCCGCAGGGCTTCGGCATCTGCGAGCAGCGAGCCGAGTTCGGCGAACACCTCACCGGAGGCGTAGTCGTCGTGGGTGGCCTGCGATGCCCGGACGGTGGTGAGGCCGCGCTGGATCTCCACCCAGTTCATGATCCAAATCATCTGCCGCTCATGGTTCAGCGACGACATCGCCACCTGCCATCCGCCGTTGAGTTCTCCGAGCAGGTTCTCGGCGGGGATCTCGACGTCGTCGAGAATGACCTCGCAGAAGGTCTCATCGGAGATCGACGCCATCCGAATGGGTTCGATTGTCAGCCCCGGGGATTCGAGATCGAGGATGAAGCAGGAGATTCCGCGGTGCTTGGGCGCGTCGGGGTCGGTGCGGGCGTACAAGGTGCACCACCGCGACAGGTGCGCCTGGGTTGTCCAGATCTTTCTGCCCTTGACGCGGAACACGTTGCCTTCTGGGCCGTCGCGCACAGCCCGGGTCCGCAGCCCGGCGAAATCGGAACCCGCTTCGGGCTCGGACATGCCCAGCGCCCACCACTCGTCGCCACGCAGCAGCGGGACGAGCAGCCGGTCGATCTGCGCGGGGGTGCCGAATTGCCGGAGCCCCGGCGCCGCGACTCCCGGTCCGGCGACGTTGGGCAGCTTCGGGGCCGACCGCGTCGCCGCCTCGAGCCGGATTTCCATCGCCTCGGCCAGTCCCAGCGATCGGCCGCCATGCTCGCGCGGCCACGTCGGCTGCAACCAGCCCGCTTCGAATGCCGCACGTTGATGATCGCGGCGAAGCGTGATGTCCCAGCGGTATTCGCGGTAGCGCTCGTAGTAGTCGGCGGGCAGGAAGTCGCTCAGCCACGCCGCGTATTCGGCCGTCAACTGCGTCATGAGGCGCTCCCGGCGAAGCGGCGTCCCACCGCGTGATAGAGCGCGCGGCTGTCACCCAAGGTCGAGCATCCCTGCCAGGCATGCCGCAAGTAGAGGTGTATGTCGTGTTCCCAGGTCTGGGCCAAGGCGCCGTGCACCTGAACCGCAGTGCGCGCGCAACCGACCGCCGCCTCGCCCGCCGCGGCCTTGGCCAGGGCCGCAGCATCCCAGCCCGCGGCGGGCGCGGTCGCCGGATCGTCGAGGCGCGCCGCGGCGGCATAGGTCAGACCGCGGGCCCGCTCCAATGCCACATAGTTGTCGGCCAACGCGTGCTTGATGCCCTGGAATGCGCCGATCGGCTTGCCGAACTGGTGCCGTGATTTCGCGTGCTCGACCGAGCGGGCCAGCGCGGCGGCCGCGACGCCGACGAGGTCGGCGGCCACCGCGAGCAACGGCGTTGCCAGTGCCGACTCCAGCTCGACCGGAGCAATCGCAATGGGCTCGGCGTCGATGTCGACGTCGGCGACGGGTTGGGCGGGATCGGTCGACTCGACGTCCTGCGCGCTCACGCCGTCGCCGACACGGACAACGGCAGCGACCGGACCGTCGGGCGACGACGCCAGCGTGACGACCAATTCGGCGCGGGGGAGGCCGGGCACCGCGATGGCGCGGCCCTGCACGCGTCCGCCCGCCACCGTCATGGGAACGCCGGGCAGCCGGTGGCCAGGTGTTTGCACGGCCAGCGCGGCCACCACGCCGTCACCGATATCGGCCAGCACGTCGGCCACGCCGGCACCGGCTGCCCGCAACAGACCCGCGGCCAGGCCGACGCTGGATAACAGCGGGACGGGCGCCAGCGCCGCACCGCATTCTTCGAGGACGACCGCGAGCTCCATCCGGCCGAACGGGCTGTCGTCATCGGGTCGGGCGAGTTCGGTCCAGCCGAGGTCGACGACCGTCTTCCACACCGTGCGCCAGCGTTCCGGATCCGTCATGGCCTGTCGCGCGATCGCCGGCGGGCATTCGGTGCGCAGGACGTCACGCACGCTGTCGCGCAGCGCCAATTGTCCGGAATTCAGTCCGACGTCCATAAGGCCCCTAACATAGTAAAAATAGTAAACTAGCGCCGCAAGCGTCAATCGCGGCGGCGAAGCAGTTGTGCGATCCGAATGGGTGGTGGGTTATGGCCGACTGGTATTTGTTCCTGCCGCAGGTGCGGGTGCCCGTCGGAGACATCGTGGAACGGGCCCGCCAGGCCGAGGCCAGCGGGTTCACCGGAATCGCGTTCATCGACCACCTCGAGGCGCCCGGCCTTCCCGCCGAAAGCATTTGGGAGGCAATGGGCATCGCGACCTGGGTGGCCGCCAAGACCGAGCGGTTGAAGATCGGCCATCTGGTGCTCTGTGACGCGTTCCGTCACCCGGCGGTGCTGGCCAAGCAGGCGGTCACACTGTCGGAGGCCTCCGACGGCAGATTCGAGCTCGGGCTCGGCACGGGGTCATGGCCCGCCGAACTCACCAGATTCGATGTTGGCCAACAAGATCCGTTGGCCCGGGTCAAACGGCTCGAGCGCAACCTCGACCTGATGAACCGGTATTGGGGACGCGGTGGGGACGGCGCCGACAGCCAGTCGCCGCTACCCACCCATCACATACCGCTGATCCTGGGCGGGACGGGACGACGGATGATGGAACTTGTTCGTAGACACGCGGATTGGTGGAACATCCCGGCCAATCACGTCGACCGTCTCGCAGAGTTGGCTCCCGCCGCGGGGTCTGCTCGGGTGTCGATTCAGCAGATGGTCGGTTTCATCCGCAAAAACAGCGATCCGGCCAAGGTGCGCGAGGTGAGCGCCAGGCGCTTCGGCAATCTCGGGTCAGGCTTGACGTGTGGCGATGCCGACGAATTGTCCGGACATTTCGGGCATTTGTCCGGTCAAGGCGTCGAGCGCTTCTATGTCTGGTTCTCCGATTTCGCCGCACCGGAATCGCTGCACGAATTCGGCGAAACGGTGATCAAGACTTTTCCGCACTAGCGGCGCGCCGCTGAACCTCGTCGGGCACCACCGGTACCCGGGCGTACGGCCCGCGCCGGACCGCGCTCAGCCGGATCTCCGGCAGATCCACCGACGGGTCCACGGTGTCGAGCCAGGCAACCGCGTCGGCGACATCGGAGACCTGGATGGCCTGCATCTCGAACGGAACATCCTGCAGCATCTCGGTTTCCACCGGCCCCGGCGTCACGATGTGGACGGCGATGCCGTCACGGTCGACCTCGAGGGCCAGGGCGCGGGCGAATGCGTTCATGCCGGCCTTGGACGCGGAGTAGGCGGTGCGGCCCATCATCGGCTCATAGGATGCGGACGACGAGATGAAGACGAAGCGGGAGCCGGCGCGCATCTTGGGCAGCGCGGCCGAGGTCAGCACGAAGCAGGAGTCCAGGTTCGCCGAGATGATCGCCCGCCACTGCTGGAATGTCTGCTTGCGCGCATAGGTTCCACCGAGCGCGCCCGCGGCGTGCACGACGAGATCGATGGCCTCCAGTGGGCCGATGGCCGCCGCGAAGGTGTCGGGATCGGAGGCGTCGGCGACGATGTAGCGGGCGCCGATCTTGTCGGCCGCGGCGCGCAACGGGTCCTCGCGACGTGCGGAAAGCACTACGTCGTAACCGAGTTCGCACAGTTTGGCAGCGCAGGCCTTGCCGATGCCGCCGCTGCCGCCGGTGACCAGTGCGGTTCTAGAGATGGCGGTTGTCCCGTGGCCTGGACAACGCCTGCGGCGACAGCGCGTAGATCCGTTGGTCAGGTCCGGCGGCCAGCACGTGACTCTGGGTGTCGGAAAGATGCCGGGCGGCAACGCGTCGCGCCCGATCGACGTCGCCCGCCTCGATCATCTCGGCCATCTTGATGTGGGTGTTGAGCACGGCGCGACGCTTGGTCAGCGACGGGTAGGTGCCCTTCGCCGCGCTTTCGTCAGCCCACTGCTGTTCGTGGCTGGTCCACAGCGTTTCAAGGGTGCCGACGACGGCGATGATGGTTTTGTTGCCGCAGCCGCGCACGATGGCATCGTGGAATCTGCGGCCGATTTCGGTGAATTCGGGTCCGTCTTCCAGATGGGTTTCCATCGCGTCGTTGATCTCTTTGAGCTCGGCCACGATGGTGTCGGCGCGGTCGGCGCGCTGAGCTGCCAGTGCGGCGCAAGCGGGTTCGAGTTCCAGCAGGGCGGTGCCGAGGTCGGCCACGACAACCGACTCGCTTTGCAGCACCAGGCCCAACATGTAGGCGGCACTGGTCTTGGCCGGGGCATGCACGATGGCGCCGCCCCGGTTTCCGCGCCGAACCGAAACCAGCCCTTCGGTCTCCAGGATTCGCAACGCTTCTCGCAGCGAGACCAGGCTGACGTTGAACTGTTCGACAAGCACTTCCTGGCGCGGCAGCAAATCGCCGTCGGCCAGTTCGCCGTCGATGATCTGGCGCCGCAACTCGTCGGCGACGATCTCGGCGATCCGCGGCGCCGACAGCCGACGTCGGGCCTCGGGGCCAATTCCCAGCGCAGTCATGTGATTCCAAGCAGCGGAAGTCATCGGCCGGAGACACGGCCGCTGCGCCCGCGAACTCCATTCACTGCAATCTTAGCAGTAATGGCATAATAGCCGTGCTGGTCAATCCGGCCGCCCGAATGCAAGCGTGCCAGGGCTGGCAAATTTACTAAGATGGCATAGACAACATCGCGACGAGTGCAGACGGATACAGGTTGAGCGACGGGCAAGGCGGCCGACCGACACCGCTGGAGGACGTCCGGGTTATCGAGATCAGCGACCGGATCGCGGCCAGCTGCTGCGGAAAACTCTTGGTAGACGCCGGTGCGGACGTCCGGAAAATCGAACCGGCGCAAGGGGATTGGCTGCGGCGCTACACCGCCAGCGGGTCGACCGTCGCCGACGGCGCCGATTCGCCGCTGTTCAGTTATCTCAACGCCGGTAAGCGCAGTCTGACCTGGCCGGGCGTCGACCTCGGCGCGGAGCTGGCCGGCGCCGACATCATCGTGGTGACCGCGACGCGGTCGCAGGCGGCCGACTGGGGCATCGATCCGGAGCGACTGCTCGCCGAGTATCCGCGGGCGGTGGTCGTCACGATCTCCGACTTCGGCTGGACCGGTCGCTATGCCGACCGCGCCGCCAGCGAGTTCACCCTGCAGGCATGGTCGGGTCTGACCGGCTTCCGCGGCGACCCCGCGGGACCACCGATCTCGATCGGCGGCGACCTGGG
>DATNFI010000191.1:0-11197 GCA_035606475.1 Mycobacterium sp. | reverse complement strand
CACCCCGAACAGGGTGCGGATGTCGTAGAGCTCCTTGGCCGTGCACTCGGTGATGTCGGTGCCATCGACCACGATCGAGCCGCGCTCGGGACGCAGCAACCCGATCAGCGACTTCAAAAAGACCGACTTACCCGTACCCGACGGGCCCAGCAGAACGCTGACCTCGCCCTCCGGGACCTCCATCGTGACGTCTTCCCAGATTCGCTGGGAACCAAAAGACTTGGTCAGTCCCTCAACCGAGATACCGATACCCACGCGAAATCCTCCCGCTGATATTGCTGATCACAGCCCAAGCCCGGCTTGTGGCTTGAGTCACTGTAGCGCACAGGGAGGTCAGTTTTGATCAGTCCTGCGGCGCCCAGTTTCCGTGAAATCCCATCGGCACGCGTTGCGGTAAGTGGACCGTCGCTACCGTTTCGCAGGTTTGCCCATCGAGCAGTAGCAGTTGGCCTTCGTCACGTCCGCGGTGATAGCCGTAACCGATCAGGATTCCGTCGTCCTCAGACAAGCTAGCCGAGTCGGTGGCGGGGCGCGGGACGAACGACATCTCGCCGATCAGCAACTCCGGGTCGAGCGGAGCGACCATGCTCGATCCGCTGGCGAAGTCGTGCTTGTAGAGCGCTGTCGACATTTGAGTTCTGCCTGAGCCGAGGTAGCCACCGTCCATGCCGACGGTGTAGCCGAAGCGATGCTTGGCACCCAACAGGCTCTCGTTGATCCGGGGGAATTCCTGAGAGCGGTCGTCACGGCACTCGGTGGACACCGTGCCCGTGGCCAGGTTGATGGTCCAGCGGTCCAGGGTTGGCCGGCTGTCGCCCGGGCCGCGCAGGTCGCGATCGAACATTCGCGGGTAGCGCACCAGATCGAGGACCAGCACTTCGGCGCCGTCACGGCCTTCGGAGTAGGCGTTGAGCGGGTGGTAGACGTAGCACGGTTCGATGTCGAACCACCGCACGTCGTTGTTGCCACCCTCGCGGGGCATGACGCCGATGCGCGCTGGGTAATCCGCATCCCACCGGTAAGGCATCCGATTGATGGGCCGGCGATTGCGATTGGCCATGGTGGCGATCGGACTCGGGATGCGGACCCGTCCCAGCAGCGATTGCAGCACCAGTCGCGCCGGCGCGCTCAGCCAGCGCGGCACGGTCGTCGGCAGCACCTGCACCGGGTCGAAGGTGACCGGCAGGTCATAGATCACCACATACTTCTCGGTCAGCGAGAAGTCGTGCATCATCGGCGACCCGGTCACCGCGATGTCGACAGTCCGGCGTGCTCGTCCCCGGGTGTCGATCACCGAGTACTGCACGGTGCGTCCGCGCGCAAAGCAGTAGGAGATGGCGTGCAATTCGCCGGTAGCCGGGTCGCGGTGCGGGTGGGCGGTGTAGCCGCCGGAAAGCGTGCCGTCGAAATCGCAGGTCCCCTCGGTGTCCAGGTCATCGGTCAGCCGGTAGTTGGCGCCACCGCCCTCGACCAGGGCCAGCGTCTGTCCGGCGTGGCTGAGCACGTTGGTGTTGGGACCGACCGACAGCATCCCCGCCCGCGGGTTGAGCGCGGCGGGCTCGGAATCGCCCAGGGCCGCGCAGACCGACGACGTGCGGACCCAGCGATTGCGGTACCAGCGGGCCTGCCCGTCGCGCAGGCCGACCCCGTGCACCATGGCGTCGCCGGTGAACCAGTGATAGGTGGCCGGGTCGACCTCGGCAACCGGGTTGGGCCCGTTGCGCAGGTAGCGGCCGTCCAGAAACTCCGGGATGTGACCGGTGACCGGCAGATCGGTCGCGGTCACTTCCTTGCCGACCGGCGCGAGGAAGTCGTCAAGATACGGATTGGCTGGTGGGGTGCTGACGGCGTTGCTCACTTCCGCCTCCTAGCTCCTATAACATTGATATTCCATTGTTATACCGATTCGTCGGGTGGTGTGTCAAGATGTTTGCTGATGACGTCTTCGACCCCGCGGCCCGAACGCAACGTGCGCGACGAGTTGCTGCGCGTTGCCGTCGACATTCTCAACCAGGACGGCCCGGACGGATTGCAGACGCGCAAGATCGCCAGCGCTGCCGGGACGTCGACGATGGCGGTATATACCTACTTCAGCGGCATGCCCGGGCTGATCGCCGCGGTTGCCGACGAGGGGTTGCGTCAGTTCGATGCCGCGATGACGATGCCGTCGACGTCGGACCCGGTCGCGGACCTGATGGCCACCGGTATCGCGTATCGGCGCTACGCGATCGAGCGCCCGCACATGTACCGGTTGATGTTCGGCAGCACCAGTGCCCACGGCATCAATGCGCCGGCCCACAACGTCCTGACCCTGAGTCTGGCCGAGATCAACGACCACTACCCCAGCTTCGCCCACGTGGTGCGGGGCGTGCACCGCGCGATGCAGGCCGGGCGGATCAACGGCTCACCCGACGACGATGCCGCCGTGGTGGCCATCGCCGCGCAGTTCTGGGCGGCGATTCACGGCTTTGTCATGCTCGAACTGGCCGGCTCCTACGGCGAGCAGGGCAGCGCGGTGGGGCCGGTACTGGCCGCATTGACGACGAACTTGCTTGTTGCGCTGGGTGATTCGCCGGAATTGGTGCGCAACTCGCAACTGGCGTCGGTCCGGCGCTAGATACACGAAACCCCCGGAACCTGTTCGGCCCCGGGGGTTTTCGCGAATCGACTACTTGACGGTGACGGTGGCGCCAGCGGCCTCGAGCTTGCTCTTGGCCTCGTTGGCGGCCTCCTTGGGGGCCTTCTCCAGAACCGGCTTCGGCGCTCCGTCGACGAGGTCCTTGGCCTCCTTCAGGCCCAGACCCGAGACGATCTCGCGCACGACCTTGATGACGCCGATCTTCTTGTCACCGGCCGACTCGAGGATGACGTCGAACTCCGACTGCTCCTCGGCGGCCTCGCCGGCGGGAGCACCGCCGGCCGGAGCGGCGGCAGCGACGGCGACCGGAGCGGCCGCGGTGACCTCGAAGGTCTCTTCGAACTTCTTCACGAACTCCGAGAGCTCCAGCAAGGTGAGTTCCTTGAAGGCGTCGAGCAGTTCGTCAGTGGAGAGCTTGGACATGTGGTTGGTCCTTCCTGGGTGTTACGGGGTTATTCGGTGGTTTCGGCGGGTGATTCCGCAGGTGTTTCGGTTGCCTCTGCCTCGGCAGCCGGCGCCGCGGCGGGGGCCGCAGCTTCGGCCGGAGCCTCGGCGGCTTTCTTCTCTTGCAGGGCGAAGGCGAGCCTGGCCATCTGCGAGGCGGGCGCGTTGAACAGCCCGGCGGCCTTGGACAGGTTGGCCTTCATCGCTCCGGCCAGCTTGGCCAGCAGGACCTCGCGCGACTCCAGGTCGGCGATGCGATCGACTTCGGCGACGGTCAGCGCGCGACCGTCCATGTAGCCGCCCTTGATGACCAGCGCCTTGTGGTCCTTGGCGAACTTCTTGATCGCCTTGGCGGCGTCAACGGCCTCGCCGCTGACGAACGCGATCGCGGTCGGGCCGACGAACAGCTCGTCGAGACCTTCCACGCCGGCTTCCGACGCAGCCCGCTTGATCAGCGTGTTCTTCGCGACCGAGTAGGTCGCGGAACCAGCCAGCGAGCGGCGCAGCTCGGCCATGTTAGCGACCGTCAAACCGCGATACTCGGTGATCACGGTCGCCGTTGAGCTCTTGAACTGCTCAGCGATGTCTGCAACGGCGGTGGCCTTTTCAGCCTGTGCCATGCATTCCTCCTTGGGTTCTTTAAGCCCGGAAACGACGAACGCCCCGACGCAGGATGCGGTCGGGGCGTGAAGTTTCCGCGGGCTCGCGCCAGCGAAGGTCTGCCTCGTCCTCCTGCGTGGGCCGCCGGGAATTCCCGGACCTTCAACCGATTGCTCGGTGACCGACGGTCTTCGGTGGATCGCCGACCACCATACCGTGGGCTGCGGCGATCAGCCAAAACGACCAGTCACAGCTCTGGGGCGGGGGGCCGAGCTCGGTGACTCATGTGACTCGTGAGACCAGAGCTGCGGCTCCGATCAACCCGGCGTCGCCGCCGAGCGCGGCCGGCACCACCCGCAGGCCGCGGATGAAGCTCAGCCCCGCGTAGGTGGCCAGCGCCGCCCGCAACGGGTCGAACAGCAGCGGGCCAGACCTGGCCACTCCCCCGCCAAGAACGACGAGGTCCAGGTCGCACACCGCGCCGACCGAAGCGATCATCGCGGCCAGCGCGGTGGCGCCGCGGTGGAAAGCCTTCAGCGCCGCGGGATCACCGGCCTCGGCCGCTTCGGCCAGCACGACCGCGTCGGCGTCCGCCGGACCGTCCCAGCCATTGGCCAACGCCCACCGCGTCATCCACGGTCCGGAAGCGACGGTCTCGACGCAGCCATGGCCGCCGCACGGGCATGGCTGTCCGTCGAGCTCAACGACGACGTGCCCGACGTGGCCGGCGTTGCCGGTCCGCCCGTGATACGGCTTGCCGTCGAGCACCAGCCCGCCACCCACGCCGGTCGAGACCACCATGCCGAGCATGAAGCGGGCGCCGCGGCCGGCGCCGCGCCAATGCTCGCCCAGGGCCATGCAGATGGCATCGCCGGCGAGTTGGACAGGCACATCAGGGATCGCCGTCGCGACTCGATCGCGAAGTGGAAACCCTTGCCAGGAGGCAATATTGACCGGGCTGACCGTTCCCGCCGACGCGTCGATGGGACCCGCGCTTCCGATGCCGACCGCGCGGATCGAGCCCTTGGCGGTCTTGGCCGCGTCGGCGAGCATCCGATCGAGCACATCCCAGACATGTTCGGCGTCATGGTCTTTCGGGGTGGGCTCAATGAACGTGTGCACCAGCTCGCCGGCCGGGTCGACAAGGCCAACGGCGATCTTGGTGCCGCCGATATCGAGTGCAAGGGTCAGCATGATTCAGTGCCGATGGGTGTTGTCGGGCTGGCGCGGGTCGCCCGGATGCTCGTAGCCGGGTGCGAGCCGCACCAGCGCGGCGCGGCGTTGGTCGAGCCACACCCGGAAGGCCCGCCGTCGAGCGGCAGCCCGGAGGTGTTCGGCGATCGCCGAACACACTTCCGCGAGCGGCGGCACGGTCGTCGCCGGGGCCCGCCAGCCGGTGGTGACGCGATGAGATCCGGTGAACCGCAATGGGTTTCGATCATGATAGGCGGCGACGTCGTCATCGCTGACGTCGACATCGGCTGTGATATGGGCGAACAGCGCCCGCGCACCCGGGTCGGCCAGCGCCGCGGCGGCGATGCTGCCGATCTCCAGCCGGGCGGTGATGTCAGGCAGCAACTCTTCTTCGGTCGGTGCGGTGTCGACGTTGACTCCGCGGGCGCCGGCCTCGACGGCGATCACGCGTTCCGTCACGATCAGCTGGGTGAGCCAACGTCGCAGTTGTCTACCCTCGCTGGTGCCGACGGTCGGTAACGCGGAGGCCAGCGGACCATTGCGCAGTCGTGCCTCACGCTCGTCGACTTCCTCGACCGGCACCGGAACGCCCTGCACGGAAGCAACTTTCATCGCACGATCACCTTCACGGCGGGCGAGTAGACCAGGCGGCCGGCGCAGCCGATCCGGATCAGCGCCCACCACTGGCCGGGCTCGACCCACGCGGGCGGGTGTACGTCGAAGCCGATGTCGACGGTGCCACGGGCCGGTAACACCGCGCCCAGCGCCGGCGGGCCGATCCACTCCCACGTCCCCCAGGGGCTGATCAGGTGCGCCTCCAGGCTCAGGTCAGCACCTGCGACGGTGCCGACCGTGGCGGTCAGCCGAGCCGAATCACCGGCAGCCACAACAATATCTGCGGGTTCGCGCTTCAGGTAGACCAGTCCGCCGTCGTCGGCACCGCCCACGGAAACGAGTGCGACGTCCTCGACCACCTGGCGCCAGGAGGCCGGCACCCCGGCATCGGTGACCGTCAGTTGTGCCCGCACCGGGTACACACCGGGCTCGACACCCGCGGGCGTCTTCACCACGATATCGGCTTCCAGGTGCTCGCCGACCGGCAGCGTGAAGGGCAGCGCGGCGGGCCGGGCCGACCAGCCGGGCGGGCAGACCAGCGACACCGTCCCGGCCAGCGCCGCATCGGTGCTGTCGCTGACCAATGTCAGGCGCAGCGACACTTCGGAACTCGGCTCGGCGGTGAGCTGGTGCGGGTGTAGGTGCGCGACGGCGGGCAGGCCCCCCAGCGGCGCCGGCCCGCGGTTGTGCAGCCAGTAGCGCGCGTACAGCGGCTGCGCGATCTCGGCATCCGGTGCGAGCGTCGCGTTTTCGGCGTCGATCAGGCGTGGCAGGTCGAATCTCGCCAGCGCGGTGCCGATTTGGTGGCCGTGCAACGCGGTCAGCTGGTGGCGGCCGTGTGGCTGCTCCAATAGATCGGCGGACCGCAGTTCCGATACCGTGCCCAGCGGCGAATGCACATCGACTTTGGCTTCGCCGCCACGGGTTTCGACCAACCGCATCGCGACGTGACCCGGATCGACACGCTGGGCACTGCCGTGGGCCAGCGGGTTGCCGGCAGCTTTGAGCGCGCCCAGCTGCACCGCGCCGACCGGTTCGACCTGTAGCAGTGAGCCGGTCGCGGGTAACCCGCCCAGCGAGACGGACGACGTGACTGACAGCAGCGGATGGGAGAACTCGGCGCTGCGCTCGGGCACCTCGGCGCGGCGCCAGTCACCGCCACCGCACACCAACGCGTAGTCGAAAGTATGTGTCCAGTGCTGCAATTGGAAGTTCGACCCGTCGGGCGCGGTGCGCCGTGGCTCGTCGATCCAGATGCCGGACGGCCACCCGGTGCACGATCGCATCAGCGCGGTATGCAGCGTGCCGTCGGTCTCGACGGCGAAGCTGGGTACTCCGCGGTTGCACAGTGCGACGGTGCGCGATTCGAAGTCTCGCAGGCCCGACGGGGCGTGCTGCTTGACGACGATTTCGGCGTCGGCGAGATCGTCGACGACCGCCGCGATCGCCTTGGCCAGGTGCGCGTCGTCGCGCCCGGCGATCACCAGCACCGGCAGCGCGCGCGGGTCCCGCAGGTCGGCATCGGGAATCCAGGCTTCGGCCAACGATGCGGCGGCAGGGACCCACACTTTGGCGCAGCCGGTGTCGGCCAACTGCCGGTCGACCTCGCGGGCGTAGGCCGGGTCGGCAGCCGCCAACACCGACGAGGTAAACGCGCTCTGGCCCAGGGCAATTCGGGTATCGGGCAGGTTTGAGTCGACGCCGAGCAGACCGTACCGCGGTCGATCGGCGCTGCTGCAGGTCGCCGTGACACCGGCCCGCACCAGCGCGACCACCAGGTCGCGCGCCAACCGACCACCGGCAGCCTCGGTGGGTGCGACCACCTCGGCCACCGACACCGTGCGTATCCCGTCGCCGACGCGGATCCGCGCCGCCGACGACAAACCGAACCAGCCGTAGGCCGGGTTGTCCAACGTCCAGGGATGGTCGGCGGTGTCCACCGACCCGGAGTCCGGATGAGGTTGGTGCAGCAACGCAAAGCCACGCCCGACTACCGCGTCGCCGACTTCGCTGACCGGCATGGCGCCCGGCACCGGGCAGGGCCAGCGCAGTCGCAGCAGCCGGTCTTCGCCAACAAAGTCGTCGATTGTGGTGGCGCAGTCGACCCGATCGACGCCGCGCCACAACGTCAGCGTCTGCGTGTAGCGCAGCACTTCACCGATCCGGCCACGGATAACCAGCCGCCGCCCCAACGGACTGCGGTAGGCCTGGACCTCCGCCGCCGACTCCGACGAGCCGACCACCGGGCCCTTGGGCAGCAGATGCCAGGGGCCTTCGCCGCCGGTCGGATGCGCCGGGTATTCGTCGTAGACGGCCAACTCGTTGCCGACTCGCCCCGCCGCCATCAGCTGCTTGCCGTCACGAACCAGCGAGACCACCCCGCCGCCGCGCGCGGGGTCGACCGCCAATCGGTAGTGCTCGTTGGCAATTTCGTTGCCCTCCAACGACTCCCAACCACTGTCCGCATCGCCGGCGACCACCTGGTACGAACGCCAACCCAGCGACGGCACGTCGCGGGCCAGCCAGCTGACCGACGTCCCGCCGTGCTCGACCATCGCGGGCAGCGCCACGCCGTCATGATCCAGCACCTGGACGCGGGCACCGAGGGCATCCGCGAATCGGGCGGTGACGACGTCGGTCCGATTGTGCGCCAACGTATTCCACACGACGACTGTGTCTTGTGGATAGCCCTCCACCGCACTGGACAGCAGCGCCAGCGAGTTGTCCCGGGCTGCCGTACCCAGCTCCCACGCGTCGCGCCAGCCGGTCAGCAGGTCGAGGTAGACCTGGTCGGACTCCGAGCCGGTGATCGCGTCGTGGTGGGCGCCGTAGGCCAACTGGACCCACGCCTTGGCCAGCGCGGCCTGCGGATAGCCGGCGCCGCCGACCAAACCGGCGAACACCGCGAACTTCTCGGCGTCCAGCACCGCGTCCTCGGCGGCGCGGTTGGCCTGCTTGGTGTCGATGAACGACACGTCCTTGCCGGTATAGATCGGGTTCATGTCACGGGTCTGCGGCGACGGCGTCTCGCCGCGCTCGTCGAGTTCGGTCAACACCGCGGCGAAGAACTCACGCGGCAGCGCGCACACGAACCGCGGCCAGGTGTACCGCGCGGCCCAGTCGCGGTGAATCTCGGTGACCCACTTGTTCGGTGGCGTGTAGTCGGTGCCGACCGGCAGCAGCACGTTGCGGGTCAGCGCGACCTTCTTCAGCTCGGCGAACAATTCGAAGCAGGCCTGCTCGGCTTCGGTCACGGTGGTCGACTCGTCCATCCACCAGCCGGCCGAGTAATGCGCCGGCATGTAGTGCGTGAGCAGTCCGCGGCCCGATGGCGAGATCCACTCGAACTCGCTGCTGAACTGCATGCCCGAGACGCCGCCCTCGCTGTGCATCGGGCCCCACTGGTGGTGCGGTCCGCGGGCCCACGAGCTCGAGGTCAGACCGGCGTCGGCGGCCATACCGGGAAACTGGGGATCGTGGCCGAAGACATCGAGCTGCCACGCGGTTTCCGGGTCGCCACCCAGCACGTCACGCTGAAAACCGATGCCGTGCACGAAGTTTCGGATGGTCGTCTCGGGGCTGGTGAGGTTGGTGTTCGGCTCGTTGTAGGTGCCGCCCATGATCTCGACGCGGCCCTGCTCGATCAGCCGGCGTAGGTCGGCGCGGTCTTCGGGATGGGTGTCCCAATACGGCTTGAGATAGTCGACCTCGGCGAGGACGAATTTGTATTCGGGTTCGCGGCGGGCCATCTCCAGATGCGCGTGGACCAACTCGAAAGCGTTGGTCTGACGGGCCTTTCCGGGTGGGTCCTCGGTCCACAGGCTGGTGTAAGCACCCTGGGTGTTCCACCACACCGGGTCATAGTGGAAGTGGCTGATCATGAACATCGTCCAGCCCGGCTCGGCGACAACGAATTCGAACGACGCCTCGGCTCGCGCGGTGCGCACCGACGCGGCTCGTCGCTCCCCGACCACTGGACGCTCGACCACAACCGGCACCTCAACGACATCCAAGCCCGATGCCGACCCACTCAGCCCGTCACCGGAAACGCGAACCTCGACGGGCTCGGCACAGCCGTCCAGCGTCACCCGAACCAGCTGAAGCGGCGCATCCGCCGGGCCCACGAAAAGTTCGGTCGACTCCGCCGACGTCACCTGCATTCCCGCACCCTACGACGTCTTTGTCACACAGGGGTGGAAGGCTTGAAGCACGTCCGGAGAAAGGAACACCGATGCCCGCTCTCGCTTCGCCGGTGACCGACGAACGCAGCGCGCTGCGCGAGTACCTCGCCTACCACCAGAGCGCGTTTTTCGCGGTGGCCTACGGCCTGTCCGACGAACAGGCCCGCTCGTGCCCGACGGTCAGCGAGTTGTCGATCGGCGGGTTGATCAAGCACTGCACCGCGATGCAGGACACCTGGATGTCGCGGGTCGCGGCCGCGCCGGACGCCCCGCCGCCCGATCCACGTCCGTTCGACGAGATCGCCAAGAATTTCGGCGAGCAGCACGTCATGCGGCCCGACGAGACGCTGGACGGGCTGCTCGCGAAGTTCACGGCCGAGAGCGCGAAAGCGCTGCAACTGGTCGAGACGGCTGATCTGGCTGCGAAAGTGCCAGTGCCGCAGGATATTCCGTGGTTCCCGAAGGGCATCAAGGACTGGTCGGTGCGGTGGGTGATTCTGCACGTGATCAACGAGCTGACCCGCCATTCCGGTCACGCCGACATCATCCGCGAAAGCATCGACGGCGCCACCATGTACGAGCTGCTGGCCGGACTGGAGGGGTGGTCGATCGACGGCTGGGTGCAGCCGTGGAAAAAGCCGGGCCAGCCTCATGCAGACTCGTAGCGGCCTCGCCCGCAACGGTGCAGTCGAGCTCTATTACGAAGACCTCGGCGACCCGGCGGATCCGCCGGTCCTGCTGATCATGGGTCTGGGCGCCCAGCTGCCGATGTGGCCGGACGGCTTTTGCGCTCGGCTGGTCGACGCGGGGTATCGAGTGATCCGCTTCGATCATCGCGACACCGGACTGTCGGCCAAGATGCACGGGATGCGCGCCGCGGGCTCGGTGTACCGCCGGGTCGGGCGCTACCTGATGGGCCGTCGCAGCCAGGTGCCGTACACGCTCGAAGACATGACCGCCGACGTGGTCGCGCTGCTCGATCACCTGGTCATCGGCCGGGCGCACATCGTCGGCGCGTCGATGGGCGGGATGATCGCGCAGATCCTGGCCGCCACCGAACCGGACCGGGTCGCGTCGCTGGCCATCGTCATGTCCACCACCGGCAAGCCGTTTTCCCGGCTGCCGGCCTGGCGGGTGATCCGGCTGGCGTTCAGCGCGCCCGGCGGCGACGCGTCCGAGGACGAGAAGCTCGCCTTCGAGGTCCGCAACATCGCGGTGTTCAACGGACCGAACTTCCTGCCGCCGGAGTCCGAGCTGCGCCGGCGCGTCCGGGATCTGGCCGATCGGTCCACCTATCCGCCCGGCACGCTGCGTCAGTTCGACGCCGTCCTGGGCACCGGCAGCCTGCTGCGCTTCAGCAAGGCGATCACCGCGCCGACCGTGGTGCTGCACGGCTCGCACGACCCGATGCTGCGGCCCCGCAACGGCCGCGCCGTCGCCGCCGCCATCCCCGGCGCCCGCTACGTCGTCATCGACGGCATGGGTCACGACCTCCCCGAACCGGTGTGGCGCCCAGTCGTCGAGA
>DATNFI010000190.1:0-3381 GCA_035606475.1 Mycobacterium sp. | reverse complement strand
AGTAGCGTGACGAGCATGTATGGCATCGTCGCCGAATCCGCCGATCAACTCCGCTGGCAGCAGGTCCCCGACGTCACCGCGGGCCCCGACGACGTGCTGATCAAGGTCACCGCGGCCGGGGTCAACCGCGCCGATCTCTTGCAGGCCGCCGGCCTCTACCCGCCCCCACCCGGCGCGAGCGAACTGCTGGGAATGGAAGTCTCGGGCGTCATCGAAGCGGTTGGCGACCGCGTCAAAGATTGGGCGCCCGGTCAAGAAGTCTGCGCGTTGCTGGCGGGCGGCGGCTACGCCGAATTCGTCGCGGTGCCGGCCGGTCAGGTGCTGCCGCATCCGGTCGGCCTCGACCTGGTGGACTCCGCGGGCGTGCCCGAGGTGGCGTGCACGGTGTGGTCGAACCTGGTGATGACGGCGCATCTGGCGGAGGGCCAGCTGCTGCTCATGCATGGCGGCGCAAGCGGTATCGGCACCCACGCCATCCAGGTCGCCCGCGCGCTGGGAGCCCGGGTCGCCGTCACCGCAGGGTCGGCGGCCAAGCTGGAGGCGTGCCGCGAACTCGGCGCGGAAATCCTGATCAACTACCGCGACGAGGACTTCGTCGCGCGGGTGCACGAGGCGACCGACGGCCGTGGCGCCGACGTGATCTTCGACATCATGGGTGCCTCTTATCTGGACCGGAACATCGACGCGCTGGCCACCGAGGGCCGGCTGGTCATCATCGGCATGCAGGGCGGCGTCAAGGGTGAGCTCAACATCGGCAAGCTGATGGGTAAACGGGCCCACGTCATCGGCACCACGCTGCGGGCCCGGCCGACGAATGGGCCGAACAGCAAGAGCGAGGTCGTGACGGCGGTGACGGAGTCGGTGTGGCCGATGATTGCCGACGGCCGGGTCCGGCCGATCATCGGCGCCCGCGTGCCGATTCAGGACGCGGGCGAAGCGCATCGCATGCTGGCTTCCGGTGAGGTGACCGGAAAGATCGTGCTGACGATGTAGCGCCAGCAGATTCAGCCCAGCGAGGCGAGCGCGCGCACCAACTGGTCGACCTCGGTCATCGTCGAGTAATGCGCCAGGCCGACGGTGACCGCGCCGCCGACGTCGTTGACGCCGATCACGTCGAGCACCCGCGAGTTGGCGTTGGAGATCGCCAGAATGCCGTTGTCCGCCAACCGTTGCACCACCCGCTCGGCCGGCACGTCGTGCACCGCGAAGCTGACCACCGGGATTCGCGACTCGGGCCGGGCGATCACCACCGCCCGCGGCAGCGATCGCAGCGAGCCCATCAGGTAGTCGAAGATCCCGTCCATGTAGGTCGTCGCGGATTGCAGTGAAGTGAAAAGCCTTTCGCGGCGAGTCCCGCGGGCCGACTCGTCCAGCGAGGCAAGGTATTCGATGCTGGCGACGAAACCGCCGAGCAGCCCGTACTGATGCACGCCGAGCTCGAGGCGGCCCGGGCCGGTGGCGTAGGGGTTGGTCGACACCGAGGTGAAGGTGTTGATCATCGCCGGGTCGCGGAACACCAACGCGCCCACCGGCGGGCCGCCCCAGTTGACGGCGTTGATCGCCACCACGTCGGCGTCGATCTCGTCGATGTCGATCAACCGATAGGGCGCGGCCGCGGAGTGGTCGACGATCACGAAACCGCCGACGTCGTGGACCAGCTTCGTCACCGGCCGCAGATCGGTGAGCGTGCCGAGCGTTCCCGACGCCGAACTCACCGCGACCAGGCGAGTCGCCTGCCCGATCAGGCCCTCCCACTGCCACGACGGCAGGTCGCCGGTTTCGATGTCGACCTCGGCCCACTTGACCTTGGCGCCGAATCGGTTTGCTGCCCGCAGCCAGGGCGCGATATTGGCTTCGTCGTCGAGCCGGGTGACGACCATCTCGTAGCCCAGACCGGCGCGGGTCGACGACGCGTCAGCCAGCGACGCCAGCAACACCGCGCGGTCGGCGCCCAGCACCACCCCGCGGGGGTCCGCGTTGACCAGATCGGCGGCCGCCTGCCGGGCCGCGTCGAGCACAGCCGCGCTGCGTCTGGCCGACGGATGTGGTCCGGCCGTGCTGGGAAAGGACCCGCGGAAAGCGGTCGAGACGGTGGTCGCCACCGAGTCGGGAATGAGCATCCCGGACGGCGCATCGAAGTGCACCCACCCGTCCCCGAGTGACGGGTGCAACCCGCGCACTCGGGCGACGTCGTATGCCATACCAGCCACCTTAGAGCTATGCACAATAAGAGGAACCGTGACGGTAGCGGGCTCCCGGATACGTCCCCGCCGTTCCGAGCCAGGTCACCCGGCCAGCCATACTAGTCGCGTGGGGCTGTGCTTCGGAACGCTGATCGCATTGTTTTTGCTGATCGTCCCGGGGACCATCGTCGGACGAATCACCCAGCTAACGTGGCCGGTCGCCATCGCGGTCGGACCGGCGCTGACCTACGGCATGGTCGCGTTGGCGATAATCCCGTTCGGCGCCGTCGGAATCCCTTGGAACGGTTGGACCGCACTCGCCACGCTCGCCGCGGTGTGCCTCCTGATGATCGGTGTGCAGCCGTTGCTGGCCCGCTACCGCGACGCGGCGGCGCAGGCGCTGGGCATCGACCGCCGACAGGCGCTGACGGTGGCGGCCGGGGTGCTGCTCGGCGGGTTGCTGATCATGTGGGCGGCCTACCGCGGCCTGGTGCATTGGCAGTCGATCCCCAGCACCTGGGACGCGGTCTGGCATGCCAACACGGTCCGCTTCATGCTCGACACCGGCCAGGCGTCGTCGACGCACATGGGCGAGCTGCGCAACGTCGAGACCCACCAGCCGCTGTACTACCCGTCGGTGTTTCACGCGCTGACCGCGGTCTACTGCCAACTCACCGGCGCGGCACCGACGACCGGCTACACGCTGTGCTCGGTGGCCGCGGCGGTCTGGCTTTTTCCGTCCAGCGCCGCGATGCTGACCTGGCATCTGCTGCGGTCCCGCACGACGTACGCCGCCGGGGTGGCCGCGACCGCGGCGGCGTTGTCGGCGTCGTTCACCTCGGTGCCCTACGTCGAGTTCGGGACGGCGGCGATGCCGAACCTGGCGGCCTACGGCGTCGCGATCCCGACGTTCGTTCTGGTCCTCTCGACGCTGGGCCATCGCGACCGCATCCCGGCCGCCGTACTGGCCCTGGTCGGCGTCTTCTCGGTGCATCTCACTGGCGGCTTCGTGGTGATCCTGTTCATGGCGGCCTGGTGGCTGACGAATGCGTGGTGGCATCCGGTGCGCGGCCGACTCGCGGATTTGCTGACGCTGTCCGCCTCCGCGGTGCCGGCGTTGCTGATCCTGGCGCCGCAGTTCTACGGCGTGGCCAAGCAGGCCGACATCATCGCCGGGCACGCCTTCCCCAGCTTCAAG
>DATNFI010000189.1:0-2736 GCA_035606475.1 Mycobacterium sp. | reverse complement strand
CGGATCTGGAGCGGTTACCTGCGACGGCGCGACCTACACGCTGCGCGGGCGGACGAGTCCGTTCGCCGCAGTCAGCGACTTCGCCTACGTACCCCGGGACGCCGAGGTCACGGTCGAGTCCGCACTGGGTGGCCGCTTCGCACTGCCATCGGCGCGGGCAACCCAACGGTTGGCGTTCCGGTACGTCGCCGCGGTCGATGTGCCGATCGAACTGCGCGGGGCCGGTCAGGCAAGCCGGCAAGTCAACAACTTCTGTGCGCCGTCCGTGTTCGCCGCCGATCGTCTCATCGCCGTCGAGGTACTGACGCCCGGTGGCAACTGGTCGTCCTACCCACCGCACAAACACGATATTGAGTCAGCTGTCGAGTCGGCGCTGGAAGAGATCTACTACTTCGAGGTTGCCGATGCGGCGCCAGGTGAGCCGGGAGTCGGCCGGGCCTACCAGCGGGTCTACTCGTCCGGGCCCGACCGGATGATCGACGTGTGCGCAGAAGTCGCCACCGGCGACGTCGTGCTCATCCCATACGGCTACCACGGCCCATCAATGGCGGCACCCGGGTACGACCTTTACTACCTGAACGTCATGGCTGGCCCCGGAGAACGGGTTTGGCGCTTCTGCGACGACCCGCGGCACGCCTGGATCCGCGATAGCTGGGACGGGATGACCGTCGATCCGCGCTTGCCACTCACCACAGCGAAGACCGCAGATAGCGAGGTGCGTGAGTGACGATACGGCTCACCGTCGCCCAGGCCACGGTCCGATTCCTGGCCGGCCAGTACAGCGAGCGGGACGGCGAGGAGCGCCGGCTCATCCCTGGATGCTTCGGCATCTTCGGTCACGGCAATGTGGCGGGCGTGGGCCAAGCTCTGCTTGAGGCCAAGCTGACCGGAAGTGCGGACCTGCCCTACTACTTGGCCCGCAACGAGCAGGGCATGGTTCACGCGGCGGCCGGCTTCGCCCGGATGAGCAACCGCCTGCAGACCCTCGCCTGCACCGCCTCGATCGGGCCGGGCTCGACCAACATGGTCACCGGCGCGGCCGGAGCAACGATCAACCGCATCCCGGTGCTGCTCTTGCCCAGTGACATCTTCGCGACCCGAGCGACGGCGCCGGTGCTGCAGGAGTTGGAGGACCCCCGCTCGTACGACGTGTCCGTCAACGACGCTTTCCGGCCGATCTCCCGATTCTTCGATCGGATCAACCGGCCCGAGCAGCTGCCCTCCGCATTGCTCGCCGCGATGCGCGTGCTCACCGATCCGGCGGAGACCGGCGCGGTCACCATCGCTTTGCCCCAGGACGTGCAGGCCGAAGCGTTCGACTGGCCCGATCAGCTGTTCGCGCGACGCGTGTGGCACGTGGCCCGTCCGGAACCAGAGCCCGTGGCTATCGCGCGGGCCGCAGATGTCATCCGGGCCGCGACGCGACCGCTCATTGTGGCCGGCGGGGGAGTGCTGTACGCGGAGGCCAGCGACGCGCTCCGCCGCTTCGCCGAGACGACCGGGATTCCGGTTTCCGACACCCAGGCCGGCAAGGGCGCGGTGCCGTGGGACGATCCGCTGGCCGTGGGCGGGGTCGGTTCGACCGGCACTCCGGTCGCGAACGCGCTGGCCCGCGACGCCGATGTCGTGATCGGCGTAGGCACCCGGTACAGCGACTTCACCACCGCCTCCCGGACGGCGTTTCAACGACCCGACGTACGGTTCGTCAACATCAACGTCGCGTTGTTCGATGCGGCCAAGCAGAGCGCGACGGCGGTCGTGGCCGATGCCCGGCGCGGTCTCGAAGCGCTCAGCGAGCCCACGGCCGGCTACCGGGTCAGCACGGCGTACACCCGTGAATTCACCGAGCACACCGAGGCCTGGACCAAGATCGTCGATGCGGCCTATCACCTGGGACACCAGCCACTGCCGGCCCAGACCGAGATCATCGGCATGGTCAACGAGGTCGCCGGCCCGCGGGATGTCGTGGTGCAAGCCGCCGGGAGCCTGCCGGGTGATCTACAAATGCTCTGGCGGGCCCGGGATCCGAAGGGATACCACGTCGAGTACGGCTACTCGTGCATGGGCTACGAGATCGCGGCCGCGCTCGGGATCAAGATGGCCGACCCGAGCCGCGAAGTCATCACCATGGTCGGCGACGGCTCGTACTTGATGATGGCGCAAGAGATTGTTACGGCGGTGTCGGAAGGAATCAAGCTGACGATCGTCCTGATCCAGAATCACGGATTTTGCTCGATCGGTTCTTTGTCCGAATCCCTTGGTTCGCAGCGGTTCGGCACGCGTTACCGCTACCGCAACCCCGACACCGGGATGCTGGACGGCGACAAGCTGCCGGTGGATCTGGCCGCAAACGCGCAGAGCCTGGGCGCCGACGTGCTGCGGGCGTCGACCATCGGGGAGTTCCGATCTGCGCTGGCCCAGGCCAAGCAGGCCGAGCGGACGACCGTCGTGTACGTCGAGACCGATCCGTTGGCGCCCGTCCCATCGTCGGAGAGCTGGTGGGACGTCCCGGTTTCCGAGGTGGCAGCCATCGACAGCACCAACGAGGCGTACGGCGTGTACCGCGAACGCAAGCGGAAGCAGCGACAGTACTTGTGAGTGAGAAGGGAGTTCGGTCCATGACCACGATTGAGCACTGGGTCGGCGGCGCGCCGTATGTCGGAGCGTCCACCCGCACTGCGAACGTCTGGAATCCAGCAACCGGCCAAGTCCAGGCGCAAGTCCTGCTCGCCGAGG
>DATNFI010000188.1:0-22438 GCA_035606475.1 Mycobacterium sp. | reverse complement strand
GCGAGGGGCGACCGGGCGACAGGGTTTTGTTTCGCCGAGGAAGCGGCCTCCAAGGGGCTCTGGTGTAGACCGCTGCTGGCTCGACGTTTTGGCGTCCGAACCGGTGGGGAAGACCCCCCGTCCCCACCGGTCCGAACCGCCACCTCTTATCGAGGTGGATCTAGCGGGATCAGAACGGAGGGCTGCCTGCGAGGATTTCAATTACCGGGCTAAGCAGGAAACCCAACCCGGTCGGGTCGAGCAGGAAGAAATCAACGCTCTGGGCCAGGTAGCCAAGGGCGTCGTCAGGAACTAGGTACCCACCCAGCGCATCGAACGTGCCAACGATGTCCGGGTCGTATTGCACCGCAAACGAGCTGGGATCAAGGGCATTGATCAGATCGGCCAGCGCGTGGACGTTGCTCGATTCGAAGATATCCACGGCGTGGTCAAACGACAGCGCAGTCGTGGGGTCCTGAAGGAACAACTGCTGGTCAAGTGCTGCATTGGCGGCGCCCTGTGCGGCGGTGATGTTTTCGTTGCCGACGGCCCCGTAGAGGTCCGAGTACCCGTCTGTGTCGAGCTCAGTTCCTGGTATGGCCTGGGCGGTGCCCATGCCGACGAACGCGGCGACGGCCGCGCCACCAAGTGCTGCCCCGATGGCTGTAAAATACTTCTGACTCATGTGCGAGCCTCCAATCTAGGTTCTCTCCTTGTGGTGAGTGGGGTTGCCGCCCCACTGCCGGTGGCTCGCACATGAGTCTTTCTCCCCCTCATGGCGGACGAGCCGTCCGACGGATCGAAGCTTATAACAGTTCTGGGCACCTGTTAAGCGAATCTCTAATAAAAAACTCAGCTGAAGCTGTCATCGCGTTAAGGCTCCTCTTACTCGCAGTTCAAGGCGTTCGTGCCGTTAAGAAACTGAACCAACCTCGCGTGTCGGAGCCTCCGTCAGGTGTTCGGATGAGCGTCTCACCCGGCGAAGCAGCAGTTCGGCCCGTTGTATAGCAGTGCTTGGTTGTTCACGGCCCTGGCCTGCGAAGCTCAGGCCGGACGGCACCGCTCTCGATAATTTGAGATAAAGTCCGGTAAATCGGATCCGAAATCCAGGAAATCAAACTACTTGTCTGAGAAGTGTAAACAATTGTTTTGACACATCACGCAATAACGTCGATAGCGTAAACAGGGATCGCCGTAATTCGCCATTAAATGGAATGCCTTCGTGCATTTCGCGCCCAGATCTGATCCAGGCGAAACTCAATTTTCGTACTTTTAGGATCAACGACGCCCCTCAGCGGGGTGCTCGTCCAGCGCGCCTCGTCGGCACTTGACGGCGGTAGATTGATATCGCCATGACACGTCCCGATGAACTGTCCGAGCTGCGCGTCTCCGATGCCGACCGCAACGGCACCCTGCGGCGGTTGCACAACGCGGTCGCCCTCGGGCTGATCGACATCGGTGAGTTCGAGGAGCGATCCACGCACGTGTCGTATGCCCGTACCCGCAGTGAGCTCGACGGCCTGGTGGGCGATCTTCCCGGGCCCGGCGCGATCGTCACCTCGGCCGCCGACCGTGTCGAGTTGCGCGGTTGGGCCGGATCACTCAAGCGGCACGGCGAATGGACCGTTCCCACCCGGTTGGCGTTGGTGCGCCGCATGGGCTCGGTCGAACTCGATCTGGTCAAGGCCAGATTCGCCGGCCCGGTCGTCGTGATCGAACTCGACATGCGATTCGGTTCGGTCGAGATCCGACTGCCCGACGGCGCCAGCGCATCCATCGACGACGTCGAGGTTTACGGTGGCAGCGCCAGCGACAGGCGCAAGGTCGCGCCGGCTGAGGGCACTCCGCACGTGGTGTTGACCGGACGGGTGGTGTGCGGCTCGGTCAAGGTCAGGGGACCGCGCCGGTCGCTGATGCGTCGCCGCGGCCGCTCCTGAAACGGATACCCTGACAACATGCCAGTTCGTTCCGCCCTGTCCGCCGGCGTGGTGTCGCCGACGCTTTCGGTGCCCAAGTCGATCCAGCGCCCGGAATACGTTGGCAAGCCGACGGCGAAGGAGGGCACCGAGCCCTGGGTGCAAACACCAGAGGTGATCGAGAAGATGCGGGTTGCCGGGCAGATCGCCGCCCGGGCGCTCGCCGAGGCGGGCAAGGCCGTCGCGCCCGGCGTCACGACTGACGACCTCGACCGCATCGCCCACGACTACATGGTCGACCACGGCGCCTACCCATCGACGTTGGGCTACAAGGGTTATCCCAAATCGTGCTGCACTTCGCTGAATGAGGTGATCTGCCACGGCATCCCGGACTCGACGGTGATCGAAGACGGTGACATCGTCAACATCGACGTCACGGCCTACATCGACGGTGTGCACGGTGACACCAATGCGACGTTCCTGGCCGGCGACGTCTCCGAGGAGCACCGGCTGCTCGTCGAGCGCACCCACGAGGCCACCATGCGGGCGATCAAAGCCGTCAAACCGGGCCGTGCCCTCTCCGTCGTTGGCCGTGTCATCGAGTCGTACGCAAACCGCTTCGGCTACAACGTCGTTCGCGACTTCACCGGCCACGGGATCGGCACCACCTTCCACAACGGCCTGGTGGTGCTGCACTACGACCAGCCCGCCGTCACCACCATCCTCGAGCCGGGGATGACGTTCACCATCGAGCCGATGATCAACCTCGGCTCGCTGGACTACGAGATCTGGGACGACGACTGGACCGTGGTCACCACCGACCGCAAGTGGACCGCGCAATTCGAGCACACCCTGCTGGTCACCGAGTCCGGCGCGGAGATCCTCACATGCCCCTAGCGCGAGCAGACGCAAAAGGCCCCGACACGCCGAGGCGTGCGGGGCTTTTGCGTCTGCTCGCCGCAGAAAGGTGAGCGGCGCGCTGCTGATCGCCGGCACCACATCCGACGCAGGAAAATCGATGGTGGTCGCCGGGCTCTGCCGGTTGTTGGCGCGCAAAGGAATTCGGGTCGCACCGTTCAAGGCGCAGAACATGTCGAACAACTCGGCGGTCACCGTCGAGGGCGGCGAGATCGGCCGGGCTCAAGCGATGCAGGCCCGTGCCGCCGGTCTGGCCCCCAGCGTGCGGTTCAATCCGATCCTGCTCAAGCCGGGCAGCGACATGACCTCGCAACTGGTGATCAAGGGCCAGGTGGCCGGCACGGCCACCGCAGCCGAGTACTGGTCGGACCGCAACACGCTGTCTGCCGTTGTGTACGACGAATTGGCAACGCTGCGAACCGAATTCGACGCGGTGATCTGCGAGGGTGCTGGGTCGCCGGCCGAAATCAACTTGCGGGCAACCGACTTGGTGAACATGGGGTTGGCTCGTGCGGCGAATCTTCCGGTCGTGATCGTCGGCGATATCGACCGCGGCGGGTTGCTCGCGCACCTGTTCGGGACCGTGGCGGTGCTCGACCCGCAGGACCAGGCGCTGGTCGCCGGTTTCATCGTCAATAAATTCCGCGGCGACGTCTCGCTGCTGGAGCCAGGCCTGCGCCAACTCGGCGAACTCAGCGGCCGTCCCACCTATGGAGTGCTGCCCTACGCCGACGATCTGTGGCTCGACACCGAAGATGCCGTCCCGGTCCTGGCGCACCGCATCCTGGGCACACCGCGACCGCCCCGCGGTTCGCAATGGTTGCGCGTCGCGGCGTTGAGGTTGCCGCGGATCTCCAACTCCACCGACGTCGAGGCGCTGGCCTGCGAACCCGGCGTGTTGGTTCGCTGGGTGCGAGAGCCCGCCGACCTGGCCGACACCGATGTGATCGTGCTGCCGGGAACCAAGGCCACCGTCGCCGACCTGGCCTGGCTGCGCGAGCGGGGGCTCGAGCAAGCGATCCGCTCACACGTCGCCTCGGGCCGCACCGTGCTCGGTATTTGCGGCGGCTTCCAGATGCTGTGCCGGTCGATCGACGACCCGGTCGAGAGTCGGTCCGGCCGCGTCACGGCGATGGGGATCCTGGACGCCGACATCACGTTCGCGCCGGACAAGGTGCTGCGCCGTCGGCAGGACTCACTGCAGGGCTACGAGATTCACCATGGGCGGGTGCACCGCTGCGCGGAGGACACCTGGTTCGAGGTCGACGCCGAGCCGGAGGGGTATCGGCGCGGCCAGGTGTTCGGGACGCACTGGCACGGATTGTTCGACAACGACGACTTCCGCCGCCAATGGCTGGCCGACGCCGCGAGGGCGGCGGGCCGGGACGGGTTCGTGGTTGCCACCGACACCAACGTGGCCGCACGGCGCGACGCGCAGCTCGATCTGATGGCCGATCTATTGGACGCGCATCTCGACGTCGACGCGGTCACCGGATTGCTGGACGACGGCCCACCGCGGCGTTCGACCATCGCCACCGCGCTGCGCTGACCCGCGGCCAATAGCTGGTCCAATCAAGGGTTTTCGGTACAGACGTCAAGCGTTGTCGCAACCACTGCACACGAGTCCAATGTTGCGGATGCGTTTCCAACCGCCACTCAGCTATCGATCCGGCCGAAAATGGCCCGCGCGCGGGGCAATTCACTGTAATTTGCTGTGGTGCCTTCGACGATGATGACTACCGTCGACGGGTTTCCCATCCAGGTCTGCGACACCGGTCCGGAGAAGGGCTCCGTCGTGGTGCTGCTGTGCGCAGCCCAGCGGGCGCTCCCGGCCTACGACGCGCTGTGCGAGCGTTTGCACACCGCATCGCTGCGCACGATCGCCATTGCCCCGGACCCCCGCCTGAGGCCCAAGTCGGTGGTGGGCATCCTCGATGTGCTCGACATCAGTTGGGGCGTGCTGGTCGGTGACCGAGAAGGCGGCGAACTGGCCTGGGAGCTGGCAGCGACCCGGCTGGACCGCTTCACAGGTCTGGTGGTGATCGATCGGGGCCATCCGCGGGTCGCCGACCACGCCGGCGTCATCCGCGACGGCGACTGTCCGCCGGTCGAGATCAACACCACCGCATTGGTCAGCAGCTCCGCGGCGCACTCGGTGGCTCAGGCCAGCCAGCGCTTCGTCTACGGCGACTACCGCGTGGTCGAGCTGCTGGGGCGCCGCAACGCGCACGAGTCGACGGCGCAGCTGGCCGCCGAGATCGTCCTGCGCACCAGCACGTGGTGACCGATAGCATCACGGCGTGACCCTGTCGCGTGAAGGGCTCGACCAACTCGTCGAAGCCGGTGATATCGACACGGTGATCGTCGCTTTCAGCGACATGCAGGGTCGGCTGATGGGCAAGCGGGTTTCCGCCGCCTTCTTCGCCGACCAGGTTGCCGAACACGGCGCCGAATGTTGCAACTACCTGTTCGCCGTCGACGTCGACATGAACACCGTCAAGGGCTACGCAATGGCGGGTTGGGACAGCGGTTACGGCGACATGGTGATGAGGCCGGACCTGAGCACGCTGCGGCGCATCCCGTGGCTGCCGGGTACCGCGCTGGTGCTGGCCGATCTGCTGTGGCATGACGGCAGCCCTATCGAGCCCGCGCCGCGCCGCGTCCTGACGCGTCAACTCGATCGCTTGCAACAGCACGGGCTGCGTGCCTATGTCGCCACCGAGCTCGAATTCATGGTCTTCGACGACACCTACCGGCAGGCCTGGGCCAACGGCTACCGCGACTTGACCCCGGCCAGCGACTACAACTTGGACTACGCGGTGATGGCCTCCAGCCGTATGGAGCCGTTGCTGCGCGACATCCGGCGCCACATGCAGGGCGCGGGCCTGCGTTGGGAAGCCGTCAAGGGGGAGTGCAACCTCGGCCAGCAGGAGCTCGGGTTCGGCTACGACGAGGCGCTGGTCACGTGCGACAACCACGGCATCTACAAGAACGGCGCCAAAGAGATCGCCGACCAGCACGGCAAGTCGCTGACATTCATGTCGAAATACGATGAGCGCGAAGGCAACAGCTGCCACATCCACATGTCGCTGACGTCGGTGGACGGCTCCGCGGTGTTCGCCGATGACAACGAACGGTTCGGCATGTCGCCGATGTTTCGCAGCTTCGTCGCCGGCCAACTGGCCACGCTGCGCGAGCTGACGCTGTGCTACGCGCCGAACATCAACTCCTACAAGCGGTTTGCCGACCGCAGTTTTGCGCCCACCGCGGTGGCATGGGGCTTGGACAACCGGACGTGCGCCCTGCGCGTCGTCGGCCACGGCGACAGCATGCGAGTGGAATGCCGAGTGCCCGGCGGAGACGTCAACCAGTACCTGGCGGTCGCGGCGCTGATCGCCGGTGGCCTGCATGGAATCGAACACGAACTCCCATTGCCGGAGCCCTGTTCGGGTAACGCCTATCAACTTCCCGACGACGACGGTTCCGGCCGGCTGCCCGGTACGCTGGCCGAAGCCACAACGCTGTTCGAAGCGTCAGCGGTCGCGCGGCAGGCGTTCGGCGATGCAGTGGTCGACCATTACGTCAACACCGCACACGTCGAGTTGGCCGCGTTCAACAAGGCGGTCACCGACTGGGAGAGGGTGCGCGGGTTTGAGCGGTTTTGATCCGGTGACGATGCGGGCCGGTGACGGCCCGAGGAGGAGCCGGGCACATGAGATCTAGCCCTCCGGTGATCGGTCTGACCACCTATCTCACCCGCGCGCAAATGGGCGTCTGGGACGTGCGCGCCAGTTTCCTGCCTCAGGTCTACTTCAAGGGCGTGACGGAGGTCGGCGGTGCGGCCGTACTGCTGCCGCCGCAACCCGTCGACGCCGACGTCGCCGAGCGCGTCCTCGACAGCCTGGACGGGCTGTTGATCACCGGCGGCAACGACGTCGACCCGAGCGCGTACGGTCAGCAGCCCCATCCGAGCAACGACAAACCCGCCCCGGAGCGCGACGACTGGGAGTTCGCGCTGCTGCGTGGAGCACTCGCACGGAAGCTTCCGGTGCTGGGTATCTGCCGCGGCGCACAGGTGCTCAACGTCGCGCTCGGTGGATCCCTACATCAGCATCTACCCGACGTCATCGGTCACAGCGGACACCGGGCGGGCAACGCCGTGTTCACCACGCTGCCGGTGCGCACCGTCGCCGGCACCCGGTTGGCCTCATTGGTGGGCGAATCGGTCGACGCGCGCTGCTATCACCATCAGGCCATCGCCGATCTCGGCGAGGGCCTGGTGGTCAGCGGCTGGGACGCGGACGGCGTGGTCGAGGCTTTGGAGCTGCCCGGGGACGACTTCGTGCTCGCGGTGCAGTGGCATCCCGAGGAAAGTTTGGACGACCTGCGACTGTTCTCGGCGATTGTCGAGGCGGCGCGGGTGTACGCGGAGAAGGAGTAACACGTGGACCTGACCCAACGGCTGGCCGGCAGGGTCGCGGTGATCACCGGTGGTGGCGGCGGCATCGGGCTGGCCTCGGCGCGCCGGCTGGGTGCCGAGGGCGCCACCGTGGTGATCGCCGACATCGACGAGCGCACCGGCACCGCGGCGGCCAACGAAGTTGGCGGTTCGTTTGTGCCCGTGGATGTTTCGGACGAGGCCTCGGTCAACAGCCTGTTCGACACCGTGGTCAGCCGCCACGGGGCGGTGGACATCGCGGTCAACAACGCCGGCATTTCACCACCGGACGACGATCTGATCGAGAACACCGAACTGCCGGCCTGGCAGCGGGTGCAAGACGTCAACCTGAAGTCGGTGTACCTGTGCTGCCGGGCAGCATTGCGACACATGGCGCCCGCCGGGCGCGGGTCGATCGTCAACATCGCCTCGTTCGTTGCGGTGATGGGGTCGGCCACCTCGCAGATCTCCTACACCGCGTCCAAGGGCGGCGTGCTGGCCATGTCCCGTGAGCTCGGCGTGCAATTCGCTCGCCAGGGCATCCGGGTTAATGCGCTATGCCCGGGGCCGGTGAATACTCCACTGCTGCAAGAGCTGTTCGCCAAGGACCCCGAGCGCGCGGCACGACGGATGGTGCACGTGCCGATGGGCAGGTTCGGTGAGGCCGACGAAATCGCCGCCGTCGTGGCATTTTTGGCCAGCGACGACGCGTCGTTCATCACTGCCGCGAGCTATCTGGTCGACGGCGGCATCAGCGCGGCCTATACCACGCCGCTATAGACGAGTTAAGCTGGGCTACAGGCACTTCGAACTATGAGAAGGGAATCGGGACCACGAATAGCAAGGGCGCGCCCACGCGTGCAGGTGAAGTCCGGCGGCAGTCCGGGGCGGTCGCGACCGCGGTACGGACTAGCGACGGGTTGCGCTGGGAGGTGCGTCGTGAGCGCGACGGGCTGACCCGCCATACGGAACGTCTCGGACAGACGAACCATTGGCGCAAATCGTGACGCTGTTCTATCCGGATTGCAGTAACAACAACTGGTCGTCGACACAGGACGCGGTTCGCTTCCTCGAACAGCTCGTCCCGGAGGGCTTTAGTGGCATGTGCCACAAGGTATCCGAGGGCAACTACTACGAGGATCCGTACTGGCCCACGGTCCAACAGTGGTGCCAGCGCAATAATCTCCCACTGATCGGCTACCACTATGTGACGACCAACGACGCTACCTCGCAGGTTCGAACCTGGAAGGGCAACAACGGCGGAACCCTGGCGATGCTGGACTGGGAAGAAAACGGCGGCAACCTGTCGAACCTGAATGCCGTGGTCGACGCGTTCAACGCCGCGGGGATTACCGTGCAGCTGGGCTACTACCCGCAGTGGTACTGGAGCCAACAGGGCGGAGGCAACCTTTCCGGCCTCGCGAACGCGCTGGTGTCGTCGGCATACCCGGACGGGTCCGGTTACGCCTCAACCATTTACGCGAACGCTGGCGGCAATTCGGGCAGTGGATGGGCGCCCTACGGCGGAGCTACCCCAACGGCGTGGCAATTCACCAGCAGCGCGAACATCGCGGGTTTCACCGTCGATTGCAATGCCTATCTGGGTGCGGATATCGCCGTCTTATTCGGCACTGCACCTTCGCCGCCCACGTCGCTGTAGCCGGTCAGCCGCGGAAGGTGATCAGCGGGATCGCCATCTCGGCGGGCGTCGCGCCGCCGTGCATGCCGACCAGCTGGGTCACTTCGGGCGGTTCCCGCCGGCTCGCCAGCACCGCGGTGTCGCGATTGCAGACGACGACAACATCGCCGATGCGGGCCAGGTGCTCGGGCCGCACTGGCCCGAAAAGGCCAGCGGTGACGGCATTCTCGCGGCTGTAAATCTTGGCTCGGTCGCCCAGGAGTTCTGTCCAGGTGGCGATGACGTCGGGTGCTGCGCCCGGCTCGGTATGCAGATAGCGGACCCGCGGCTCGCCGGCGACCACCCGCACACCGGCCGACAGCAGCGGGTCGGTGTCGAGGTCGATCCGCTCGTTCACGTTCACGCCGCCGTGGTCGGCGGTGACCAGCAGCGCGGCGTCGGCGGGTAACGCGTCGAGCAGCCTGGTCAACAGGGCGTCGACATAGGCCCCCGCGGCGTGCCACTCCGCCGACCCGACGCCGAACAGGTGCGCCGCGGTATCCAGGGCCGAGGTGTAGGCGTAGACCAATCCCGTTGCGGCGCTGATCTGTTCGGCAACCACGGCGGCGTAGTCGTCGTCGCGGCCAGTCGCGCAGAACTGGGCACCGCGGTAGGCCGACTCGGTCAGCCCGCTTCCGATGAATGGCGTCGGCAACACGGCGCGGGCGTCGACACCGGCCCGCCGTAGGCGTTCGAACCACGTCGGGATGGGCTGCCATTGGGCCGGCGGGGGATCGTCACGCCAGAAGATGTGGGTGAGCACCCGGTCGGTGTCGGGAATGTTGACGGTGAAACCCAGGAGCCCGTGCTGGCCCGGTGCGGCCCCGGTGCCCAGCGACGCCAGGCTGGTCGGCGTGGTCGAGGGGAAGGTGCAGACCAGCTCGTCCAGCCGGCCCGTCGCGCCGCCGAGCACTGAGGCGAGTAGCGGTGCGTCGGAAGCTAGTTCGGGCAGCAGGTGCAAGCCCATGCCGTCGATGAGCACCACCACGATCCGCCGCACCTCGCCGACGTTGTCGGCCAGACCCAAAGCGTCAGTCGCCTGAGGTACCCCGAGCAGAGTGGCCGCGGCCGGCAGCACGTCGCAAATCGACAAACCGGGCACCGACGTCAGTCCAACAGTCCCAGCAGTGCGTTTTCGACAACTTCGGGCAGCGCCGGGTGAATCCAATACTGGCCGCGGGCCATGTCGTGCACGCTCAACCCGAACGTCATTGCCTGAATCAGCGGCTGGATGATCGACGAGGCCTGGTGTCCCATGATGTGCGCGCCGAGTAACCGGCCGGACTTGGAGTCCGAGATGAGCTTGACGATGCCGGTGGTGTCCTCCATGGCCCAGCCGTAGGCGACGTCGCCGTAGTCCTGAACCTTGCAAGACACGTCGAAACCCTGTGCCACGGCTTCGTTCTCGGTCAACCCGACGTAGGCAATCTGCGGATCGGTGAACACCGCGGCGGGGACATACCGGTGATCGGAGGCGAGCATGGACGAGGTGTCGTCCCAGTCGCACAGCAGATTGCGCTGGACCACGCGCGCCTCGTGGTTGGCGACATGCTTGAGCTCGTAGGGCGACGACACATCGCCCAACGCGAAAACGTTGCGCGCGGAGGTCCGTTGGTATTCGTCGACGACGACGCGGCGATCGTCGAGCTCGATGCCGACCTTCTCGACATCGAGTAGATCGCCGTTGGAGCCCCGTCCGGTCGCCACCAGCAGGGCGTCGGCCTGCAACTCGGAGCCGTCGTCGAGTTCGAGCATGATGCCGGAACGATTTTCGTGCGACCCGAGAATGTTGCGGTGGCTGCGGACTTCCCATTTGCTCGACGCGATTCGGGTGAACCGCCGCGACAAGGTGTCGTCGAGATGCCGTAGTAGCGCTCCGCCGCGGATCACCATCGTGATGCGGACTCCCAGCGCGGAGAAGATGTGCGCGAATTCGCATGCCACGAAGCCGCCGCCGACGATCACCAAATGCTCTGGTAATTCGGCGATCCGCATGATGTCGTCGCTGGTGTAGAAGTGCACCCCGCAGTCGAGGATGGCTTGCGGAACCTCGGCGCGGGCACCCGCGGCGATCACCACCCGCTCGGCGGTGAACTCCGCTCCGTCGTCGGTCCGCAGCAGGTAGCGGCCGTCGTCCTGCACGCCTGAGAAGCGCGTGTGCGTGTCGTAGACATCGACGTTGGGTTGAGCCCGCCGGTAGTCCTCGCCGCCGATCGCGATCGGGTCGATGCGGCCGAAGACGCGCGAGACGATGTCGTCCCATCGGACCCGGTCGATGTGGGCGTCGATGCCGTAACGCGCTGCGTGGCGGATGGTCTCGGCGACTTCAGCCGCGTAGACGAACATCTTGGTGGGAATGCATCCGACGTTGAGACACGTCCCGCCGAACGTTCCCTGCTCGCAGATCGCTACCCGTTTCTTGGCGTAGCGGTCGTCGAGAATGCTGTTGCCGGAACCAGTTCCGATGATCGCCAGGTCGTAGCTTTCCACCCGATAGCCCTTCAGCCGTTCCGGGACGCGACATGAGAAGCCGCACCCAGGTAGTCATCCAGCCAGGAGTCCAGCCGCTGGTAGGCAACCTGTCGTGGCTTTGGCATCGACAGGAACACATCATGTTTGGCGTCGATGATCGGCACGATCGTGCTGAGGTTGCCGATGCAGCCGGCCCAGCGGGCGATGTGCTTGACGTCGAGAACCGCGTCGCCGCATTGCAGGGCGACGGCATCGGATGCCTCGGCCACGCTGTGGTCGGAGCGCAGAATCAGGTTCGGCACACCCACGTCGAGGCCGCGGTGCAGCTTGATCTGCCCGCTTCGTACCGCCGACAGCCAGCCGAACGTAATCGGGAAGCCGCCCAACGGTTTCCACTGCAAGTCGTAGTCGAATTCCCCGTGATAGTCGCGATGCAGGCTGGCGCCGTAGCCACCGCCGGTCTCACTGGGAGCGCGGGCAACCCGCTTGTCAGCGAAGCGCGCGATCCCGGCAATCAGCGCCCTGGTCGGCGGCCAGCGCAGCGGCATCGGGCCGGGCAGGTCGAGGAACGGGCTGTTGAGCACCAAGCCGGCCACCCGTTTGCGGGCGGTCGCGCCCGCATGCCGCATCCGATCCAGCCACAGCGAGACGATCAATCCGCCGGCCGAGTGGCCGTAGATCAACACCCGTGCCGATCCGGTCTCTTCGCCGATGATCTCCAGTGCGCGATCGAGCTCACGGTCGTAGTGCGCCAGGTCGGTGGTGAAGTGAGGCGTCAGGTCCGGGCGCGACGAGCGACCGCACTTGCGTAGATCCAGCGCGTAGAAGGCGATGCCGCGGCCGGCGAAGTGGTCGGCCAGCTCGGTGTGGAAGAAGTAGTCGGTGTACCCGTGGACCGCCAGGACGGCGTCCTGCGCGCTTGCCGCGCTATCAGCACCGCCACGACGTAACAGGGTGGCGTCGATAGTGCCCTCGCCGTCGGGGTCATCACCCAGCGGGATGGAGAGTTGCCAGTAGCCGGACAAGACGTCGGGGCGCCAGCCAGTCACGCACGCCAGCTTAAGGCGTGGCGGTGGGCGTGGGGATCAGTGACACCGAGCTCGCCGAACAGCGGGCCGGATCGGCTGCGGATAACCTGACCATCAGTGCAGCTCCCCTCGTGCGAAGGATGATCAACTCGGTGCCAAGTCCGCAGTCAGGGACAACTCCCAAGCTCGACGCCGTGCTGATCGGGACCGGGATCATGAGCGCGACACTGTCTGCCCTGCTGCGCCGGCTCGAGCCGGACTGGGCGATCGGCATCGTCGAACGACTCGACGCCGCCGCGGCGGAAAGCAGCGACCCGTGGAACAACGCCGGCACCGGCCACGCCGGACTGTGCGAGCTGTTCTACACCCCGCAGCGGCCGGATGGTTCGATCGACATCGCCAAAGCGGTGCGAGTGAACGAGCAATTTCAGGTGACCCGCCAGTTCTGGGCTTATGCCGCCGAGCACGGGATGGTCTCCGATGTCCGCGGTTTTCTGAATCCGGTCCCGCATGTCAGCTTCGTCCACGGCGCCGACCGCGTCGACTATCTGCGCCGCCGCCGCCGGGCACTGGCCGACAATCCGCTGTTCGCCCGCAACGAATTGGTCGAGGGCGCTGACGAATTCGCTCGCCGGCTGCCGTATATGGCGACCGGACGAAACTTCTCCGAACCCGTCGCGCTCAACTGGGCCGTCGAAGGCACCGACGTCGACTTTGGCGCATTGGCACGGCAACTGATCGGTTACGGCGTACGCAACGGCACCATCGCGTGGTTCGGCCATGAGGTGCGCAACCTGTCCCGTCGACGCGACGGTGGCTGGACGGTGACAATTCGCAATCGACGCACCGCTGAGAGCCAAAAGCTGGATACCGCTTTCATTTTCGTGGGTGCCGGGGGAGCGGCTCTGCCCTTGCTACAGAAGTCCGGCATCAAGCAGGCCAAGGGATTCGGCGGCTTCCCGGTCGGTGGCCGATTCCTGCGCACCGGCAACCCGGCGATCACGGGTTTGCACCGGGCCAAGGTCTACGGCCTGCCGGAGCCGGGTGCGCCCGGGATGACGGCGGCCCATCTGGACACCCGGATCGTCAACGGCAAGCCGTGGCTGATGTTCGGGCCGTTTGCCGGTTGGTCGCCGAAATTCCTCAAACACGGACGCTGGAGTGACCTGCCGCGATCTGTCCGGCTCGGCAATATCGCCACGGTCGCCGGGGCCGGCGTCGGCCAGCTGGAACTGCTCAGTTATCTGCTCGGCCAGCTGGTGAGGTCGGCGTCAAACCATGTCGAAACATTGCGCGAATTCGCGCCCAGTGCAACGGATTCCGATTGGGAGCTGATCACCTCCGGGCAGCGGGTCCAGGTGATACGGCCAGACAAACGCCGCGGCGGTCGGCTCGAGTTCGACACCACCGTGGTGACCGCGGCAGACGGCAGCATCGCCGGACTGCTCGGCGCGTCGCCGGGAGCGTCGATCGCGGTGTCGGCAATGCTCGATGTGCTGAAGCGCTGCTTCCCCGACCGGTATCGGTCCTGGCTTCCTATGCTCAAGGAGATGGTGCCGTCGTTGGGTGTGTCCTTGTCCAATGAGCCCGCCTTGTACGAGGAGCTGCGGTCGTGGACGACCAAGACGCTGGAGCTGGAGTCGTGAACGCGGCATTGCACCGAGCGTGGGCGAAAGACCTTGACGTTCCGACCCTTTACGCCTTACTCAAGTTGCGGGTAGAGGTGTTCGTGGTCGAACAGGCCCGCCCGTATCCCGAACTCGACGGCCGCGACCTGTTCGCGGAGACGCGGCACTTCTGGCTCGAAGGTCCAGACCGCGAGGTGATCTGCACGCTGCGACTGATGGAGGAGCACGCGGGCGGACACAAGGCGTTCCGGCTCGGGCGGCTGTGCACCAAACGCAGCGCCCGCGGCGAGGGTCACACCACCCGGCTACTGCGCGCCGCGCTGGCCGAGGTCGGCGATTACCCGTGCCGGATCAACGCTCAGGTATATCTAGCGGACATGTATGCCCAGCACGGATTCGTCAGAGACGGCGATGACTTTCTCGACGACGGCGTTCCGCACGTGCCCATGCTTCGATCGATGAGCCCGGGGGTCCACCAATGACCACACCGGAGAACCCCTATCTGGCCGGGCTGCGACTGGCCGGCAAGAAGGTCGTCATTGTCGGCGGCGGCAGCGTCGCACAGCGTCGCCTCCCGCTTCTGGTGTCGAGCGGCGCCGACGTCCACGTCATCAGCCGCAGTGCCACGCAGTCGGTCGAGGCGATGACCGGAATAACGCTGACTCTGCGTGAATACCGCGACGGTGACCTCAGCGGCGCGTGGTACGCGATCGCGGCCACCGACGACCCGCACGTGAACGCCGCGATCGTCGCGGAAGCCGATCGCAGTCGAATCTTCTGCGTCCGGGCCGACATCGCGATCGAGGGCAGCGCGGTGACTCCCGCGTCGTTCGAATACGCCGGACTGTCAGTGGGCGTGCTCGCCGGCGGCGAGCATCGCCGCTCGGCGGGCATCCGCTCCGCGATTCGTGAGGCGCTGCAGCAGGGCGTGATTGCGCCGGAAAGCTTCGAGAGCAACGACGTGGTCCGCGGCGGCGTGGCATTGATCGGCGGCGGGCCCGGCGATCCCGAGCTCATCACCGTGCGGGGCCGGCGGCTGCTCGCGCAGGCCGACGTCGTGGTCGCGGATCGGTTGGCCCCGCCGGAGCTGCTTGCCGAGTTGCCGCCCAACGTCGAGGTGATCGACGCGGCCAAGATCCCTTACGGGCGGGCGATGGCTCAGGACGCGATCAACGCGGTGATGATCGAGCGGGCCCGGGCCGGTCACTTCGTGGTCCGCCTCAAGGGCGGCGACCCGTTCGTCTTCGCCCGCGGCTACGAGGAAGTCCTGGCGTGCGCCGAGGCCGGGATCCCCGTGACCGTTGTGCCGGGTGTGACCAGCGCCATAGCGGTTCCCGCATCCGCCGGAGTGCCGGTCACCCACCGCGCGATCAACCACGAATTTGTGGTGGTCAGCGGGCATGTTGCGCCCGACCACCCCGAATCGTTAGTGAATTGGGATGCGTTGGCCGCAATGACCGGGACCATTGTTTTGCTGATGGCGGTCGAGCGCATCGAACTGTTCGCCGAGGTTCTGCTAAAAGGCGGCCGACCTGCGGATACGCCGGTGTTGGTGGTTCAGCAGGGTACGACGGCCGCCGAGCATACGTTGCGGGCCACGCTGGCGGACGCGCCGGAGAAAATCCGCTCGGAGGGCATTCGACCTCCAGCGATCATTGTTATCGGCTCGGTGGCGGCGTTCGGCATTTAAAAGATCCCTAAGATTACTGTAGGGTAAGTTCTTATGACGGCTCTCAACGATGCAGAGCGGGCTGTCCAAAGATGGACTACTGAAGCCTCGAAGCGAGCAGTTCACATGCCCGAGACGCACCCCGAAAAGACCGCCCCAGAACACGTCGCCCCAGCCGCGCCGACGAAGACGTCGACACCGTGGATGCCGACGCGGCGATTCTTCGCCGCCGTCATCGCCATCGCCGGTATGCAGCTGATGGCGACCATGGACGGCACCATCGCGATCGTCGCCCTGCCCAAGATCCAGAACGAGCTGAGCCTGTCCGACGCCGGCCGTAGCTGGGTGATCACCGCCTACGTGCTGACCTTCGGTGGCTTGATGCTGCTCGGTGGCCGCCTGGGCGACACCATCGGGCGCAAGCGGACCTTCATCGTCGGTGTCACGTTGTTCACCATCGCCTCCGCGCTGTGCGGGATCGCCTGGGACGACGTCACGCTGGTGATCGCCCGGCTGCTACAGGGTGTCGGCGCCGCGATCGCCTCGCCGACCGGCTTTGCGTTGGTGGCCACCACATTCGCCAAGGGGCCGGCCCGTAACGCCGCCACCGCGGTGTTCGGAGCCATGACCGGCGTCGGGTCCGTGCTGGGCCTCGTCGTCGGTGGCGCACTCACCGAGGTGTCCTGGCGGCTGGCGTTTTTGGTGAACGTGCCGATTGGGCTGGTGATGATCTACCTGGCCCGCACCGCGCTGCGGGAAACCAATCGCGAGCGGATGAAACTCGATGCGGCCGGGGCCGTGCTGGCGACGTTGGCCTGCACCGCCGCGGTGTTCGCTTTCTCGTCGGGACCCGAAGCGGGCTGGATTTCGTTGACCACGATCGGTTCGGCGGTGGTGGGGCTCATCGCGTTCGTCGCATTCGCCTTCGTGGAGCGCTCGGCCGAGAACCCCGTCGTGCCGTTCAGCCTGTTCTTCGACCGCAACCGGCTGGCCACCTTCGCCGCGATCTTCTTGGCCGGTGGGGTCTTGTTCACCGTCACCGTCCTGGTGGCCATCTACGTGCAGGACATCATGGGTTACAGCGCGCTGCGCGCCGGCGTCGGCTTCATCCCGTTCGCGATTGCGATGGGCATCGGGCTGGGTGGCTCCTCGCAGCTGGTGTCGCGCTTCCAGCCGCGGGTTGTGGTCATCGCCGGTGGAGCTCTGGTGGTCGGGGCCATGATCTACGGGTCGACGTTCAACGGCCGCATGCCGTACTTCCCGAACCTGATCGTGCCGGTCGTGATCGCAGGCATCGGTATCGGCATGATCGTGGTGCCGGTCGCGCTCTCGGCGATCGCCGGCGTCGGCTTCGACCAGATCGGACCGACCTCGGCCATCGCACTGATGCTGCAAAACCTCGGTGGCCCAGTGGTTCTCGCCGTGATCCAGGCCGTCATCACGTCGCGCACGCTGTACCTCGGCGGCACCAACGGCCCGGTGAAGAACATGAACGCCGCTCAGTTGAATGCCCTCGACCACGGGTACACCTACGGGCTGCTGTGGGTGGCCGGCGTCGCCGTCATCGTCGGCGGGGTGTCGCTGCTGATCGGCTACACCGCCGAGCAGGTGGCGCACGCGCAGGAAGTCAAGGACGCCATCGACGCCGGCGAGCTCTGAACTTCCGAGACTCGCTGACCACTGTCGTGGCTGCTGTTTGGTGGCCGGCTGAAGACTCCCGTTAGGCTTGCGCGCTGTGATCACCCGGATGTCCGAACTGTTCCTGCGCACCCTGCGCGACGACCCCGCTGAAGCCGAAATCGCCAGCCACAAGCTGTTGATCCGCGCCGGCTACGTCCGGCCGATCGCGCCGGGTCTCTACAGCTGGCTGCCGCTGGGACTGCGGGTGCTGCGCAACATCGAGCGGGTGGTGCGCGACGAGATGAACGCCATCGGCGGCCAGGAGATCCTGTTTCCGGCCCTGCTCCCGCGCGCGCCCTACGAGACCACGAACCGGTGGACCGAGTACGGCGACGGCATTTTTCGGGTGCAGGACCGCCGCGGCAACGACTATCTGCTGGCGCCCACCCACGAAGAGCTCTTCGCGCTCACGGTCAAAGGGGAGTACAACTCCTACAAAGACTTTCCGCTGACGCTGTATCAAATCCAGATCAAGTACCGCGACGAGGCGCGTCCACGCGCGGGCATCCTGCGCGGCCGCGAGTTCGTCATGAAGGACTCCTACTCCTTCGACATCGACGACGCCGGCCTCAAGAACGCCTACCACGCGCACCGCGAGGCGTACCAACGCATCCTCAGTCGGCTGAGCGTCGACTACGTCATCGTCTCCGCGGTGTCCGGCGCGATGGGCGGCTCGGCCTCCGAGGAATTCCTCGCCGAAAGCCCGGTCGGTGAGGACACCTTCGTGCGGTGCCCGGAGTCGGGCTACGCCGCCAACGTCGAGGCGGTCATTACCGCGCGACCGGAAAGCCGGCCCATCGACGGCCTGCCCGAGGCGGTTGTGCACGACACCGGCAACACGCCGACCATCGCGACGCTGGTCGAGTGGGCCAACGGAGCCGACGGTGCTGGTCTGGGGCGGGCTGTCTCAGCCGCCGACACCTTGAAGAACGTCCTGCTGAAAGTGCGTGAGCCGGGCGGTGACTGGGAGTTGCTGGGCATCGGGGTGCCCGGCGACCGCGAGGTCGACGACAAGCGACTTGGCGCCGCGCTCGACCCGGCCGAGTACGCGCTGCTCAACGATGCCGACTTCGCAAAGTACCCGTTCCTGGTCAAGGGGTACATCGGCCCGAAAGCCTTGCTGGACAACGGGGTTCGCTACCTGGTCGACCCGCGGGTGGTGGACGGCACCAGCTGGATCACCGGTGCCGACCAACCAGGCAAGCATGTCGTCGGCCTGGTGGCCGGTCGCGACTTCACCGCCGACGGCACCATCGAGGCCGCCGAGGTGCGCGACGGCGATCCCTCGCCGGACGGAGCCGGCACATTGGTCTCCGCCCGCGGAATTGAGGTCGGCCACATCTTCCAGCTCGGCCGCAAATACACCGACGCCTTCACCGTCGACGTCCTCGGCGAAGACGGCAAGCCGGTGCGGCTGACCATGGGCTCCTATGGCCTCGGGGTGTCGCGGCTGGTAGCGGTGATCGCCCAACAGCAGCACGACGAGCTTGGCCTGCGCTGGCCCGCCGAGGTGTCGCCCTTCGACGTGCACCTGGTGATCGCCAACAAGGACGCCGAAGCGCGGACCGGGGCCACCGCGTTGGCCACCGACCTGGATCGGCTGGGCCTCGAGGTGTTGCTCGACGACCGCACCGCGTCGCCGGGGGTGAAGTTCAAAGACGCCGAGTTGCTTGGTGTGCCGTGGATCGTCGTGGTCGGCCGCGGCTGGGCGGACCGAAAGGTCGAGTTGCGCAACCGATTCAGCGGCGAGACCCGTGAGCTGGCGGCCGGCGCCGGCCTGGCCACCGACATCACCACGGCCATCGCCGGCTGACTAGTCGGCGCCGGGAAAGGCCGTCGTGACCGGCCAGTCGCCGAGCTGCTGCTTCCACCGCGCCGCCAGCACGGCGCTCTGGGTCAGCGCGGCGACACCGAACGTCCGGTCCTCGTTGCTCTGTGCCTGCTCGACAAAGGCGCGCCAGGTGGCTCCGCTGTCTTTTTCCATCCGCGCGGCCAGCTTCTCCGCGTCGGCCGGGGTGATCACCGGCATCGGCAGTTGATAGCCGGCAGCGGCCACCGGTGGCGTCACCGAGCGCCCGGTCAGCATCGAGATCGTCTGGTCGCGCCGCTCGCGATGCTGATTCAGCGCGGACGACACCAGCGTGTTGACCTCCGGCGCGCAGCGCGCCGACACGATGCCGTAGCCGTAGACGACGGCGTGCTCGTTGGCCAGCGCAGCACACAGCGCCTTGTCGGCGGGGGTGTTGGCAGTCGGTGGCTCAGCGGAGGTCACGACGTGGCCGCTCCGAATGCCAGCGCGACGGTGTAGGACGCGGTGCAGGACGCGGCGATCGACCCGAGCAAGCCGGCCCGATACCCCGACGACGTGCTAGCCAGCTGACGGGCGCTGTCCGCCGACGCCTTGAGCGACGTGACCACCGAGGCCAGCGGCGGCGGGGCGCCCGACGTCGTGGTCGTGGTGGAGGGACTCGTCGTCGCAGACGACGTCGGCGCCAGACGCTTGATCTCGGCCGTCAGGGCCTGGGCGTGCTGCGAGCGGTCGGCAGCGACCTGCTTCAGCGCCCGGCCGACCTGCTGGTCGGTGCCGGCGGCCGCGGTGGTGGCCAATTCGCTGTCTTGACGCGCCAGACTCAGCTGCTCTTCGAGTTCATCGATCGCCGGTGGCGCGGGCGGTGAGCTGCAGGCAGGGGCCGAGATTGCCAGTGCGGCGAGTGCGACGCCGCCCGTCAACACCCGTCGTCGATTGACGACCGGCTCGAATCCCGGCTCGGCGCGAAGCATTGCCACATCCTGCCATTGGCCAGAGGTGGGCTTGTAACACCAGGTGACCTCGCTGCGATCACGTCTTACAGCGCAGTCCTGGCGTATCGTTGGAAGCCGGCTCGTCGAGATCGCTGAATATTCGGTGTCGCAGGGCTGACTGACCGGACAACTCAAGATGAGGAGCTCGCCGTGGCCACCGGGCTACCGTCACAGACGCAGGTGATCGAGCTGCTCGATGGTGAGTTCGCGCGCGCAGGCTACGAAATCGAAGACGTCGTCATCGATCAGCGGTCGCAGCCGCCGCGGATAACGGTCATCGCCGACGGTGAGACCGCACTCGACTTGGACACTGTCGCCGAGCTTTCTCGCTCGGCCTCCAGCCTGCTGGACGCGGCGCGCGACATCGGCGGTGCCTACGTCTTGGAAGTCAGCTCGCCCGGCGTCGACCGCCCGCTGACGAGCGAAAAGCACTTCCGCCGCGCGCGGGGTCGCAAGGTCGAATTGGCGCTGACGGACGGATCGCAGATCACCGGACGGGTGGGCGAAATCCATGGCGGCACGGTGAATGTCGTGGTTCGCGACGGCCGGGACTGGACGGTCCGGCCGATTGCGCTCGATGAGGTTGCCAAAGCCGTTGTCCAGGTTGAATTTTCGCCCCCACCCCAACGAGAGCTGGACCTGGCGACGGGCGATCAAGACGCGATGAAGAGGAGCGGCGCGTGAACCCGCCGGCGACGATGCAGAACGAAGTGATGCGGAGGAGCGGCGCATGAACATCGACATGGCCGCTCTGCACGCGATAGTGGTGGAACGCGGCATCTCCTTCGACGACTTGCTCGAGGACGTCAAGGCCGCGGTGCTGAGCGCCTACCGGCACACCGAGGGCCATCAGCCCGACGCCCACATCGACATCGACCGCAAATCCGGTTCGGTCCGGGTACTGGCCCGCGAACTCGACGAAGACGGCAACGTGCTCAGCGAATGGGAGGACACCCCGGAGGGATTCGGCCGCATCGCCGCGACCACCGCACGTCAGGTGATGCTGCAACGGCTCCGCGACGCCGAGAACGAGCGCACCTACGGCGAGTTCGCCACCCACGAGGGGGAGATCGTCGCCGGAGTGATCCAGCGCGACAGCCGGGCCAATTCGCGGGGGCTGATCGTCGTGCGGATGGGCAGCGAGACCAAGGGCTCCGAGGGCGTGATCCCCGCCGCCGAGCAGGTTCCCGGCGAGGCCTACGAGCACGGCGACCGGCTGCGCTGTTATGTGGTGGGCGTCAGCCGCGGCGCCCGCGAGCCGGTGATCACGCTGTCGCGCACCCATCCCAACCTGGTCCGCAAGCTGTTCTCACTGGAGGTCCCCGAGATCGCCGACGGCTCGGTGGAAATCGTCGCCGTAGCGCGCGAGGCCGGCCACCGCTCGAAGATCGCGGTCGCGTCGCGGGTACCGGGTCTGAACGCCAAGGGCGCCTGCATCGGTCCGATGGGTCAGCGAGTGCGCAACGTCATGAGCGAGCTGTCGGGGGAGAAGATCGACATCATCGACTTCGATGACGACCCGGCGCGCTTCGTTGCCAACGCGTTGTCGCCGGCCAAGGTGGTGTCGGTCACCGTGATCGACCCGAACGCCCGGGCCGCCCGGGTGGTGGTGCCCGACTTCCAGCTGTCGCTGGCCATCGGCAAGGAAGGTCAGAATGCCCGACTGGCCGCCCGGCTCACCGGCTGGCGGATCGACATCCGGGGCGACTCACCCGACGGCGACACCGAGCATTCCGAGGACGCTGGGCATCACGGGATGGCGCACGAGGGTTAGCCGTGCCGCGGCCGCGCAGGCGGTTCTGACCTCAGCTTGGGTGCAGGTAAACTAAGCCGTGATCCAGCGCGAGTCTTCAGCCTCGGCGCATCGAAGTACCGAAGGACCGGTACGGACGTGTGTCGGATGCCGAAAGCGAGAGTTGGCCGTCGAACTGCTCCGAGTGGTGGCTGTGTCGACCGGGAACGGTAAATACGCCGTGACCGTTGACCCAGCAGGTACTCTGCCGGGGCGGGGTGCATGGCTGCATCCCGTTCCACAGTGCGCTACAGAAGCAATCCGGCGGCGAGCCTTCGTTCGAGCGCTGCGGATCGCTGGCGCACCGGAAACATCAGCGTTGGTCGAGCACATAGAGTCTTTGAAAGCCTCTGGATGCCCCGGCCATCCCGCCAACAGAACAGGCAGCAAAGAACATGAGCACACCGTGAAGTCACGATGACCATGCGTCATAGCTAA
>DATNFI010000187.1:0-2945 GCA_035606475.1 Mycobacterium sp. | reverse complement strand
AGCACCACGCCCTCGACCGCCGGCGATGCCGCGACGATGGCCAGGCTGCGGGCCAATCCGGTGATGGCATCCGTATTACGCAGGCGCAGAACGACTTCGGCGCGCGGGCCGAGTTCCGGGTCGGCGACCATCGCGGTCGGGTCGACCATCGGATGCCGCGAGCAACCCAGCGAGACGTAACTCACGGTGTCGTCGACACGGTAGCGCAGCACGTCGACCGGCTCGGTGCCCACGAACGTCACGCTGGCGACGTCGGGTTCGGCGTCGTCGAAGTGCGTGTCGAGGTGTGCGCGGACCCGGTCCATCGGGCCGGTCACTTGTCGGGCGCCGGAGCGACCGTCAGGTTCACCCCGGACTCGGGGTCGAACACCGCGATCTGCGTCATGTCGAATGCCAACTCGAGTTTGGCGCCCTTGGCGGCCTTGGATGCGGCCGGCACCCGGGCGACGAATTCGTGCTCCGTGGAACCGGATTCGGCGTCCAGTTCGGACAGCTCGGACAGCTGCTCGGAGTGCACGGCGGGGCCTTCGGCGGTGAAGTAGACGTACTTGTCGGCGCCCAGCGACTCGACCATGTCGACGTTCACCTCGAAGGTCAGCGCGCTGATGCGCTGGTAGGCGTCGATCAGCGTCGCGTCGTTCAGGTGTTCGGGGCGGACACCGACGATGACGTTCTCCGGTGCCGAGTGCGCGCCCAAATTGTCGAGGACGGGCTGCGTCAACGTCACCTCGCCGAACGCCAGGCTCAGCCCGGTGGCGGTCAGCCGCGCCGGAAAGAAGTTCATTGCCGGCGATCCGATGAAGCCGGCAACGAACAGGTTCGCCGGACGCTCGTACAACTCGTCGGGCCTGCCGATCTGTTGCACCACACCGCCGCGCATCACCACCACGCGGTCGCCGAGCGTCATGGCCTCGGTCTGATCGTGGGTGACGTAGACGGTGGTGGTGCCCAGCCGACGCTGCAGCCGGGCGATCTCGCCCCGCATCTGCACCCGCAGCTTCGCGTCGAGGTTGGACAGCGGCTCGTCCATCAGAAATGCCTTGGGCTGCCGCACAATTGCCCGACCCATCGCGACCCGTTGACGTTGCCCGCCGGACAATTGCGCGGGCTTGCGGTCCAGTACCTCGATCAGGTCGAGTATCTTCGCGGTCTCCTCGACCTTCTTGGCGATCTCCGCTTTCTTCATCTTCGCCAGCGTCAGCGGGAAGGCGATATTCTGGCGCACGGTCATGTGCGGGTACAGGGCGTAGGACTGGAACACCATTGCGATGTCGCGGTCTTTGGGCGCTCGCTCGTTCACCCGTTCGCCGCCGATGCGCAACTCCCCCGACGAGATATCCTCAAGGCCGGCAATCATATTCAGCGTCGTGGATTTTCCGCAGCCGGACGGGCCGACCAGGATGATGAACTCGCCCTCGGCGATGGTGAGGCTGAACTCGTGCACGGCCTGCGCGCCGTCGGGGTAACTCTTGGTCACCCGGTCCAACACAATCTCGGCCATCGCTATCCCTTCACCGCACCTGACGTCAAGCCCGCGACAATCCGTCGTTGGAAGACTAGAACAAAAACGATAATCGGCACCGTGATCACCATCGCGCCCGCGGCGATCGACCCGGTCGGCTCCTCGAATTGCGAACTGCCGGTGAAGTTCGCGATCGCCACCGGCGCGGTGATCGCCGCCTTGGTGGCGGTCAGCGACAACGCCAGCAACAGATCGTTCCACGCGAAGATGAAGACCAGGATGGCCGTCGTGACGATTCCCGGCGCCGCCAACGGAGCGATCACCTTGCGGAACGCCTGGGCCGGTGTCGCGCCGTCCATCGTGGCCGCCTTCTCCAGGTCCCACGGGATTTCCCGGAAGAACGCCGACAGCGTGTAGATCGACAGCGGCAACGCGAACGTGATGTACGGGATGATCAGCCCGGGCCAGGTGTCGAACAGCCCGATCCGGCGTTCGATGTTGAACAGCGGGGTGACCAGCGAGATGGCCGGGAACATCGAAATCAACAGCACCGCACCGATCAACACCCGCTTGCCGGGAAACTCCAGCCGCGCCACCGCATATGCCGCCATCGCGCCGATCACCACCGCGATCACCGTGGTGAGCACGCCGATCCCGACCGAGTTGATCAGCGCCGAGCTGAAGAAATTGCCCCGAAAGATTCCGCGGTAGTTGTCCAGCGTCGGCGACGACGGAATCAGCTTGCCGTCCTTGACCGTTGACGTCGGCTTGAGTGAGAGGCTGAGAATCCACAGCACCGGGACCAGCGCGTAGGTCAGGACCAGGGCGTCGACGACCATCCACCCGGCCACCCGCTTAGCGCCCATCGCCGCCTCCCGGGGCCGCCGCGCCGAAGACCTTGATGAACAACAACGCGATCAGGGTCGCGCAGCCGAAGATCAACACCGAAATCGCCGATCCGAGGCCGACATTGAGGCCTTTGAACAAGTTGTCGTAGCCGAGTATCGACACCGACCCGGTGTTTCCGGTGCCACCGGTGAGCACATAGATGTTGTCGAAGATCCGAAAAGCGTCCAGCGTGCGGAACAGCAGCGCCACCAGGATCGCCGGCTTGATCAGCGGCAGGGTGATCGAAATCAGCCGCCGCCACGCGCCGGCGCCATCAACTTCGGCGGCCTTCAGCAGATCGGCCGGTACCAGGGCCAACCCCGCCAGCAGCAGCAACGACATGAACGGCGTCGTCTTCCACACCTCGGCGATCACCACCACGCCCAGCGACGAAAACTGGTGTGACAGAGGCGCGCTGCCGTGCGGCAGCAGGTTGGCCAGATAGCCGGTGCCCGGCGTCCAGGCGTAGTACCAGCTGTAGGACGCGACCACCGTCACGATGCCGTACGGGATCAGTACCGCGGTGCGCACCAGGCCTTTGCCGACCAGGGTGTGGTGCATCGCCAGCGCCAGCGCCAGGCCGAGCACGAACTCG
>DATNFI010000186.1:0-2644 GCA_035606475.1 Mycobacterium sp. | reverse complement strand
TGCCCACGGCGCGCTGATCCGCGCCCAGGCCGCCTCGTTGGAGGCCGAGCACCAGGCCATCGTGCGCGATGTGCTGGCTGCCGGTGACTTCTGGGGTGGCTCGGGTTCGGTGGCCTGCCAGGAGTTCATCACCCAGTTGGGTCGCAACTTCCAGGTCATCTACGAACAGGCCAACTCCCACGGCCAGAAGGTGCAGACCGCCGGCAACAACATGGCCAGCACCGACTCCGCCGTCGGCTCCAGCTGGGCCTGACACTCAACAACGTCAACTGCGTTGGCGTTGAACGCTATTCGTGGCGCCGGCAGCGCCCGCAATGTGCGGGCCTGTCGGCGTTTTCGTTTGCAACGGCCAGTCATCATGGGTCACACGCGCACCGTCAGCTAGGTGCCACCCGTTTTTGAAAATGTGGTCGTATGCGATATCACCCGGGCCGTGATGTCGCCGCCCTCAGAGGCGGGTGAGGCTCGCTTGGGGAGAGTCCAGGGCCACGCGGCTACCCGCACGCCAGCGGTACCGCCGGTACCGGCTAATCTGGACGGCAACCCCGCGACAAGGAGCGTCCATGGAAGGCTTTGCCGGAAAAGTTGCCACCGTGACCGGCGCCGGATCGGGAATCGGCCGGGCGCTGGCCCTCGAACTCGGCCGCTCGGGCGCCTCGCTGGCGATCAGCGACGTCGACCTCGACGGCCTGGCCAAGACCGAAGAGCAACTCAAAGCCATCGGCGCTCCGGTCCGCAGCGACCGCCTCGACGTCACCGAGCGCGAGGCGTTCGGTATCTACGCCGACACGATCAAGGACCACTACGGCAAGGTCAACCAGATCTACAACAACGCGGGCATCGCCTACACCGGTGACGTCGATATCACCGCGTTCAAAGACATCGAGCGGGTGATGGATGTCGATTTCTGGGGAGTTGTCAACGGCACCAAGGCTTTTCTGCCGCACCTGATCGCCTCCGGGGACGGCCACGTCATCAATGTCTCCAGTCTTTTCGGGCTGCTCTCGGTTCCCGGGCAGGCCGCCTACAACTCGGCCAAGTTCGCGGTCCGTGGCTTCACCGAGGCGTTGCGACAGGAGATGGTGCTCAACCGCGAGCCGGTCAAGGTCACGACCGTGCACCCCGGTGGCATCAAGACCGCGATCGCGCGTAACGGCCTGACCGCCGAGGGAGTCAGCGCGGATGCACAGTCCAAGGTGTTCGACAAGAGACTGGCCACCACCACCCCGGAGCGGGCGGCCGAGATCATCTTGGATGGCGTCCGCAAGAACAAGGCGCGAGTGTTGGTCGGCCAGGACGCCGTGGTGATCGACTTGATTGTGCGAATCACCGGTTCGGGCTACCAGCGGTTGTTCGCCCCGGTCATCGGCAAGATCAAGCCGCCGTCGCGCTAGCGCCCCAACGGGTGCTCGTTGAGCCACGCGTCGGCCACCGCCTGCGGATCGGCTCCCGCACTTACCTGGCGGCGCATGTCGACCAGCGCGGCGGTATCCAGCACGCCGGCAACTTCGTTGACCGCCAGCAACTGTCGAGTGTTCAACTCGTTGCGCCGGTACAGCGGCACCACATTCTCGGCCTGCACCAGCGCCGACTTGCCGTCGGTGAGCACCACCAGATCGCCGGGCACGTTCGGGTCGGCCGTGGTGGTCCACGCCGCCGTCACCTCCCCCGACTTCACGGCCGCGAAAAGCGTTGCATCATCGGGGAATTCACGACTCTTGGGCAACCGGCAGTTGCCGACCGCCGACGGCGTCACCGCACCGGCGACCGACCCGACGGTCACGCCGTCGCAGTGCTTGGTCAGCACGCCGAGTTCGCTGCCGCCCCAATCCTTCGACGTGGATCCCGCGATCGCCAACGCGGGTTTGTCCTCGGCGGCGGTGGTGTAGTCGCCGGCGGCGATGCCCTCCGGCAGCGCGCCGATCATCGCCTTGTACACCTGCGCGTCGGACCGCACGGTGGCGCCCGGCTGAAAGACCTGCAGCACCCGGCCGGTGAGGCTGGGGACGACGACGAACGCGCCGGAGTCCAACTTGGACAATGGGTCTGGCGCCTGCTCGGTGCGGGCCGGAAAACCGTAGGACCGCAGCGCGCCGGTGTAGACGTCGGCCAGCAGCGTCGACTCGACGCCGGCCCGGGAGCCGACCACCAACTCGGCCGGGTGCTGCGTGTGGTGGCCGCATCCCGCGGTCGCCAGCGCAGCGGTCAGCGCCAGCACCGCGAACCGGCCGGCCCTCACTCCGCGGTATCTGCAGCGGCCGCCACCGCGGCCGCAACCGCCGGCTCGACCCGCGGATCGAGCGGACTCGGAACGATCCGATCCATCGCCAAGTCGTCGACGGCGACGGAGTAAATCGCTTCGGCCGCAGCCATTTTCATCTCTTCGGTGATCCGGCGGGCGCCGGCGTCCAGCGCACCGCGGAACACGCCGGGGAAGGCCAGCACATTGTTGATCTGGTTCGCGAAGTCGCTGCGCCCGGTGGCGACGATCGCCGCATGCCGCGCCGCCACATCCGGGTGGACTTCCGGGTCGGGATTCGACAGCGCGAACACGATGCTCTTCGGCGCCATCGTCGCGATGAGTTCCTCGGGAACCACGCCGCCCGAGACGCCGACGAAGACGTCCGCACCTTCGAGCGCCTCG
>DATNFI010000185.1:0-28328 GCA_035606475.1 Mycobacterium sp. | reverse complement strand
TTCGGCCACGTCGGTCGTGGTCCCCGGCGGCAGGCCCCACACCACGTCGTCGGCGACCCGGGTGCCCAGGACCTGAGATTCCGGGTGCTGCATGACCACAGCGGTTCCGCCCATCCGGCCCAGACCCACCGATCCGGGGCGTTCGATGGTGCCCGATGTCGGCTCCCGCCCGGCCAGCACGAGCATCAGCGTGGTCTTGCCGGAGCCGTTGGATCCGGTGACCGCCAGATGTTCGCCGGCTTTGACCTCGAGGTTGACCGGCCTCAGCGCGTCCTGGTCGGTGTTGGGATAGCGGAAGCGGACTTGGTTGAGCCGCACCGGAACTGGTCCGACCGGCGCACGGTCGGTCGGCTCGTCCAGCTTGTGCACGTCGGGTATGCCACGCATGCGGTCCAACACCCTCGACAGTGCCCACCATCCGATCAACGAGACGCCGACGATCGAGACCATTCCGTTGGCGAAGATCAGCCACGGCCAGTAGTGCAGCGCCTCGGCGAGGATCCACTGCAGCTTGCCCGCCGACCATTCGAGCGCGATCCCGAGGCGCGGGCTCAGCGGGACGTGGTGCTCGGTGGTGAAGCGTCCGATCGACCGCAGGACCGCCGCGACGCCGTTGATGTTCGCGGTGATCGCATCGAAGATCAGCTGCCGCAGGCGCGAGAGCAGCGCCAGCGCCGCAACCGCAACGACGTTGAACAGCGCTCCGGCGAGGAGCGAGACCACCACGACCGTCCCGGTGCCGCGGCCCCGGCGTTTGACGACCCCGGTCAGCCCGCCGACGTAAGCGCTGTTGCCGACCGTGATCAAGCCGCCAAGACCGGCAATCAGGAAGGCGATCAAAGCGGCGGCGACCGTCCCGGCGATCAGCACCCGGAAGCGGTAGCGATAGGCCAGCAACCCCATCGGCACGGTGCCCAGCAATGCCAATGCTCCAGCGAAGGGAACGACGATAGAAATGATCGCGGTGGCCGCGCACAATGCGGCCATCACCGACGCCTGCGCGAGTTCGCCGGGTTGCAGCGATCGGGAACCGCGTGGCCCGGGCGCTGGGCGAGTCGCTCTCATTTCATCGATTCTGCCAGCTGGCCCGGGAGTGCCTCCGTTAGCAAACTTTGGCGTGTGTCGTCGTACAATCGACAAATTCACCGGATATTCACCGGATTACGATCTAGATAGTCAAGCTATGCTACCTATGTTAAGCATGACGCCATCTGCAACCGTAGAGAGAGACACCGCCGAGGGGGCTGTCGCCGGTCTGGGCGCGGATCTGCTCACCGTCGTCGCCCGTCTCAACCGCTACGCCACCCAGCGCATCCAGATGGAACTGCCCGCCGCGCAGGCCCGCCTGCTATCGACCATCGACGCCCAGGGCGAAGCGCGAATCTGCGACCTGGCCTCGGTGGACCACTGCTCCCAGCCGACCATGACCACGCAGGTGAGACGTCTCGAAGACGCTGGCCTGGTCGCTCGCACCGTCGACCCCGGGGACGCCCGCGCGGTGCGCATCAAGATCACCGCCGAGGGCAACAAGACCCTCAACCGGGTCCGGGCCGACCGCGCCAGCGCGATCGAGCCGCAACTCGCGGCACTGAACGCCACGGATCGCCAGACTCTGGTGGACGCCGTCACCGTGTTGCGCCGCCTTCTCGACGACTCGCCGCCCTTCCCGCGGCCCGGCGGATCCCGATAGCACCCCGCCCCGGCAATGTCTGGCCAGCGCCGACGACCTACGGTCGATCTCAGCGCATGATGGCGGCTGGATAATGGAATCTCGGCTCGAGCGACCGGGCGAGAAAAGGGGTGGATGTGTCGATGGCAGCGTTCGGCTCTCCCCTGATCGTCTGGCTCGGCACGCATCGATACGTCTTTCCCCCTAATCGCGACGTAACCATCGGCTCCAACAACGGCGCGGACATCCAGCTGTTCGGCCTCGGCGGACTCTCAGAGCCACAGGTGTTGCTGCACTTCAACGGCAGCGAGTGGATCGCCGTCGACCGCAGCGAAGCCGGCATGTACGTCGACGGGGTACGGATGTCGACGGTCTTCATCCACGATGGTCGCGCGATCGCATTCGGCGACCCACAACATGGCCCACGGTTGGTGTTCCAGCTCGGTGCCCCGCCTGCCCCGCCGCCGCCGCGCGTCCCGCCGCCGCCGATGCGCCCACCCGGACCACCGCCACCACCGCCGCCGCCCCGTCCCGTCCCGCACTTCCAGCCACCCCCGCCGCCGCGGCGTCCGCCGCCACCGCCCCCGCCGCGCCCGGTGCAATGGGTGCCACCACCGCCACCGCCGCCACCACCACCGCCGCCGCCTGCACCGCCGGTCGAACAGCGCTGGCCGCCGCAGGCGCCACCACCGCCCCCGCCGCCACCACCACCCGCTCAGCCGGGGCCGCCGACCGACTTCATGCCGGCGAGCAAGCCGAGTGTGGCCGCCCGGCTCGCGGTCGCAGGGCAGAAACTGCGGAAGCTGAAACCGCGGCTCCCGAAGCGTCCGGCGAAGGAGTCCGTGCCGGCCGCGGGGCCGCAGCAACCGAGTGCAGCGCCGACCGAAACCGTGAAGCCAACACCGAGCACCATCGCCGGTCCGCTGGAGGCACGCCGGGTTCGACTCAGCGTCGACGGCGACCAGGCCCTGGCAGACCTGTCCTTTACCGCGTCGCCCGGGACGGTCACCTCGGTGATCGGGCTGTCCGAAGGAAGCACTTCCGCTCTGGTCGACGTGCTCGCCGGCACGGTGCAGCCGAGCATGGGTGAGGTTGACTTCGACGGCCACGACGTCGCGGCCGACGACGTGCGGCCGCATGTCGGCGTGGTGCCGCGTCACGATCTGCTGTACCCGCAACTGACCGTCGAGCAGGGATTGCTGTACGCCGCCGAATTGCGTTTGCCACCAGGTACTTCCAAGGATCAGCGGCGCGAGACCGTGCGATCGGTGCTCGAGAAGCTGGACATGACGGAGCTGCGTACCGCCAAGGTGGGCAACCTGACCGTCGAGCAGCGAAAGCGCGCATCGCTGGCCACCGAACTGCTGACCGATCCATCGCTGATCGTCCTCGACGAACCGACCGCCGGTCTCGATCCCGAAGCGGCGCAACGGATCACCGCGACGCTACGACAACTCGCCGACCAGGGACGCGTCGTTCTGGAGGCAACGACGGCGCCCACCGAGCCGGAGGTGTGCGACCAGGTGGTGCTGCTCACCCCGAACGGCATTCCGATCTTCGCCGGCCCACCGTCGCAGATCGGTTCTCAGCTGGGCACCACCGACTGGCCCGAGATCATCCGGCGTGCCCGCACCGATCCCTACGGCGCGCACGACGAGTACCTGGCCCGCCGGCAAGAGCCGCCACCACCGGAGCCGCCGGCACCGTCCACAACGCCGTGCGCCCCCACGGTGCATCGAAATATCTTGCACCAGATCGCCGTTGCGACCCGTCGCCAAGCCTGGCTGATGATCGGCAATCAGCGATACTTCATTTTCCTGGCCATCCTTCCGATGCTCTTCGGCGCGATCTCGTTATTGATCCCCGGCGACTCCGGTCTGGGCCCGGCCAGCCGGTACGGGAACAATCCCGACCAGGCCCTCGCGATTCTCACCGTGCTGGCCCTCGGCGCCATCGTCATGGGCACCGCACTCGGCGTCCGCGACCTCTTCACCGAGCAGCGCATCTTCCGGCGCGAACAAGCGCACGGCTTGTCGGCGTCGGCGTTTCTGGCCGGAAAGGTGATCGTCTACAGCCTGATCGCGATCGTCCAGGCCGCCCTCATCACCGTCGTCGCGACCGTCGGCCATCAGGCACCCGTCTACGGCGGGGTCCTGTTGGGCCACAACAAGCTGGCGGCCAGCGTCGAGTTGTTCATCGTGCTCGCCGTCGTCGCGATCGTGACGGCGGTGGTCGCGCTGGCACTCTCGTCACCGGCGACGCTCTACGAGCAGGTCTTGTTGACGGCGGTATTGATCGTCCTGGTCTCAATCGTGTTCGCCGGCGCGCTGTTCCCGATCTCCGGCCGATTCCCGCTGGAGCAGCTGGCCGGACTGGTGCCGTCCCGGTGGGGTTTCGCCGCCGCGGCATCCACCGTCGACGTGCACGCGGTCAATCCCCTTGCCGAGGCTGATGATTCGTGGCAGCACACATCCGAACACTGGCTGCTCGATATGGGTGTGCTGATCGGTTACGGCATCATCGCCGTCGCGGGGCTGCGCTGGCGGCTACGGCGACCGTCGCGCCGGCACAACCGGAAACCGGTCAGCTGAGTTCGTCGCGGAGGATCTCCGACCACAGCGCCTTGTAACAGAACGCCGCGGGACTATGCGGTGCCGCCGCGGTCACCGGCGCACGCTGCTCGGCCATCTGCTCGATGATCGATAACGCGGGAATCGACGTGGTCAAAATGCCCGCCCGTTCCGACGACAGGTTTTGCACCAGGTCGCAGTGCAACCGCTTTCGCTTGTCCACCATCGAGAAGAAGGCACGCACCCTGGGCCGGCGGCCTTCGAAATCGTTGACGAAACCGCTCAATTGGTCGAACGTGCGGACCGACAGGGTCGCCGGGATCATCGGCACCAGCAACGTGTCTACAGCGTGCAGCACGTTTTCCGACAACAGCGAAATACTCGGCGGGCAGTCGAGAAAGACTATGTCGTACTGGGTTTCGAGTGGGCGCAATAATTCGCGGATCCGGTGGGTCGGGCGCTTCATGTCATCGAGTTGCACGTCCAGATTGCGGTACCGGAAATCCGCCGGCACCAAATCGAGCCCATCGAAATCGGTGGCCTTGATCGCGTCGTCGAGCGTTCGCGACCCCTCGACCAAGGCCCGGCCGCCACCCTTGACCTTCGGCCGCACCCGGAACATGTACGTCGCCGCGCCCTGCGGGTCGAGATCCCACAGCAGGACGTTGTGCCCGTCGAGCGCCGCCAGATGCGCCAAGTTCACCGCGGTCGACGTCTTACCGACCCCACCTTTGATGTTGTACGTCGCGTAGACCTTCATCAGCGCACCAGTTCCTTGACTCGGGCGCGATTCTCATCGGCCAGGAAAGGCTGCAGCCGGCCCGCCAGCGCCGCGCGTGCAGTGAGTTGATGCGCATCGAGCTGCGCGGCCATCTCTCCCATCGCCAGCACCGTCGCGGGCGGCGCCGCCCCCTGCTGCATCATCGCCGCAGCGAACTCGCGGACCGCCTCGCGTTGCACCTCACCGTCCTGAAAGTCGCCGAGCGTGTCCTGCAGCGACTTGAGCTCCTTGAGCAGCGCACGGTGTGCCGAGTTGTCACACACCGGCTTGAACACCTCGAGCAGGTAGCGCAGCTCCTTGCATCGCTTGCGCAGCGCGTGCACGTCGTCGCTCGGCGAATCCGTCTTGATTTCGCCACCGCGCCGTGCCGCATTCCGGTATGCCTGCCGCAGGCGTCCGCGCGCCAGCTCCGCCACCGTGGTGCCGCCCTCGACGTCGGCCGTCACTTCGTCCAGCTCCGCGCGCCAGTCGCTGAGCAAATTGTGGAAACGCTTCGACCGCAGTCCGCGCACGAGTTTCCGCCGCTCGGCGGCGCGGTGCTTGACCAGGAATGACCGGAACGGGTCGAGGTCACCGGGAGCGGCCGACGTCAGGCGGGCCGCCATGGTCTCGAGTTCGAGCAGGTAGACGTCGAGGTCGCGCACCGGGGTCGTCAGATCGCCCAGCCACTTGAAGTCCGGAGCGTATCGCTCGGCCAGCCGATTGGGCAGCACGTCACCGACGAGCTTGAGGATCGAGCGGGTGCGGCGCACCGCGACCCGCAGGTCGTGTAGGAATTCGGTGTCGATCGACGCGATGGTTCCCGGCACGTTCTCCTCGATGACGTCCGCGAATCCCGTCAGGATCTGCGAAATGGCTACCGCCGCAGGGGTTTCTGCTCGCAGCTTGGACGGGCCGCCGCCAGTGGTGGGGTTGCGGTCGGCGTGGGTCAGCGCGAGGTCGTACGGTGTCGTCGAGACCGCGCTGAACCCGTCGACCCGGGACAGCAGGCGAGCGATCCGGTCGCCGACGGAGTCGTAGCCCCGCAGCGGCTGGATTCGAAGCTGGCTGGTGCCGTCCTCGACGCTCTCGGTCAGCAGCCGGGCGACGGTCTTCTCCTCGGCATCGAGCACCCGGGCTTCCTGCGCCGCGGAGTGCACGGTGACGACCGGCATCAGCGCCCGCGGCGAGATCAGCGGCGTCAGCGCATCGCGCATCGGCCCGGCCGGCAGACCGTGTACCTGAGTGGGCCATTTCACCCCGGCCAGCGGGGCCTGCAGCCGGGCGCCGTCGGGAAACTGCATCACCAGCGGCCCGCCGTCGGCGTACTGCAGCGAGATCCCCGCCGAGTGCAGCCGCCAATCGAAGGTGTCCAGCCAGGTGCGCGAGACCGTGAGCTTCTCGCCGGCGGTCAGCGTGAACCGCGGCTGCAAGGCCGCCGCCACGGCCTCGACGTCGACCGCGCCCTCCTTGCTGAAAGCGCGGGATGTCCCGCTCATGGCGCACCTTTCCTTGACCGCGCGGCCGCGACCGCGCGACGAACTATAAACACCGACGGTGAACGCAGCGTCCAGTTCGACGCGATTCTCGGAGTCTCAATTCTGATCGGTTACCGTCGGGTATGACCACCATTGCGGAACATTTGCGCAACTCGCTCGACGGTCGTTGGCGCGACGTGAAGAACCAGATGCGCGCGCGACTGTCCGACGACATCTTCCGCCCGCACTACACGCCGAACACGGTGATCGCCCGCACCAAGGTGGCCGAACAGATGAGCATCATGGCCGCAGCGGGCGCGGCCGACGACAGCTTCCGCAAGGAGCACGGCGGCACGGGCAACGTCGGCGCCGCAATCACCATGATCGAGATGCTCGCGATGTCGGACCTGTCGCTGATGGTCAAGGCCGGCGTGCAGTGGGGCCTGTTCGGCGGCGCGGTGGAGAACCTCGGCACCGAGCGCCACCACGAGACCTACGTCAAGAAGATCATCAACCTCGAATTGCGCGGCTGTTTCGCGATGACCGAGACCGGTCACGGAAGTGACGTCCAGGCACTGGAGACCACGGCGACCTACGACGCCGAGACCGAAGAGTTCATCATCCATTCCACCACGCCCAACGCACGCAAGGACTACATCGGTGGTGCAGCCCAAACCGCCACCATCGCAGCGGTTTTCGCGCAACTCATCACGAGCGAGAACGGTGAGCAGGTCAACCACGGCGTGCACTGCCTGCTGGTGCCGATCCGCGACGCCGACGGCAACGACCTGCCTGGCGTGACGACATCGGATTGTCAATACAAGGGCGGGCTGCCGGGCGTCGACAACGGACGCATCGTGTTCGACAACGTCCGGGTTCCGCGGGTCAACCTGCTCAACAAGTACGGCGACGTCGAGGCCGACGGCACCTACACGTCGCCGATCGAAAATCCCAACCGCCGGTTCTTCACCATGATCGGCACCCTGATCCGCGGGCGGGTGAGCGTCGGCGGAAGCGCGGGCAACGCCGCGCGGGTGGCGCTGGACATCGCGACCCGATATGCCTTGCAGCGCAAGCAGTTCAGTGCACCCGATGACGACAGCGAGGTGCTGATCATGGACTACCTGGTGCATCAGCGCCGGTTGTTCCCGCTGATCGCGAAGTCGTATGCGTTGCAGTTCGCGCAGAACGAGTTGGTGTCGAAGTGCCACGATCTGCAGTCCGCCGACTCCCCCGACGCCGAGGAGCAGCGAGAATTGGAGGCGCGGGCCGCCGGCCTGAAGGCCGTCAACACCTGGCATGCATCGAGGGCCATCCAGGAGGCGCGCGAAGCATGTGGTGGCGCAGGCTATATGGCCGACAACCGGCTGATCGCGCTGCGCGCCGACACCGACGTGTTCACCACCTTCGAGGGCGACAACCACGTGCTGACCCAGCTGGTGGCCAAGGAGCTGCTGACCGCCTACGCCGACGACATCAAGAGCATGAGCCCGGTCGAATGGGTCCGCTTCGCCGCCAACTTCGCCGGCGAGCGGGTGCTCAAACGCACTGCGGCCGAGACGATTATCCAGACCATCATCGACGCCCGGCAGGACAACGAAGAAGAAGGCAGCCTGTTCAACCGCGGCACCCAGGTCACGATGTTCGAGGACCGTGAGGAATACATCATCGCCTCGGTGGCCCGCCGGCTGCAGTCCAAATCCAAGGAGATGTCGGCGTTCGACGCGTTCAACGCGGTGCAGGATCACGTTTTGCATGCCGCGAGAGCCCACATCGACCGGGTGGTGCTGGAGGCGTTCGTCGCCGGAATCGACGCCTGCGAAAACGATGAGGCCCGTGAGGTTCTCGAGCTTGTCTGCGACCTCTACGCGCTGACCGTGATCGAGGAAGACAAGGCCTGGTACGTCGAGCACCGGTACCTGTCCACTGAGCGGGCCAAGGCGGTCACCCGTGCCATCAACGACCGGTGCCGGCTGCTGCGCCCCCATGCGCAACTGCTGGTCGACGGGTTCGGCATCCCGGCGTCACTGCGCTACGCCGAGATGCTGCACCCGGAGAATCTGCCGCAGCCGGACGCCGCAGATACTCACTCGGCACTGCACCCCGGGTAATCGCAATCCTTAAAATCACCGCAAATCTTGCCCGGACCACCTGATAGAGCAGGTTCGACGGGTGGCCGGCGCTGCAACGCATTAGGCTCAACGGCATGAATCCGAACCCGGACTACGACGCCAGCGACGAGCTGGAATACGGCATCGCGGGATTCGCGTGGCTGCTCCGGGGCGTCTACCCGCCCCCGTACTACGGGCCCGACCTGGGCAACGCCAGCACCGGCAACTAGTTCACTGGGGCGGCGGGACGTAGCTGCCCGCCGAATTGCGTAACTGCCAGAGCTGGGCTGGGCAGTAAATGTTGACCGCGTTCGAGATCAAGTAGTTCGCCGAGTATTCGTCGTTCGGAAGCACGTCGCGTTTCACCTCACCGATGACTTGACCGTAGCTCTCGCCGCCGGTGATCTTGTCGCAGATGCCGTGCGCGTAGCTGATCGCGTCTGCCGTGTTGGCGAAACTGTATTGCTTGCGGACGGTGGTGTCGTAGATGAACTCGATGTCCGGGGCCGGGACGGCATGCGCCACCGCCGCATCGACGAATGACGTCGCGGCGATCAGACCGGCCAACCACATGCCACGCTTCATCGGTCGGGCTGCCCGTAGACGGCGACCAGCACACTACGGTCGACGCTGTTCTCCGACCACACCCCGATGTGGGTGTTCGCGCAATTCGACATGATCGCCAGGTAGTCGGGCCGGGAATACCAATTGCCGATCACATCAAGGTCATTGATTGCCAGCGACTGGTTGATCGCCACCGTCTCGGCGACCGTACCGCGGTAGCCCGCCCCCCGCGCCCGGTCAACAACCGACGACCCGTCCGACCCGACGTCGCCGTCGAGCGCGCGGTTGTTCAGCACGTCGATGGTGTGCCGCTGCGCGGCGGCTTGCAGCTGCGGGTTGATCTTGAGGTTGGTGGTGCAGCCGGCCTGGTGCTTGATGGTGTCGACGTTGACGACGATGCCGTTGTTGAGGCGGTCATTGTTGCCCGGAACGCCGGGCGCGGCCACACCGACCGCGCCTGGGGCAGCAAGCGCCAGTGGCACCCCGACTAGGCCCGCAAGCCAGCGAATTCGCCTGTCAGTCATGGCATCTCCTAGCGGATGTTGGCCGCGAGGTCGCCGGACATGGCGGTGAGCTGCTGGCTCCACGTCGGCCAGTCGTTGCCGCCGCCCCGGCCCAGATCGAAGTGCGCGTTCTTGCCGCCGACGTCTTTGTAATGCGAATAGAACTGGGCGTTGGTGCCTTGCGAGATGTCACCGAAGCCGGCCATCGCGCCCTGATCCGTCGGCGCGCCACTGCCCGGGCTGTAGATCCAGAGCCGGGCGTCGTTGTCGACCAACTGCTGGATGTTCTGGTTCGGCGAATGCCACTTCCAGCGACCGAGTTGCGGCAGGCCCCACATGTGGTCGGTGTCGGCGCCGCCCTGGCGTAGCGCGGCGGTAATCGTCCCGTCCACTCCCGCCCGTTCGGGCGTCAGGAACCCGGAAAACGAGCCGGCATAACGGAATCGATCGGGGTGAAAGGTCGCTAGTGCCGTCGCCGCGTATCCACCTTGCGAGACGCCGACGACACCGTGGCCGCCGGGCGCCAGCCCCTTGTTGGCGGCCAGCCAGTCCGGCAACTCGGTGGATAAGAACGTCTCCCACTGCTTGCTGCCGTCCTGCTCCCAATTGGTGTACATGCTGTAGGCACCTCCGGCGGGTGCTACCACCGAGATCCCTTTGCCGGCAAGTGTGTTGAAGCCGTTACCCGCGGTTGCCCAGTTGCTCACGTCCGGCGCGGCGTTGAATCCGTCGAGCAGGTACGCCGCGTGCGGGCCACCGGCCAGGAATTGCACCGGGATGTCGCGGCCCATCGACGCCGACGGCACCTGCAGGGTCTCGAAACCGGCCGCTTTTGTGGTGCCCGTCCCTGAAATCGCCGTCGCCGCACACCATCCAACGATCACGGCCGCGGGCCACAGTCGCCGGAGCGCTCTCGCGAAACGCGTCATCTTTGCCTCACTTGTCTGTCGCTCACACCGGGTCGAACTGCGAAATCAGCCAGCGGCCATCGACTTTGTCGAGCGTGACACGCACGCTCGACGTGCTCTGGGTGGGTGGATCGTCGCCAATGGTGGTGGTCTGGTCGACGAAAACCAGTACCACTGCCTGCTTTCCGGTCGCCGAGACCGATGCCGCGGCCGGCACGGTGGCCACCGCCGCAATGTGCTGCTGTTTGGCACCGGGTGCAACGACGTCGTTGACGAGTTGGGTGTACTGCTGACGGAAGCCGGCGGTCAAACGATCCGCGGCGGCTTTCAAGTCCCGATCCACCGTTTCCGGCTTGTACGACAGGATCGCGACGGTGCTTTCGGAGGCGGCCCGCACCGATTGCTCTGCGGCAGAGACAGATTCGCGTTCCTTGCCGTCCAGCCACTTGAGATAGCCCACCCCGAGCGCCAGGAGCAGCGCCAACGCGGGCAGTATCGCGACGAATAGACGCTTCCACGCGACCCGGGCGTCGGCTGCGGCCGGCGCGGCGTCCGCTTCGTCGTCGTTCTTCTCGTCGGCGTCAAGTAGGTCTGCCTCGTCGGCGGCCTCCGCCGCATCCGCCAGTTCGTCGCGTTCGGTGAGGTCGTTGTTCGACGGGTCGTCGGCGACCGAGCCGTCGTCATCGGGCATCGCGGAGTCCTCCTCTCGCGTGGGCGACGCGGTTCGACTGCTCACGGCACGAACTCCACATTCGACACCTTGGCTCCGTCGCCAGTTTTGTCCACGGTAAGCCGCATCCGCCATCTGCGAGGCTCTTGGTCTGGCGGCGCCCCACCCAACGATGTCTTCACCGATATCGCGACGAGCACCTGCCCCTGTTCCTTCGTGTAGGACAGCAAGCCGGCTTCGGCGATGGTGCCTTCGGTCTTCGATTGCACCTTCTTGACGACCTCGACGAATGGCTTTGACCGGTTCTGGAATTCCTCATGGAATCCACCGGTGGCCGAGTCGAGGACCCGTTTGATGTCGGCGTCGACCTGCGCGTAGTTGATCGTGGTCAGGTTTATCGCGGTCTGCCGCGCGACTTGCACATAGAGGCTGCGCTGGTCCTGCACTTGATGATCCTGGTGGAGGCGAAACCCCAGCCATCCGCTCACGGCGAGCAGCGCCGCGATGGTGCCGACTCCGACGGTGATCGGCTTCGGAATCCGAGAAATCCATTCCGGCACACGCCTCTTGGCGGCCTTGCCCGCCGCGTGCTCGCTGTTCGCCGCGTCAAAGTCCTCCGCGTCGATGTCGACTGCGATGCTGTCGACGTCGCCGTCCCCGCCGTCTACGGCTTCGGCTTCGGCGGCGGCACCATCATGCTTTGCCATGTCCTACCTTTCGAACTGGACGCCAGGTCGGAATCGCTGTAATGCTTTCCGTCCGGCCCGACGTAATTCCCGGTCATGGGGTCGTAGGGAATCGCGAGCACCGGCTTCGGCGCCGCGGGGTCAACGGGAGGGTGCCAGTGCTCGCCCGGCGAATACGGCGGCCCGCCCTTCGGATATTGCGGCACGCTCTGACCGCTTAACGTCGCGTTCGGATCGCCCTTCCAGAACAGGCCGTCGTTCAGTGGGACGTACTGCTCGTCGCTTTCGCACATCTCGACGGTCGGTGCGCGCTTACCCGGCTTGGTTTCGCACGGCACGTTACGAACGCCGCGCACGTTCATATCGGAGTCCTGTGGGATGCGGCAGTACAACTCGCCATTGGTGCGGTCGGGATAGTCCTCGCGGACGGGGATCCGCTGCTGTTGCACCGGCAGGAACCCGGCGTTGCACGGTGGCGGCGAGTTGAGGTTCAGGTTGAAGTCGAGATAGATGCCCTTGTAGTCCATCTTGGCGACCCGGTCCGGCACGATGATCGACGACATCACCGCGGTCCCCTGCGGAAACATGACCAAGAGCTGCTCGAGGTCGTTTCGGTAGTTCACTGCGATCGTGCCCAAGCTGACCAGATTCGACAGCAGGACTGGCAGCGACGGCGCCAACCGATCGAACAGCGCGGTGCCTTCGTCGAGCGCCGGCCCGGCGGTGTTGAGGAGGTCCGCAAGCTTGCTGTCCTGGTCCTTCACCTGGCTGGTGATCGCGTTCACCCGCCGCGCCCACGTCGCGATCGAATCCGATGTTCGCACTTGCGAACTTGCCACCGGCGGGAATTCGTCGATCAGCCGGGAGAACGAGTCGGTGGTCTTGCCGGCGTCGATCGCCAGCGCGGTGCCACCGTCAATGAGGCGGGATAGTTCCGGCCCCAACCCCGCGATCGCCTTCGACGCTTCTTCGACGACGGTGTGCAGGTTGTCCTGTGGGATCGCGACAAGCGCCTTGTTGGTGGTGTCCAACAGCAGGCCGATATCGACCGGAATCTGTGTTCTGCCAACCGCGATCACGTCACCGTCGCGCAATTTCGGGCCGGGGTTGGCAACCGTGCCGGATCGCGGGGTCAACTCCAGGAACTGCTCCCCTACTGCCGAGCGGCTGTGCACAGCGGCGGTCAGGTCGCGAGGAATCGGGATGTCTGATTTGAGCGAAAGGACGGCCTGAACGCCGTTCGGTGTGACGTCGACCGACTTGACGTTGCCGATCTCGCTGCCGCGATAGTTCACCACCGACGTCGGGTACAACCCACCCGATGCCGGCAGCTCCACCTTCACCGTGTATCTGCCAACCCCAAGCAGCGCAGGCACTTTGATGAAGCCGAACGCCATCACACCGATGGAGATAAGCGTGACCGACGCCAGGATGGTCAACTGTGTCCAGATTCTCCGGGACAGGCGCAGCGAATTCGAACGGGCCATCTCAGTAACCCCCCCAGTGGTAGGCCGCAATCAACGGATTGACCGCGGTGTACGGACTGGGCATCTGGCCGATGGTTCGGCCCCACTGCATTTCGAGTTCGGTCAGGTTTCCTTCCCACTTCGAGCCGGTGAAGAAGCCGCTGTCCAGACGACTCAAGGTCAGGTCGACGACGAGCGAGATGTTGGCGAAATCGCCTCTAAACCAGTTGGGCACAGTGCTTTTCACCCATGGCAAGGTGGACAGGAAGTCCAGGCCACGGGTGAGCGCAGGCCCGGCGTTGGCCAGTTCCCGCAGCGCCGGCGCGAGGTTGCGAAAGTTGTCGACGAGCGACTTCTGCGACTGCTGGATCGTCGAAGCCGCGACAGCGCTGAACTGACCCACCCTGTCGATCGCGTCCACCAGCACCTTGCGGGTGTCCGACAGGACGCCCAGCGCTTGCGGGATCGTGGTGAGTGCTTTGTCGACCGTTTCATCCTTGTCCGCCACCTGGCCGGCCAGTTGATTGACGTTGTCGATGGCCGTGATGATGTCGTCGGTCTGTTTCTTCGTCTCGCTGACCAAGACGTCCAGCTGGGTCAACAGGCTGCGCATCTCTTTCTCCCGGCCATTCAACGCCGTTGCGAAAGTCCTTGTGAGCTCTTGGATATGGCCCAGGCCACCGCCGTTGAGCAAGATCGCCACCGACGCGAGGGTCTGCTCGGTAGTCGGGTACGTGGCGGCTCTCGCCAGCGGAATCACCGAGCCGTTCGTCAGCTGGCCCCTCGGCGCCTCGTCGGCGGGCGGGGCCAGTTCGATGTGCATCGAACCGAGCAGACTGGTCTGACCGACCTTGGCCGTGCTGTTCTCGGGCAGATGAACACTGCCGTCGATCCGCATGGTCACCAGCGCATGCCAGTCCTGGACCTCGATCTTGGTGACGTTGCCGACGTTGACATCGGCTACCCGCACCCGGGTATTCGGCTGAATGACAACGACATCGGGTAGTTGAGCCTGAATCGTGTAGGCACCCTTGCCCCCACCCGCGGTTCCAGGCAGCGGTAGTGAGTTGAGGCCCCGCCAGCCGCCGCAACCCGACAGCATGAGCGTGGACGAGATCACCAACACCGCAACAACCACCCGCCTCACGGGGTGCCTCCTGTCGGCGGCGGCGCGGCAGCGGGGACCATCAGTCCGGGCAGCCCCGCGTGGGGATCGGTGGACCGGACCGCGGTCGGCGGTAGGGCGCCGCCCGGTAACGCCTGCGGTGACACCGGAGGCGGTGCGTCGGGGGCCGGGCCGGCCGGTGCGCCCGGCGGCGGGATGTGCGGGTTGAGTTTGTCCTCGCTGTAGGTGATCTCGTTGGGACGCGCCGCTGCTCCCACGAACGGGTTCAGACCGATCGGCAGGAAGTTGTACTGCCGATTCTTGATGATCGGAGACAGGTACTGCTCGCACAGCCGGGCCGACTGTTTCGCCCCAATCCGGCCGTCGGATTCGATTGAGCCACAGATGGATTGAACGGTATCGGCAAAGTTCGACAGGGCCAGGATTCCGGTGACCGCGCTCTGTGCCGGTTGATAGATGTTCAGGAAGTTCTGGAACACGTTCGGAGCGACATGCAGGGTTTGTTTGATATCGCGGCGGCTGTCGTTCAGCGCCGTCGTGATCTCATTGAGGTGGTCAAACGTCGTTCCGATGGCCTCGCGGTTCTCGGCGACGAAGGGCCGCAGATCATTCACGGCGTCGTCCAATCCCGCGATGGCCTGACCCCATTCGTTGGGGGTATTGCTCATCACCGTGGTGATCGTGGCCAGGTTCTTGTTGAACGACGCCAGCAACTCGCTGCTCGAGGTCAGCGCGGAGACGAACGTCTCCAAGTTGCGCAGCGTGCTGAAAATATCCGTGCTGTGGTCGCCGAGCGCCGAAACCGCCTGCGAGAGCTTGATGACGGTATCGCGCGCGGTGTCGCCCTCGCCGCGCAGATTCTCGGCCGAGGTGTTGACGAACTGGCCGAGCGCGCTTGTCCCGCCCTCGGTCGTCGGCTGCAGCGAGTCGGTCAGCTTCTCCAATTGCTTACGTAGGTCGTCCCATTCGACCGGGACCGCGGTTCTCTCCTGCGGAATGGTCGCGCCGTCAGCCAGTTTCGGGCCGCCGGAGTAGACCGGGACGAGTTGGATCGCTCGCGACGTGACCAGTGACGGGGACAGCACCGCCGCCTTGACGTCGGCCGGCAACGAGTACTGCGACTCGACGCTGAAAGTGACCTTCGCGGCGTTGGGCTGCGGTTCGATCTTGTCGATCGTGCCGACCGCGACGCCCAGGATGCGGATTTCGTCGCCGGTGTAGACACCGTTGGTGTTGGGGAAGTAGGCGATGTAGGTGTTGCGGGTAACCTGCTTCCACCACGGCGTCACCATCATGCTGATCCCGACGGCCAGGGTCAACAGCAAGCTGACCGCCGTCCCGATCTTGGTGACGCGTCGATGATTCTCGACCCAGGCGGTGCCTATGTGAAGGCGCGCACGGACTTTCGCGAACGCCATCACCGACCCCCGTTCGCGGGCACTTCATTGGGCGCCGGCTGGTACACCGGCGTCTGCCTGGGCGGCGGCTTGAGGTCCGCCGGCGGGCCGGGCGGCGGACCACCCGGCGGCGGCGCCGGTGGCGGCGGCCGATACGGGTAGCAACCGGGGCCGGGCAACGGGACGCCGGCGGGGCCGCACGACTGCTGATCAGGGTTGCCGGTGATGGCATCCGGGATCGACCGGCGCGGCTCGCCGCCCTGTCCGGTTCGCGGATACGGTACCGGCAGCAGCGGCATGCCGGGCTGGCCGTTGCCGGGATCGACGAGTTGCGACGGCAGTAGCGTGTTGGGATCGAGCCCCAGGTCGGAGAACGCCGCGTCGGTGAACGGCTGCGCGAACTGTCCCAGCGTCAGGTTCGGCAGCGAGGCTTTGAAGAACGGCCCCGACCCCAGCACTTCACCAAACGACATCGCGTACTTCGGGATGAGGTACAGGGTGCGCTGCAATTCCTTCTTCCGGTCGTCCAAGACCGCAAGCACACTGTTGAGCTTGTCCAGTGCGGGTTTGAGCTGTGTCCGGTTGTCCCCGATGACCGCGGATATCTCCCGCGTCGCAGCCCCGACGTTGGTCATCAGCGCGTCGACCGCGTTGCGCTGAGTGAGAAGCTCGGCCAACAGCGCATTCGCGTTGATGACCAGGTTGGCGATCTGGTCGCTGCGCTTGCCCAGCACCCCGACGACCTTGTTCGCGTTGGTCAGCAGGCTGCGCAGTTTCGCGTCACGGTTGTCCAGCGTGTTGGAGAACTGCGCAACTCCCTCAAGCGCGGCCTTCACGTCAGGTGGCGTGTCTTTGAAGGTGTTGGCCAACGTCGTCAGCGCCTCGGAAAGTTTTGCGGTGTCCAACGCGCTGACGGTACTGGTCAAGTCCCCCAACGCATCTGGCAGGTCGTACGGCGCTCGAGTGCGCTCCACCGGGATCGGCCCTTGGAGCTTGCCGTCGCCGCGCGGAGTGATCTCCAGCATCTTGGTGCCGAGCACGGTCTCGGTCTTGATCGACGCCTCGGTGCGGTTACCCAGAGCCACGTCGTCATCGACGGTAAAGCTGACCAGCACTTTGGTCCCGTCCAATTTGACGCTGGACACCCTGCCGACCGACAGGCCCGACACCCGTACATCACTGTCCGGCTTGATGCCGCCAGCCTCGGTGAAGTACGCAGAGTAGCCAGACTTTCCGGTGAGGAACGGGATCTTCTCGTAGGAGAAGACGGCAGCGATGAGCCCCACCACGATGGCAATTCCGACGAGACCGACGGTGACCCGGTTGCGGTCGGCGAGCGGCGTGATCTCGCGTCGCGTGATCTTGTCTTTCAGTGCGCTGAAACGGCTCTTGATCGAAGTCATTTTTTCGGCAAGCACCGCCCTGTTACCTGGCTCACCAGCTTGACGAACGTGGGTTGCCCGTTGCGGCCGTTGAGCTTGATCACCACATCGCAGATGTAGAAGCCGAAATAGTCACCGTAGAGACCCTGGCGGGACAACACCTGATAGACGTCGGGAAGAGTCCGGACGAGGTCGTCGAAATAGGTGTGATCGGACTCGATCTGCCCGGAGACTCGATCCGTTTGCAGCACAGTGTCTTTGATCGGCAGTCGGGCCTGCGTCAACAAATCGGCGACCGACCCGGTCGCAGCGTTGATGTAGGCCACGTCCTTGGTGATGTCATTCTTGCGCTCGGACAATGCTCCGACCAATTGCGAGAGCTTGTCCAGGCCGTCCGAGAATTGCTTGTCACGGGTGCCGAAGGTGTGCAGCACCACGTTCAGGTTGGTGATCACGTCGCCGATCAGCTTGTCGCGGTTGGCCAGCGTCGTGGTCAGCGCGGAGGTCTCACCAAGCACCGACGAGATGGTTGCGCCCTCGCCCTGGAACACCCTCAACAGTTGACCGGACAGCGCGTTCATCTGGTCAGGGTCCAACGCGCGGAACAGCGGGCGGAAACCACCGATCAGGGCGTCGACGTCGAGCGCAGGTGACGTGCGGTCCAGCGGGATCGTGGCCTTCTCCGGCAGTCGCCGTGGTGGACCGGGCCCATCCTCGAGCGCGAGATACCGGTCACCGATCAGGTTTTCGTACCGCACTGCCGCTTTCGTGCCTTCGGTGAGCCTAAGCCGTTTGTCGATGGCGAAGTCGACGTGGACGGTGCCGTCCTTCTGCAGTTTGAGATCACTGACCTTGCCCACTTCGACACCGGCGATGCGGACAAAGTTTCCGCCTTTGAGCCCAGAAACATTCGAGAAGACCGCGCTGTAGGAGGTGTGGGAGTCAAAACGGAACTGCCCGAAGACCGTTACCAGGATGAAGACGAAGGCAAGGGAGACAACGGTGAACGCCACCACGCGCGCGATGGCGCCGGTGTTTGTTCTCATTGCGGTTCCTTACTTTTCGGGGGTCGGATGGCTCAGGGCGCCGGGGGTGCCGGCGGAAGCTGCGGTGTCGCTGCCCCGGCGTAGTCAGGAGCACCGTACGGCGGTTGTCCGGGGTAGGCGGGGGGCAAGCCCGGCGCCGGACCGCCCGGGTAGCGGATCAGCGGCGGCTGCGGAGTGCCCTTGGTGACTGGGAAGTAGTTGACATAGCCGGGGAACCCGATACCCGAGTTCGGCCGGATGTCCAGTCCGGTACCGAAGCCGGTGTCGGTGACCAGATACTTCACCGGGAAGTTCGCGCTCGCGTCAGGCAGCGACCCGCAGCTGGGCCTGCCGCCCGGGCCTCCCTTGGCCTGCACGCGAGGCAAGTTGTCGGGGTAGCGGTACGGGTCGTCGCCGAACAGCAACCCACCATCGATGTTGAGCGACTTGCCGTTACCGCCCATCGCGGCTCGGCCGCCGTTCTCCAGATACCAGACCGCACCCTCGAACGTGCACTTGTACGTCGGCGAATACTTGTTCAGCAATTCGAAGGTCGGCGCCACCAGATTGATGGCACTGACCAGGTTCTGCTGATTCCGGCCGATCGTGTTGATCCCGGCGTTAGAGAAGCCGATCGCATCGAGCAGCATGTCGTTGAGCGCCTTTTTGTTCTTGGTGATCGTGGCGCTCGTGGTCGTAAAAGAATCAAGCGTCGACAAAATATCTTGCGCCGCAGCCGAATAGGCGGCGGCCGTCTTACCGAAAAGCTGCCAGTCCTTCCGGATAGTGGCCTGTTTCGGGTTCACCGCAACGAGAAATTCGTTGCCGCCGCTGATCGCCTCACCGATGCGCTCACCCTTGCCGCGGAACCCTTCGGCCAGTGCCGACAGCACGCCGTTCAGCTTCGCCGGATCGATCGCATGGACGATCGATTGCAGGTTTTCGAAGACGGAGTTGACCTCGACAGTCACGTTGCGGCTGTGCAGCACAGCACCTTTGGCCAGCCCCTGGTGACTGGGCCCAGACTCCGGGACGATGAGGTCGACGTATTTGGCTCCGAACGCGGTGCTTGACTTGATCTCTGCCTCGGTATTGCTTGGGAGGTAGCGGAATTCGTTCGGGTAGATCTTCAGCTTCAGCTTCGAGAGATTCGTGCCGGCCGAATCTGCGTAGGACTCGACCTTGGATACTTCACCGATCTGGACGCCGCGTAGCTTTACCTTCGCGTCATCCTCCATCACCAAGCCTGCCCGATCGGAAATCACGGTGAGCGGCACAGTCGTCTTCAGTACTCCTTCGAACGCCATGGCGGTCAACGTGCTGACCGCGACGACGAACAGCACGAGTACGGGCGCCCACACAATGGGGTCTATCCCCCGGCGCCGCCGGGTCTCTTGGCTCATCTTCCTCACCCCGACAAGTGGAAGTTGCCCGACTGCCCGTACACCGACAGTGTGATGGTCAAGAGAATGAAAACCCCCGCGGTAATCGAAGACCGTACGGCGCGACCCACCGCTTCGCCCACGCCAGCCGGTCCGCCGGTTGCGGTGTAGCCGTAGTACGTGTGGATCGCCATCACCGCGGCGGCCATCGACAGCGCTTCGGTGAACGACCAGACCAAATCGGTGGGGTGCAGAAACGATGAGAAGTAGTGGTCATAAACGCCGCGGGATTGGCCGTAGACGATCGTCGTTCCGAATCGGGTCGCCAGGAATCCCATCAGCATCGCGATGGTGTAGATCGGAACGACCGCCACGACCCCGGCCACGATGCGGGTGGATGCCAAGTAGGTGATCGGCCGGATGGCCATCGACTCCAACGCGTCGATCTCTTCGTTGATGCGCATGGCCCCGAGTTGGGCGGTGGCGCCGGCGCCGATGGTCGCTGCCAGCGCCACCCCGGCCGTCGCCGGCACGATGAACCGGACGTTGAGAAACGCACCCAAAAACCCTGTGAGGGCTTCGATTCCAACGTTCGACAGGGTGTTGTAGCCCTGTACGGCGATCAACGCACCGGTAGTGAGCGTCAGGAATCCGACGATGACCACTGTGCCGCCGATGACGGCGAGCGCCCCGGTCCCCATGCCCAGGACGGCGATCAACCGAAGCACCTCGCCCGGGTAACGCCGAACGGCGTCGACGGTGGAGGCGAGCGCGTTGCCGATGAATGCCGTCTGCTCGCCCAGGGTCCGGACGGAATCGACGACATGACTCGTGAGGTCGGCGCCCGGGATGTAGCGCTCTGCATCGTCGCCGGCGCGCGTCATGGCGACACCTTCACGCCAAACGCGGTGGCCAGGATGTTGATCAGAAACAGGGCCATGAATGCGAACACCACGGTTTCGTTGACGGCGTTACCCACCGCGATCGGCCCGCCGCCGACGGAAAGGCCCTTGTAGCAAGCGATCAGACCGGCCGAAAGTCCGAACAGCAGCGCCTTGATCAGTGAGACGATCACCTGCGGAAGCCCGGTCAGCAGCGTCATCCCGAAGATGAACGCACCCGGGGTGACGTGCTGCACGTAGACCACGAAGAAGTAACTGCCCGTCAGGCCCACCACCGCGACCGCCGAATACAGCAGCAGCGCAACGAAAGTCGCGGCGATCACGCGCGGTACCACCAAAGCCTGGATGGGGTTGACGCCGATGACCTTCATCGCGTCGATCTCCTCGCGGATCGTCCGCGCACCCAGGTCCGCGCACATCGCGGTGGCGCCGGCACCCGAGACCACGATCGCCGTCACGACCGGGCCCACCTGGGTGACCGACGCCAGCGCGGCACCGGCACCGGACAGGTCGCCGGCACCGACCTCGATCAGCACGATGTTCAGCGTGAACACGATGAGGACGGTGTAGGGAATCGACAACACCAGCGTTGGAACGATCGAAACCCGTGCCACGAACCAGATCTGGTCGATCAGTTCGCGCACGGCGAAGGGTCGCCGAAACATCGCGGCGAACGTCTCGCCGGAGAGCACAACGAAGTCGCCGATCGCGGACGCGGGTCGCGACCAGTCGATGCCCGATACCGTCGGCCCCAAAGTTCGGTGCGTCAACGGCCCGCACTCCACCGGCGGCCGCCCCGGTGCGGCCAAGGCCACCTTTGCTCAGAAGCGAGTTTCACGATGGCTGCGGCTTTCATCGGGTTTGCTCGATTCGCCGGCTCATGATGCACGTCATCGCGCTCCTCTGACTACGGGGAAGGTTCGGGGTCACCCTGCTGTCCGCGGGTATCCACACGTGCAGGCATGCGGCACCCACGCCGCTGCTCGCCTGCACACACAGATCACGGCGGAAACTTACGGATTTATGACCCCAAGGGCGAGGTTTCAAATCAATCAGAAGAAATATGAGACCGGCATGCTCAAAAACGGCCTCGGTGTTCAGCCGACGTTGGTTCCGCCTTCGGCGATGCGCCGCACCGCGTCTAAGAAGACGTCGATCTCCTGGTGGGTGTTGTAGAAGGAGAACGACGGACGCACTGTGGCCTCCAGGCCCAGTCGCCGCAGCGCCGGTTGGGCGCAGTGGTGACCGGCCCGCACCGCGATTCCCTCGGCGTTCAGCGCCTTGCCCACCTCCAGCGGCTCGTGGCCGGCCAGAACGAAGGACAGCACGCTGGCTTTCTCGTCCGCGGTGCCCACCAGGCGCACTCCGGGGATGTCGGCCAGCCGCGGGGTCGCGTACTCGAGCAGGGTGTGCTCGTAGGCCGCGATGCGTTCGATGCCCAGCCGCTGCACGTAACGCAGCGCCTCGGTCAGGCCGACCGCATCGGCGATGTTGCCGGTGCCGGCCTCGAACTTGGTCGGCGGGCCTTGATACAGCGAACGCTCGAGGGTGACGTCGGCGATCATGTGGCCGCCGCCCTGCCACGGCGGCGTCTCGGTGAGGGCCTCTTCGGTGCCGTAGAGCGCACCAATTCCGGTGGGCCCGTAGATCTTGTGCCCCGAGAACACGTAGAAGTCCGCGCCGAGTTCGGCGACGTCGGTGGGTATGTGCTGGATCGACTGCGCGCCGTCGATCAGCACGCGGGCGCCGTAGCGGTGACCCAGTTCGACGATCTTGTCGACCGGGACCACGGTGCCGAGAGCATTCGAAACGTGGCTGGCGGCAACCAGTTTGGTGCGCGGACCCAGCAGCTGTTCGAACTCGCTCAGCAGCAGGTTGCCCGCGTCATCGATCGGAGCCACCTTGAGGATCGCTCCGGTCTTCTGCGAAATCAGTTGCCACGGAACGATATTCGCGTGATGCTCCAGGTGCGTGATGACAATCTCGTCACCCGGCTGCAGGTGCTTGCTCCCCCACGCGTGCGCCACCAGATTGATCGCCTCGGTGGTGCCGCGGACGAACACGATGTTCTCCGAGCTGGGCGCCCCGATGAAGTCGGCGACGGTGTCCCGCGCCTCCTCGTAGGCGTCGGTGGCTCTGGCCGCCAATTCGTGTGCGGCCCGGTGAATGTTGGAGTTCTCGTGCGAGTAGAACTGCACCAGCCGGTCGATCACCACCTGCGGCTTCTGCGTGGTGGCGGCGTTGTCGAACCAGATCAGCGGCTTTCCGTTGACGACCTCTTTGAGGATCGGGAAGTCCGCCCGCACCGCGTTGACGTCGAAGATCTCGTGCTCGTCAGTCAGCTGCGGCACCGGTGGATGGCCGGTGAGGAAGTGATAGTTGCTTTCATCGCCGATCGGGGCGTCCGGCGCGACAGGCACGGTGCCCGTCCACCCGAGGTCGGGAACCGACGGTGCACCCGTCGGCCACGACGGCGCGGAACCTCGGGGCGCGACCGGAGCCGTCGGCACCCCACCGGCCAGTACTCCCGGCAGCGTCGGCACGATGCCCTCGGTCGGCACGGCAAACGCGCTGAGGTCGGTCGGGACGAACGGATCCGCGATGCCCCCGGACGTCGCGGCGGCCGACGGCCCGGCCGTCGTATCCGGCACGGTGCCCCGCGGCGCAACCGGCACCGTCTGTGGCGGCGGCTCCGGTTCCGAAGACGTCGGAGCAGGAACATAGACGTCAGAGACGCCGAGCAGCGGAACCGGCACCGGGTACTGATCCGCGGCGCCGGCCGCCGCCTGACCTGCCGAGGCGGCCGTCGTCGTGTCGGGCGCGCTGCCTCGTGGGGCAACGGGCGCCGACTGCGGTGGACTGTCGAAACCGGGCCGGATGCTGGCCGCGTAGAGCTGGCTGGCCAGCGCGGAGAGTTCCGCGGAACTGAGTGGCAAGTCGCTTTCGGCGTCTACCGCGCGGTGCTCACTTGTACTCATGGAAGCGGTCCACCGCAACGCCGTCGAGAACGGCGAGCGCATCGTCGGTGAGCACGGCCAACGAGGTGTACAGCGTCACCAGGTAGCGGGCGATGGCCGACTCGTTGATGCCGGTGAACCGCACCGACAGCCCAGGCGCCTGCTCGCCGACCAGGCCGGGCTGGAACAGCCCCACGACGCCCTGTCGCTCTTCACCGGTGCGAACGAGGATGAACTTGGTCTTGCTCTTGTCCACCGGAACCTTGTCCGACGGGATGATCGGAATGCCGCGCCAGGTGATGAACTGGGCGCCGAACAGGCTCACGACCACGGGCGGAACGCCGCGACGGGTGGCTTCGCGACCGAACGCCGCCACGCCCAGCGGGTGGGTCAGGAAGAAGCTCGGCGTCTTCCACACCTTGGTGATCAGCGCGTCGAGGTCGTCGGGCGTGGGCGGACCGGCCAGCGTCTGGATCGTCTGCTCGGGCGTCGCCTGCGCGAGCAGCCCGTATTCCGGGCTGTTGACCAGCTCGGACTCCTGGCGCTCCTTGATCGTCTCGATGGTCAGCCGCAACTGCTGGGCGACCTGATCGTGCGGGCTGGAGTACAGGTCGGACACCCGGGTATGGACGTCGAGCAACGTGGAGATCGTCCGCAGCGTGTACTCCCGCGGGCTGGTCTCGTAGTCGACGTAGGTCTCGGGCAGCGGTCCTTCAACACCCGCACCCTCCTCGGCGTGGATTGCGACCTGCTCGGGATTGACGACCCGGTTCACGCGGTAGATGCCCGCCTCCACCGGCACCCAGCTGAGCAGGTGAAGCAGCCACCGCGGGGTAATGGTGGAAAGCTGGGGGACGGTCTTGGTCGCGTTCGCAAGCTGCCTGGCTCCAAGGTCGCCAAGTGCCTGTGACTCGTTCTGAGCCGACGTCATCGTGATCCTTCCGTCGTCGAGTGCTGATCGGTGTCGGGCCGCAGGCCAGCCGACGAGATACGACTCCGCGCCGAGCCGAAGCCAGCGTATAGCTCAGCGTGATTTTTATCTCGGCAAAGGTGCGGGTCCAGCGGTCGACGGGCCCGCCTCAAATCATGCCCTATAGTGGCGATATGCAACACGCCGCTCAGCCGCGCCACGCCACCCCGCGCTGCCTCGCCGCGATCTGTTGTTGCTGTTGTTGTCGTTGATTTCCTGACGCTGTTCTGACGCTGTAGAAATCTTCGCGCTTCCCCGCCTCAGGGCGATCACCTCCGCATGGCCGGAGGGATCGAATTGCGCACCGCTCCAAAGTCTTTCAGGAAGCTCAAGCAACAATGACGATTCTGTTTTCACACCACCGCACGACGGGACGGATAGCGACCGACCGCCGCGTTTCGGTCCGTCCGGCGACCGAGCTGTCACGCATGACGCGCTACCGCGGCGGCACTTATTCGCACACGGTGGAAAAAGTCATTTTCGCCGACGGCAGTTCGGCGCGCACCGACCTGATTCGGCTCAATCCCAACGTGCCGGCGTACTCGCTGGACTTCACCGGGGTCGCGCCTCGCCACCCGTCTCGCTATCAACCGGGCACCTGGTCGGAGCTCGCCCATCTGCGCGCCTCGGGCAACGAGGCCGAGGTCGATTGGATCCTGCGCCATTCGTATCCGCTGCTGCCCACCGCCGAGCTGAGTCGACGGGTGCGCCGGGCCGGCTACCCGATCGGCACGGCCAACATCAGCGAGCACGAAGCGATCGCCGCTACCCAGGCCGCGATCTGGTACCTGACCAACGGGCTGGCCCTGGAAACGCGGCCGCTCAACGTCCCGCTCGCCGTGCGTTGTAACCGCGGGGCGATCACCACGTTCGAGTTCGACGGTGAACCTCAGCTGGGCGGCTACTCCGTGTGGTCCCGGTCGACCGCGGAGCTGCGGTTGCAGAAGTCGTCCAACGGGCTTGTCTGGCACGATGTTTCGGGATCGCTGCTTACCACGGGAGCCGACGCGGGGCGCTATCAGCGCACGCTCGGCGAGGGCAGCACGCTGTCGACGAGCAGTCACGGTCGCGGCGGACGCGGGTATCGCTTCTACCGATTGATCGCCACCTCCGAGAACGGGAGGCCGAGAATCGAGCACGTCAACTTCTGGCTGACCGGCGCGCGGCACTACCGCAACTCCGACAAGGTTGTGCATCTGTACAACTACCTGTTGGCCGGAGCTGCGGCGGCCGCTCGCGAGATCCAAAAGGCCCCCGCTGAGCCAGCACTCGTCGACACCGACGCCGTCGTCGACGCCGACCTGATCGGTCCTTTTCAGGTAACGAGGCCGCTCGTTATCACCGCGTCCGATGGGCACTCCCTCGTCGACGCCGACGGCTTTCCGGTCGAGCCGGTCGAGCCGCACACCGATTTCTATGTGCGCCGGGCACCGGGCTCGGCGGCCACAACACTGACCGCAAAAACTCCGCACGATCTGCACGGACGCGTATTGACCGGCGTGGCGTTGGATCAGGCGGCGCAACGCTTTACCCCCGTGGCGCTGGCCATCCCCACCGAGACAGCCCTAGAGTTCGACATAAGGTGGGAGGGCGACGACCTTTGATCCGCGACCGTGGGAGCGAATCTAAATGAGCATTGCCGACGACGTCACACAACTGGTGGGAAACACACCGCTGGTCCGGCTGCGCCGAGTCACCGACGGCGCCGTGGCCGACGTGGTGGCCAAGCTCGAGTACTTCAACCCCGGCGGCAGCGTCAAGGACCGCATCGGGGTCGCGATGCTCGACGCCGCCGAAGAAGCAGGGCTGATCAAGCCCGACACCATCATTCTCGAGCCCACCAGCGGCAACACCGGCATCGCGCTGGCGATGGTCGCGGCGGCACGCGGCTACAAGCTCGTGCTGACCATGCCGGACACCATGAGCACCGAGCGCCGAGTTCTGTTGCGCGCGTACGGCGCCGAGATCGTTCTGACGCCGGGGAAAGATGGCATGCCGGGCGCGATCGCCAAGGCTGAGGAGTTGGCCAAGAGCGACCAGCGCTACTTCATCCCCCAGCAGTTCGAAAACCCGGCCAACCCGGCGATCCACCGCGCCACCACCGCCGAAGAGGTGTGGAGCCAAACCGACGGCAAGGTCGACATTTTCGTCGCCGGCGTCGGCACCGGCGGCACGATTACCGGTGTCGCGCAAGTGATCAAAGAACGCAAGCCCGACGCCAAGTTCATCGCCGTCGAGCCGTCGGCATCACCGGTGCTGTCCGGCGGCCAGAAGGGGCCACACCCGATTCAGGGCATCGGGGCCGGATTCGTCCCGCCGGTCTACGACGAAGACCTTGTCGACGAGGTCATCCAGGTCGGCAACGAGGAGTCGTTCGACCTGGCCCGCCGCCTGGCGTCCGAAGAGGGCCTGCTTGTCGGGATTTCGTCAGGCGCCGCGGTGGCCGCGGCGTTGCAAGTCGCGCGCCGCCCGGAGAACAAGGGCAAGCTCGTCGTCGTCATCCTGCCCTCCAACGGCGAACGATATTTGAGCACCGTGCTGTACTCCGATCTGGCGGACTGACAATGCTCGACGCGATCAGGGACGACATCCGGGCAGCCAAGGAGCGCGACCCCGCCGCCCCCAGCAGGCTGCAGGTCATCTTCGCCTATCCGGGTGTGCACGCGATCTGGGGCCACCGGGTCAGCCATTGGCTGTGGGGCCGTGGCGCAAAGGTGGCCGCCCGCACCCTCGGTGAAATCACTCGGGTGTTGACCGGCGTCGACATTCACCCGGGCGCCACGCTGGGCACCGGCCTGTTCATCGACCACGCCACCGGTGTGGTGATCGGCGAAACGGCCGAAGTCGGCGACGACGTCACGATTTATCACGGCGTCACCCTCGGCGGCAGCGGCAAAGACAGCGGAAAACGGCATCCGACCATCGGCGACCGGGTCACCATTGGTGCGGGCGCCAAAATCCTCGGCGCGATCAAGATCGGCGACGATAGCCGCATCGGCGCGAATGCCGTTGTGGTCAAAGAAGTTCCGTCCGGCGCGGTGGTCATCGGGGTGCCCGGACAGGCCATCAGCCGCGCCAAGCCGGGCACCGCCGACGACTCGATGATGCCCGACCTGGTGGGGGTCAGCCTGCAATCGCTGCTCACCCGAGTCGCCAAACTCGAAGACCAGGCGCATACACCGCAGACCGAAGGAGTCATCCGGCCACCGGAAGCCGGCCTGTGGCACGGCGAGGACTTCTCGATCTAAAGCGCGTCGAACGAGCTGACCCAACTATGTGGCGGGCGCGGCGAGTTCGGCTCGCCGGGTCGGACTATGCCGACCACTGACCAGCCGGCGGCGGCCGCGGCGTCGAGTTCATCGGGGTGATCGGACAGAAACAAGATCTGGTCGGGTGTCGTGTCGATCGCCGCGGCAATGGCGTCGTAGGAGGAGCTGTCCCGCTTGGCGCCGGCGTTGGCCAGATCGAACCAGTCGCTGATCAACGACGCCAGCTCGCCACCGCGGGCGTAGGCGAACCAATCCTGTTGGTTGCGAACCGAACCCGACGAGTAGACGTAAAGCCGGATACCGTCGGCCCGCCAGGCCGCGAGCGCCGGTGGCACGTCGTCGAAGAATTCGCCGTGCAGTTCGCCGTTGCGAAAACCCTCGGCGCACACCAGGCCCTGCGCGGCCTTCAGCGGTGCGGCCTTGACGTCGGAATCCAGCCAGCCGCAGAGGATTTCCGCGACTTCGGCCGGGCCGGCGTCCGCCTGGCCGGATAGCTCGCGGGTTTGGGCGATCACCGGGTCCGCGGCACCGCC
>DATNFI010000184.1:0-3613 GCA_035606475.1 Mycobacterium sp. | reverse complement strand
CCGCCGAGGCCCAGCAGAACGCCGGTGAGTAACGCGAACCGCAGAACATCCAGCAGGCCGCCGAGCCCGACCGTGAACGGGCCAACGTCGACGAACGGACTCCCACCGGCCAGCGCGGACGTCGCTCCGGTGAGCAGGGTGGTGATCCACAGCCAGCGCGGTACCGACGGCAGCGCGCCCCGCGGAATGTGCGCCAACCGCGCGGCGGTGATCAACAGTGCGGCCGTCAGCGCGGTGGGTCCCCATCCCGGATAGCTCGCCAGCAGTACCGAAATGGCCAACGCCGTGATGAGTTTGGTTCCCGCCCAGAGGTCGTGGATCGCCGAGGGTCCCGGCACCGGGCGCAACAGCACCAGGGGCCGGCGTTGATGCGATTCCGTGGCCGTCATGACTTTCCCTTGCCCGCCATCGTCGCGGACTCCAATATGCCAGCGCGCAGATGCAACACCCGCGGGCACAGATCGTCCAACCCCGCGAAGTCATGCGAGATGACGACCACGGTCAGCCCGACGCGTCGCAACCGTTGCAGCAGCCCCACCAAGGCGCGTTGGCCCGCGGCGTCCAAGCCGGCGAGGGGTTCGTCGAGTATCAGTGCGCGCGGCGAGCGAGAAAGCAGGCCTGCCAGCACCACTCGACGCATCTGCCCGCCGCTGAGTTGGTCCACTCGGCGGCGCGCCAACTCGGCGTCCAAACCTACGTCGGCGAGCGCCGACGTCACTCTGTCGGTGTCTTCAGGTAAGAAGCCGGCAGCCGACGCGACCTCGTGATCCACTCTGCCGCGCATGAGCTGTAAACGGGCCGCCTGAAACGAGATTGCCACCGTACCAACCTGATCCGACACCGGCCTACCGTCGAGCAGGCAAATCCCCTCGGTCGGTATGGTCAGCCCGGCCATGATCCATGCCAGCGTCGACTTTCCCGACCCGTTGCCACCGTGAATCAGCACACCGTCGCCCTCGTCTATCGCGAAATCGACATCGCGCAACGCGGTCGCGGCCCAAGGGGTACCGCGGCCGTATTCATGCCCGACACCGGCGATTTCGAGCACCGGACCGGTGTCGGTGTGACCGATCGCGGCGTTGGCGGCTGGCGGCGCGACCGTCTCGATCGTGTCCGCCTCGTGTGTGGGTTCTCGCCCGGTGAGCGCGATCACGCGGTCCGCGGTCTCAGCCTCGGCGTTGTAATGGGTGATGTGCACCAGCGCCATGCGTCGCCGGTCGGCGAGGCCCGAGAACACCGACAGCAGGTCGTCTCTTCCCCGCTGGTCAATCATCGACGTCACTTCGTCGGCGATGAGCAGTGACGGTCCGCGCGCCAACGCGGCGGCGACGGCCAACCGTTGCAGTTGCCCGCCGGACAGGCCGCCGGTGTCGCGATCGGCCAGTCCGTCCAAACCGACTTCGGCAAGCAACCGGCCCACCTCAGTGCCGTGTCCGGCGGGCAACCCCCACACCACGTCATCCGCGACTCGACTGCCCAGCACCTGACTCTCCGGGTGCTGCAAGATCACCGCGGTTCCGCCGAAGTGGCCGAGTCCGATTGCCCCGGGACGTTCCACCGTGCCCGCGACCGGATCGCGGCCCGCGAGGACCAGCATCAGCGTGGTCTTGCCGGAACCGTTCGCGCCGGTGACAGCGACGTGCTCACCGGGACTGACACCCGCGGTCAAGGGACCGACGGCATCAAAGTCCATCCCGGGGTAGCGGAACGTGACCTCGCGCAGCAGCACCGGAACGGGTGCGATCGGCCCGGACTCCGAGGGGACATCCAACTTGTGCACGTCGGGGATCTCACCCAGCCGACGTAACACTCGCGACAGCGCCCACCACCCGACGACCGTCGTCCCGAGAACACCCACGACCGTCGCGCCGCCGACGATCCACGGCCAGAAGTCAAGACACGCTTCGAAAGTCCGCTTGATCCAGCCCGCTGGGCCGCGCAAGCCGGGGACGTGGACCATCACCGCCGCGACACCGTCGACGTTGGCCCGCATCGATGCGAACGCGACCTCCCGCAACCTGGACAGCACCATCAGCGTTGCCACCGACGCGACACCGACCAACATGCCCGCCCCTAGCGACACGAGTACCACGGTCGCAAGCCCGCGCCCCCGGCGCTTGACGACACCGGTGATACCGCCGATGTAGGCGCAGCCCAAGACGGTGCTCAAGCCACCGTCTCCCGCCGCCACGAACGCGATCACGCTTCCCGCCACTGTGCCGCCAACGAAGGCGCGGAATCGGTAGCGGTACGCGAGCAACCCCATCGGGACCATCCCGAGCAGGGACAGCCAAGCGATCAGCGGAATCAGCGCGGACAGGATCGAAGTTGCTGCACACAACGCCGCCATCACGGCGGCCTGAGCCATTTCGACGGGCCGCAATGGTCCACGTGACGCCGTTGGGGCCCGCGGAATCGCCGACTCCGCTCCCTCATTTCGCGTGTACAGCACCACCGAGCCACAGTAGGCGGTGTTCCTGAAGCGACGCTGAGGAGCACTTCTGGACACCTGCGCTGGCAGTCGAAGGTGTCTACCAACATGGCGGTGAAAGGTGTCTCCTTGCCGTGCGCGTCGACGGAGGAAACCGCGGAAGCACAACGAGTATCAAGATGTCATTCAGTCAATTCACAATGCGCCGTCGGGCTTACGCGCTAGCGCGGCCGCGACTGCGGCAGCGGCGGCTCGAGTCGCCGCGGTGGTGGTCGAGTCCGCGCCGGTCCGGTTTGCGCCTGCTGCGACCTCAGTGCGGACCGTTGGTATTTCGGTCAGCGTCGATAGCGTTCCGGTCAACAGCTGCTGGATTGTGGATGCCGAGAAAACCGACGTAAACCCAGACGCCGCAGAGCATCGCAACGAGCAATTCCACCACCGGCCCTGACTGGGTGTCGCGAAGCTCACCGCGCTGCTGTGCGGCGCGCACCGCCCGCTACAGGCTGAGCGACGATCTGGCAGACAGACTCGCCAGGATGGACGCGCGGACGGACGCCGTCATCAAAGTGTAAAACCGTTGAGCCACTCCACAATTACGTCTCAGGCGGCGCGCTGCCGTCGAACCGCTTTGGCGATCGCACGAGCATCGATGCGCATGAGTCGCAGCTGACCGCTGAGGTCGACTCGGTAACCATTGAAGAAGAGGCCCGCTGCCGAGGGATGCTCCTGGCCGCCCCTCACGAGCGGAACGCCGTTGGAATCGAGGACACCGAGGTGGCCGACCAACTCGTCGAGGCCACGGCGGTAGCCGGTCGCCGCGATCACCGCATCGGGCTGTATGCGGGCACCGTCCGCCAGCACGACATCACTTTGGTCGAAGCCGACGACCGCGGCGACAATCTCGATGCGCCCGGCCCTGAGTTCCTCGACGAACCCGTCGTCGTACGCCGGTGCTTGGTGCCGGCGTGCCATCGTGGTCGCGACACCTTCGGGCGACCGTGGGAGCCCGAACCGGTCGAGGCGGCCGAACAAGATTCGCTGCATCAGCCATGCGACCTCGTCGGCTACGCGTAACGGGAGGTGGTTCAAGGCGAGCCCGGGGACATTGACAGTCACGCCAAAGAATTTGCGGGCAACCAGGTTCGGCACGGTCCGGCACGCGACGCGAACGCGCGCCGCGCC
>DATNFI010000183.1:0-9571 GCA_035606475.1 Mycobacterium sp. | reverse complement strand
TGCTCGATGGGCTGATATTAAGGCAAATCGTGTTGCGCGCCACCGCTAGCCGAAAGCCGTCACTTCCGAGTTCATTCCTGCCGTGCGCCGTCGCGTCGGAGCCGCGGCGCTCGCGACGGCCCGTGGACGGTACGCACAGCCGGCCGTGTAAGGCGGAAGAACTCAGCTGGCTTTCCGTAGGTTGGCGTTTTGTCGGTCCATTGCATGGAATGGAAATGACCGCGGACAGGTCGACGATCACTAAGTTAGTTTTGGAAGGTAATTAATTTGGCTGCCGCGAGCGAACTGCCGATTTCTCGTCAGAAATCAGAGCCGATTTGGGCCACGGCGGGTACTCTGACCTGCATGGCTACCAAGACCAAGCTTAAGACTTGCGTACATTGCGGCCACACCTTTGATCCGGGCGACCGATGGCGTGACCTGTCCAATCCGGAGTGGGACTCGGCCACATCGAATTATTGTTCGCATGAGTGCTGCGACCAATACCATCGCGATATCAGCCATTGCTGCTCGGCCCATGCGAAAGGCAAGGCTCGCCGCGAAACCGCCAGGGCGGCGCGCTGATCTAGGCTAGCCGGCGGCGTGCGCCAATTCGGCTGTGACCGAACGTAATTGCTCAGCAGACGTCAGTGGTTTCGGAAAACCGACGCGCGTGTAGGCGACCCCGCGCGGGGTGTGCACCCGCACGTCGAGCCCGTAGCGGTCGATGCCGGTGCACGCCGCCCGGTCGGTGTCGGGATAGCCGCCGAATGCCCGGGTCATCGACACCAGGGCATCGGCGTGATCAGCGTTGAGGTGCGCGATCGCCCGGGCAGCGGCCGGCGTCACCGGATCCGGTTCGGCGGCCAGGTAAGCCGCACCGCTGGCCGAGTCCATCCGGCCGTACCCACCGACCCAGCGCACCCGATCGACGCGCAGCACCCACAGGGTGAAGTCGCTGTACTCGATGTAGAACCGCGCCGCGGGCACCGCTTCCATATATGCCGCGCGCGCGGCGTCCCGATCGGCGCCGAGCGGCGCCGCGACCGCGCCGGCCAATGTGATCCGCCCCGTCGCCAGCGGATCGGAGTCACTGCTTGCCGCCACGATCGACAGGCTGGCTCGTGGATCGTTGGTCAGATTGCGACCGTGCTCGGCGAGGTTCGACACGCACAGTACGGGCGCACCGCCCACCAGCCCGTATGCCACCAGCGACGCCCACGGGTCGCCGTCGGCAGTCAACGTGGCCAGCGTTGCCGCGTTGCCGGCGGCCGCGATGGTGCGGGCCTGCTCGGCTGCGGACGGCTGGGCGGAAATCCTCACCTCTTGCAGCGGGGGTGGCGCCGAAGGTGCATCGCCGACATCGCCGTGATCGCGGTTCGCCACGAAGGTGAGGCTACTGTGCCCGCGGGGTCTCCGGAATAACCCGGGCCGGCGCCGCGGTTGCATGCTCCGGTTGTTCCGTCGGAAGTGGGAGGACGCGCAGATGCGGTTCGGGGTGTTCACGTTTTTCAACGACACGGGTATCGGTCCGGTTGACCTGGCTGTCGCGCTGGAGTCGCGCGGATTCGGGTCGCTGTTCGTCGCGGAGCATTCCCACATCCCGGTCGACCGGAAGACCGAGTACCCGATGGGTGGTCCGATTCCGCCGCAGTATTACCGAACGCTCGACCCGTTTGTGTCGCTCACGGCCGCGGCGGTAGCGACCGAGTCGCTGCTGGTGGGCACCGGCATCGCATTGGTGACCCAACGCGACCCGATCCAGACGGCCAAAGAAGTGGCTTCCCTGGATCTGGTGTCGCGGGGGCGCTTTCTCTTCGGCGTCGGGGTGGGGTGGTTACGCGAGGAGATCGCCAATCACGGTGTCGATCCACGGGTTCGCGGTCGTGTAATGGACGAACGGCTGCGCGCGATGGTCGAACTCTGGACCAAGGACGAGGCCGAATTCCACGGCGAATACGTCGACTTCGACCCGATCTACAGCTGGCCCAAGCCGCTGACACAACCGCACACGCCCGTATTCGTCGGCGGCGGTCCGGCGAACTTCACCCGCATCACCGACCTTGGAGCCGGCTGGTTGTCGCTCAGCCCCTCCGCCGACGCACTCGCCGGCGACCTGGCCCAGCTGCGCGAAGTCGCCGGGCCCGACGTGCCCGTGATTGCCTCGCACATCGGGAAGGTGACGGCCGACGTGCTGGCGGGTTACCGCGATCTCGGGATCGAGCACGTCACCGTCGAGTTGCCGACCCTGCCTCGCGACGAGTCGCTGCGCCACCTCGACGCCCTGCACGTCGAATACGCCAAGCTCAGCTAGGTTTTCGCGCGGCCCCGACCCTCCGTGATATAGTTAATTAGGCTAAGTAAATCGCAGCAGGGAGGGCCCCGCTATGACTCGTACCGACAACGACACGTGGGATCTGGCGTCCAGTGTTGGCGCGACCGCGACCGCAGTCGCCGCCTCGCGCGCAATGGCGTCGCAGAAGCCGGATGCGCTGTTGAACGACCCGTGGGCCGACCCGCTGGTTCGCGCGGTAGGCATCGACACCTTCGTCAAGCTCATCGATGGCGAGATCGATCACGCGGACGATCCGCTGCTCAACCGGCAGGCGATGAACGAACAGATCGCCGTCCGCACCCGCTTTTTCGACGAATTCTTCGTGCAGGCAACCGAATCCGGCATCCGGCAGGCCGTGATCCTCGCTTCGGGATTGGACACCCGGGCCTACCGCCTACCGTGGCCGGCCGATACGAAGGTTTTCGAGATCGACCAGCCGCAGGTCATCGCGTTCAAGACACGAACGCTGGCTGACCTGGGTGCCGTACCGACCGCCCAACGGTTAACGGTCGCAATCGATTTACGTGAAGACTGGCCCGCGGCGCTGCTCGAGGCCGGATTCGATCCCAAGCAGCCGACGGCGTGGAGCGCCGAAGGGCTGCTGGTCTACCTGCCGCCGGACGCCCAAGACCGACTGTTCGACAACATCGCGGCACTCTCGGCGCCGGGCAGCCGGATCGCGACCGAGCACATGGACATGCGGGACGTTCCCGCGGACTGGGCCGAGCGGATCACCGAGCGCTCACGGCGGATCGGTTCCAACATCAACCTGGCCGAGCTGTTCTACACCGGAGACCGCAACCCGGCTGCCGACTATCTCGGAGCCCACGGGTGGCAGACGGATATCCGGACGACCGAGCAGGCCTACTCCGCCAACGGTTTCGCTCTACCCAACGACGAGCTGGCTTCGTTCGGCAGCGGATCCGGTTATCTGACAGCCACTTTGGTCTAGCGAAGCGTGCGTCGGGCCGCGGCGCTTTCGCTCAATGCGTGTCGAGTCGCTCCTCGACCTGCAGCGCTTCCAGCGCACGGGCCGCCGTCTGGTAGCCGTTCACGACGCCTTCCAACCGGGCGGTGGAGCCGTCGAAGCAGGCCCAGTCAAAGACGGCTTGGCAGACGTGGTCAGCCAGACTGCGCAGGATGCCGTCGCGAGGCGGGTTGTCGATGACCCGGATCGCGGCCGCGCACAGCGAGCCCTTGTCGACATCGTGGCCCCGCAGGGCCCGGTGCGCGAGCGACATGAGATTGCGGGTGTGGTCACCCTCGAAGTCCATAAAACTCCTTGCCCGTCATCGATTCTCGGCCCCTGTGCCGTCAGGTCCTACGCCGATCAACCGAGTGGTAAACCTAGCCGCCAACGGGCACGTGCCGGCCACAGTCAGGTCACAGAGCTACATCGGAAGTCGCACGCCGAGCGGCGTGCAGCCGTACCGTGAGGCCATGCCTGACGATGTCGCGGAGCTGCGATCGGTCGGCGCCTGGCAATTTTTTCAAAACATGCTGCGCGACATGACCACCGTTGTCACCGAGGACGCCGAATCCGAACGCGAACTCCTCGAAGGGTTGCGCGCCGTCGCACGCATCTCGTCGCTGTGCGCGCAGCTCTCGGTGGAAGCCGACGCCGACCACCCGTCGTTCTTCGATATGTGTACGCCGAACCGGATGGTTGGCGGGCCCAACCCCGACGGCAACTATTACCTGGCGATGATTCGCGGTGACCGCAGCTACCGGATCACCGGTAGGCGCGGCACCAGCGCCTATCTCGGGCTGCAGATCCTGGCCGGCACCGGCCTCAACCCGCGCCGGATGTCGGCCTACGTCAGTGACCGCGACATGATCCTGGTTGCAGGTCAATTCGAGCTGATCCTGTCCGCGAAGAAGCCGGCCGACCTCGGCGGCGCGCATTGGGTGCAGATCCCCGAGGATGCGTCCTCGGTGGTCGTCCGCGAATACATCGGTGACCGTGCCTCCGAGCAACTGGCGGAACTCGACATCGAACCGCTGGACGCCTATCCAGCCGCGGCGCTGACCGACGTCGCGCTGGCGGACCAATTGACGGCGATGGCCTGGACTCTGATGAAACTGGCCACCCTGCATCGAACGATCAAGCCCGAACTGCTCGACCAGCCCAACACTTTGGTGACCGCGCAAGCGGCAGATCTCGGGGACGCCGACACCACTCCGGACAACCTGTACATGATCGGGACCTTCCGGCTCGAGCCCGACCAAGCGCTGGTGCTCGACATCGAGCCGCCCCACACCCGCTACTGGAACGTCACCTTGGAAAACATCTGGCACGAGTGCCTGGAGCCACGCCGTCGGCACAGCTCGGTGACCAACAAGGGTGTCGAGCGGGACGCGGACGGGCATGTACGCCTTGCGATTTCGGCCCGGGACCTCGGGGTGGGTCACTGGCTCGACACCGGCGGCCGACATCGCGGTTTCGTCGTCCTGCGCTGGCTCGACAATCCCGAACCGCCGGCGGTCACCACCTCGATCCATCGGGAGCCGTCATGACTCTGCAGGAAAGATTTGCCCCCGAGCATCTCGTCGCGACTGTGTGTGCGCACACCGGGCTCGACGACTTCGGTGACGACGGCTGGCAGCCCGCCCTGGAGCTGCTAGTCGACGGACTCGTCAACGAGGCCCGGCTCTCGATGATCGGCGTCGAAGTCGCCTACGGAGACCTCATGCGGGCGCTGTCCAATCGCCTTGGCGTAATCGACTGGCGCAAAAAGAATCCCGACGTCGCCCGCGAGAAGATCGACCGACCGATCTTCATCGTCGGTCAACCGCGCACCGGCACCACGATCCTCTACGACCTGCTCGCCCAAGATCCGGAACTGCGCGCGCCATTGACGTGGGAGGTCGACGAGCCTTGTCCCGTGCCGCAGCCCGAGACTTATCACAACGATCCGCGGATCGCTCAAATACAAGCCAACATCGAGCTGTCCGAGCAGATCGTGCCGGGCTTCCTCAAATACCACCCGATGGGCGCCCTGGTCGGTCAGGAGTGCGTCCGCATCACCGGCGGCGAATTCACCAGCATGATCTACACCGTCCAGTATCGGCTGCCGACCTACTACCGCTGGCTTCTCTACGATGCCGACCACGCCGGCGCCTACCGCTACCATCGAAAGTTTCTGCAGCACCTGCAATCCGGCGTCCCCGGACAGTGGCTGCTGAAATCGCCGGCGCATCTGTGGCAACTCGACACCCTGCTCGCCGAGTATCCCGATGCCCTGATCGTGCAGACCCACCGCGATCCGCTGAACGTCATCTCCTCGATCGCCGCGTTAACACACCACCTGCGACGGATGAGCACCGACGACTCCACCGTCGCCGAGTGCGCGGCGCAGAGCTATGAGGAGATCATCGTCGGTCTCGAACGAGAGATGGCACTGCGCGGCAGCGGAGCGGTCCCCGACGATCGGATCATCGACGTCAAGTTCGCCGACTTCATGGACAACCCGTGGGCCACTATCGGTGGGATCTATCAGGCCCTGGGACGCGAACTGCGCCCCGACACCGTGCAGCGGATGCGCGATTTCCTGGCCGCCCATCCTTCTGACGGCGGGCACGGCCGCTACACCTGGTCCGACACCGGCCTCGACGCCGACGAGGTCCGCGAAAAGGTACGCGCGTACCAGGACCGCTACGACGTACCCACCGAGCAACTGCGATGAACGCCGCCTGACTTACCGCCCGGCCTCCTGCAACCTGGTGACGAGTTGGAATGGCACCGCTACAAACAGGGTGCCGCCGATCAGGTTGCCGACGGTGGTGATCGCGATGTTGGTCAGCAGCCCGTGCCCGCCCAGCCCCCAGGTCAGCGCCGTATGCGGCGCGTCGCGGTGAAATGTCGAGAGCAACAACGGAAGTCCGAGGAATCCGATGTTCGCGATGACGTGCTGGGTGGCACCGATCACGAATGCAAACGGCCCGTAGAACGCGAATCCCATCCGGGCGATGTCGGTACGGGCCTTGAAGAACAGGCACATCGATGTCTGCAGAAACCATGTGCAGACCACGGCAAGCAAGATGGCGGTCAATGTCGGTTGCGATGTCTTGGCGGCCGCCACGACAGCGGCGCGCTGGGCGAAGGCGCCCAGGTAGGGTCCGCCCGCTGCGGCGCAGACAGCCACGAAAGTCAATGCGCCAAGGCAATTTCCGGCCAAACCAATGACCAGCAGACGCAGGTAACTGACCAGCGTCATGCGGCGTTGCAGAAGTGCTATCGCGCCCGCCGCCATGTCCGCAGTGATCAGCGACATGCCTGAAACCAGAATAAGCGCGAACGACATCCCGAACGCCAACCCCATCAACAGGCTCGCGATACCCGGTGACGAAACTCCGGTGCTGACAACCAGGGACAGCAAAACCCCGAACGACACCATGGCACCGCCGACCAGTGAGCGAACCAGGAAACTCACCGGATGCGTGGCTTTTTCGACGGCAATCTCGGCGACGCGCGTGGTCATCTCGCCGACAGTGAATAGCTCGAACGGATCGTGGTTGCCTGACGAGGTGGATGGTTCGGTGAGCGGCTCAGCGCCGTTGGCCGTGAGTGCTGGTGCGGACATTGTTGTCTCCCAACGAGAGTCGGACGAAGTCAGCGGTGACTGCGCAATTCCCAGCGGAGCTGGGCTTCGGACGGGGATTGCACTGGTATGAATGCGGCCTCGCGAAATCGGCGGCTGGCGTCGGTGCGGCGCGCATAGCCCTTGCCGCCGGCGGTGCGGATTTCCAGGGCCGCCGCTGCGCTGACAAGGTCGGCCGCGGCCAGTCTCAGCGTCAGCAGGTCGCGTTTGGCAGGCGTTGTGCTAGTGCCGACCGCTGCGGCGAAGGAACTGACCCGGGCGTCGACGTCGGCCAGTTCGCTTGTCAACGAATCGAATTCCGCGGCGAATGCCGAGTTGACTCCGCCCAGGCTGGGTTCGACCTCGGCAAGGCACCTACCCGCCAACCCGACGCACATCGCCGACTGCAGCACCAGAAACGTGGGACGGACGAGGTTCAAGAACGTCTCGATCTGGCGGCTGAGGATCTGCTCGTCTCCGACGAAGGCATCGGCGAGTGTGACCGACGACGATGCGGTGCTGCCCAGCGCGAGCAGCTCGAAGTGGCTGCCGATCGTGACGCCATCGGCGGCAAGCGGCAGTGCAACGATGATCTTTTCACCTGATTCAGTGCGCGCGGCCGTCACCATCACGGAGTCGCGATAAAGGTTGCTGGCCCAACGCAGTGTGCCCGTGAGTCGATAGCCGCCGTCGGCGGGCGTCGCCACCAGGTCGATGGACCCGCACCCTGCCACGTCCTTGAACGCGGCGGCCATGCCCGTCACACCCAGCGCCCCACTGCCGGTCAGGGCGGCGGCCGCGCCGAGCGACCACGGGGTCGCCGCCGCAGTCAGGTACTCGAGGGTCATGCGGTGCGCCCACACCGTAAACGCCGTCGACAAGCAATAACCCGCTACTTCGGCGATCACCGATGCCATGGCCGGCAGCCGCTGGTCGTGGTTGCCGGGAGCGCCGAACCCGAGGAACCCGTGATCTGCGAGCAGCCGGACGTTCTCTCGGGTGTCGCGTTCACCTTGGTCCAACGCCGTTGCGCTGGAGGCGATCTGGTGCACGACGTCAGCCGGGAGGAGCGCGGCTCGCGACGCGGTGAACGCGCCGAGTTCGGTGGTCATCTCGGTCCTCGTGCCGGGCTATTCGACGGTCAGGGTGGAGTCGACGGATGCCGGGCGCCGCAACGTGTTCACCACCGGGGACCAGTGGATGGCGTTGTCGTGGATTTCCTGCAGCGTGGCGGGTTCGGCGTCGCCGGCCAGTAACACGTGGCTGCGGATCGCGGTGAACCCGGGGACCTTGTCGTCGGGAGTGTCGCCGACACCCCAGACGGCCGAGATGTCGATGTCGCCCTCCATGCTCACCTCGATCCTGGTCAGCGCGACACCTCGGTGCGTGGCATTGGCCAGCAGGCCGACCGCGATGCACGAACCCAGTGCTGCCAGAACGGTTTCCGATGGATTGGGCGCCGCGTCGTCGCCCAGCAGGGCGGGCGGTTCGCCGACCAGCATGGGGGCTAGGTCACGAACATAGGTGAGGTTGCGAAAGTTGGATTCGCACAGCGTCTTTGCCTTCAGTGTTTTCCTGCCGGTGGCTGGGTCGGCTTTGGCGTTACACGAGAGGCGGTCCAGCCCGGCTGCGTCGATCGTCAGGGCTTGGCCAGAGAAGGTGGTCATGTCCACACGGTGGCATAGACAGACCACTCTGTCTATTTATCGAATCGCGATGATCCGAACGGCGAAACGTCAGGTGTCCGCGGTGAGGGCCCTGGCGATGGCGCCGGCGGCAAGCCCACGCCCGATGCGAATCGGGTCGACAGACCGTTCGAGTTTGGACGCCACCAGCGCGCCGTCGTAGAGCAGTTGAATGTGGCGCGCCAGTGCCGCCGGGCGCCGCACGCCCGCCGCCTTGATCAGACCGCTCAACGTCGACCGGACCCACTGACGGTGCTCGTCGATCGGTTCGAAACGCGCGCCGGGGAACTCGGACGCGGCGCTGGCATACAGGCAGCCGGGGAAGTCGTGACGCAGACCCTTGCTGTGGGCCAGGTCGAAGAAGGTCAGCGCCCGTGCGATGGGATCGGAGACGCCCTCGATCGCCTGCGTGAACCGACTCCGATCGGCGAGGTCCAATTCCGTCAGGTAGGCGAGGACCAGCGCATCTTTGGAGCCAAAAGCACTGTAAAGGCTCGCCTTTGCGCAGTCGGCCTCGTGCAGGATGCGATCGATGCCGACGGCGCGGATCCCGTACTTGCCGAAAAGGTCTGTCGCCGCGGCGAGCAGGCGATCGGCCGGCCGGCCCGATCGCGCCTGGTCGACAACGGCAGTGGCCGCTGCGTCGTCCGGGGTCTGCATGAGAGCCAAGTTAGCACGGCTAGACAGAGTGGTCTGTCCGCCTATTCGGCGGCAATCATTTTGGCGATCTGCTCGCCGACCGCTGTCCGTATCTCGGTGTCGTCGAGGTCCTGCAGCCCGAATGCGACCCGCAGCGTCGGGCCCATCAGACCCCAGCCGATCTGCAGTGCCATGCCGTGGGCGGCCAACAATCGCGCCGCCCGGTCATCGCTGTGCTCGGCTTGGACCTGCTTCAAAAAAGCCTCCATGCCGGGGAAGCGTTGTTGGAGTTCCTCGACCGGGAAACCATCGAGGGCCGAGCGCACCATGACACGCGCCTGGAACTCGTAGGC
>DATNFI010000182.1:0-14775 GCA_035606475.1 Mycobacterium sp. | reverse complement strand
CGGCCAGATCGGCTGCCAGTCAAAGGTATTGAACGGGTAGCCGTGGATCAGCAGCAGTGGTGGGCCGCTGCCCTCGATCCGGTAGAAGATGTCGAAGCCGAGGTAGTCGAAGTACAGTCCCTCGTCCAGCCAGGAGGCCAGCCCCGCGTCCATGACCCGACCGGCTTACGAGATGTAGCGGACGACGCTCTCGGCGACACATGCCGGTTTGTCGCTGCCCTCAACCTCGACGGTGGTCGAGACCGTCGCCTGGGTGGCGCCGTTGCCCAGGTCCTCGACGTCGACCAACGAGCTCTTCGCGCGAACCCGGGAACCGACCGGTACCGGCGCCGGGAAGCGAACCTTGTTGAGGCCGTAGTTGATTGCGAGTTTGATGCCGTTGACGGTGTACATCTGGTGCTGCAGGCGCGGCAGCAGCGCCAGCGTCATGAAACCGTGCGCGATGGTCTTGCCGAACGGACCCTTGGCCGCCCGCTCCGGGTCGACGTGAATCCACTGGTGATCACCGGTCGCATCGGCGAACAGGTTCACGTCTTCCTGGCTGATCGTCACCCAGTCGCTCTCGCCGATGCTTTCACCCTTGATCGATGCGAGGTCGGCGACGGAATCGAAGGTGCGCATGGCGTTTCTCTCCTTTGAGTGGATCCGGGTGCGGCGGCGCTGGTTAGCATCGTGCCACTCCGCGCCCGCCGCCGGTAACCGGCCTGGTGCAGGATGACCGGGTGAGGTTGTTGCTGCTGGCCGACACGCATGTGCCGCGCCGAGCCCGCGACTTGCCGGCGCGAGTGTGGGACGAAGTCGCACGGGCCGACGTGGTGATGCACGCCGGCGACTGGGTGGTGCCCGAGCTCCTGGACGAGCTGGCCGAAAGGTCCGCGCGACTGGTGGCGTGCTGGGGCAACAACGACGGGGCGGAACTGCGATCGCGGCTACCCGAGCGGGCCGATGTGGTGCTGGACGGGGTGCGCTTCACGGTGACCCACGAGACCGGCGCCAGCGCCGGACGGGACACCCGGATGTCGCGCCGCTACCCCGACAGCGATGTGCTGGTATTCGGCCACAGCCACATCCCGTGGGACACCACGACCAGCACTGGCCTGCGGTTGCTGAACCCGGGCTCGCCGACGGATCGCCGTCGGCAAGCCTTCTGCACCTACATGACGGCGCGCGTCGAGGCGGGCTCGCTCACCGACGTCGACCTGCATCGGCTGGAGAAGTAGCTCGCTGCCAGCTCAGACATAGCGTCTTCACATATTTAGCTCGTAGACAGAGACAAGTGAGCACCCTCATTGATCCGGTCAACGAATTGTCCCGTGTCGTCGGCAGATTCCGCAGGCAGCTCCGCCGAACAGCTGAGCGGGGTTTCGACTCCGAGCGGCTGACCGAATCGCAGTCGGAGCTGCTGTGGCTGGTCGGCCGGCGGCCCGGCATCTCGGTCAGCGCGGCCGCGGCGGAGTTGGGCCTGGTGGCCAACACCGCCTCGACGCTGGTTTCCAAGCTGGTGGCCAGGGGCTACCTGGTCCGGACCGCGGACGAGTCCGATCGCCGGGTCGGCCAGCTGTCGCTGGCCGGAGCGGCCCAGCAGGTCGTCGACACCACGCACGCCGCGCGCCGTGAATTGCTGACCGACGTGCTCAACGAACTCGGCGACGACCAAATCGAGGCTCTGACAAAAGGGTTGGCGGTACTCGACACGATGACCCGACGACTCCAGGAGCGATGACCGAATCGCTGCTGCATCAACGTTTTTGCGTCGCCTGGTCGCCTAATCGCGCGGAACTTGCACCTGACGTTGCGTCAGGTCCTAGGTTCACAGCGATGACCGAGAACGCGAGCGCCAACCGGGAGTGGAGCGTCGGTGAACTCGCCGATGCCGCGGGCGTCACCGTGCGGACCCTGCACCACTACGAACAGGTCGGGCTGCTCGCGCCGGCCTCGCGGACGGGTGCCGGTCATCGGCGGTACCGGGCTGAACAGGCAGAACGGCTGTACCAAATCACCGCGATGCGGAGCCTCGGCTTCGACCTCGCGGAAATCCGGCGGGCGCTCGACGGCGAGGACCTTGCCTCCGTCGTCCGACTCCATCTTCAGCAGGTCCGGGAACGTCTGCGGCAGACCTCGGAGCTGAACCAACGGCTCGAGCGCCTGCTGTGCGCACTCGACTCGTCCGACCACCCGACCGACGAGATCATCCAGGCAACGGAGGCGACCGTGAACGTGAATCTGACGACGATCTATACCCGGACCGGCGACGGCGGCGAGACCTCGACCGGCGGCCGGGCCCGGGTACCCAAGGACGACCCGAGGATCGAGGCCGGCGGTGACGTCGACGAACTCAACGCCCAGCTCGGTGTGGTGCTCACCCATCTGCGGGAGGAACCCTTCGCCGGGTGGATCGCCGAGATCCAGAACGAGCTCTTCGACCTGGGCGCTGATCTCTCCTGCCCGGCCGACCGCGAGGCGTTCCGGATCGACGGCGGCTACGTCGACCGGCTGGAACGACGCTGCGACGAAACCAACGCGCGGCTCGCTCCGCCGGAGTCGTTCGTACTGCCGGGCGGCGGCCCGGCCTCGGCGGCACTCCAGGTGGCCCGGACCGTCTGCCGCCGGGCCGAGCGCAGAGCGGTATCCGTCGATGACCTGAGCCCGGAGGTCGTCCGGTACCTCAACCGCCTGTCCGATCTGCTGTTCATCATCGGCCGAGCCGTCGCCATCGATCAGCGGACCTGGGCGGCCGGGGCAACCAAGCGCTGAAACAGCTTGCATTGCAATAGCTGTCATATCCCCTGCTGAATTCGCTTCAGCAGGGGCCGTTTTCGATTCGTTATCCCGCGGTGACACTCGCGTCTCAATCGTTAGCGAACCGCGACCCCCCACCCCGAAGCGACTAACAGACTTGTAGTTACTTGCGTGTTTGACTGCCACAGACAGCGATTCGACCGCTGATGCGGCAGATGAAAGTTGGGATAGGAGCTATGAAGTTCGCAGAGAAGTTCCGCGGCGCGGCAGCACACTTGCCGCGCAGATTGGCGATCGCGGCCATCGGCGCAGCACTGCTGGCCGGTCTGGTCGGCGCCATCGGCGGCTCGGCGACCGTGGGGGCATTCTCCAAAAAAGGTCTGCCGGTCGAAACATTGAGCGTCCCATCGGCGTCGATGGGCCACGACATCAGGGTGCAATTCCAGGGCGGCGGACCGCACGCGGTCTACCTGCTCGACGGCTTGCGCGCACAGGACGACTTCAATGGTTGGGACATCAACACTCCGGCGTTCGAGGAGTACTACCAGTCCGGCCTGTCGGTGATCATGCCAATCGGTGGACAGTCCAGCTTCTACAGCGACTGGTACCAGCCGGCGTGCGGCAAGAGCGGTTGCCAGACCTACAAGATGGAAACCTTCATTACCAGGGAGCTTCCCGCATATCTGCAGGCTAACCGAGGCATCTCGCCGAACGGCAATGCCGCCGTGGGTCTTTCGATGTCGGGTGGGTCCGCGTTGATTCTGGCCGCCTACTACCCGCAGCAGTTCTCCTACGCCGCATCGCTGTCCGGCTTCCTGAACCCGTCTGAGGGCTGGTGGCCGACGCTGATCGGTCTGGCAATGGGCGACGCAGGCGGCTACAACGCCAACAACATGTGGGGCCCGACCAGCGACCCGGCCTGGAAGCGCAACGACGCCATGGTCCAGATCCCTCGCCTGGTGCAGAACAACACCCGCATCTGGGTGTACTGCGGCAACGGCACCCCGAACGACCTGGGCGGCAACAGCATGCCGGCCAAGTTCCTCGAGCAGTTCACGCTGCGCACCAACGAGCAGTGGCGCGACAACTACACCGCTGCGGGTGGCCGCAACGCCACCTTCAATTTCCCGCCCAACGGCACGCATGACTGGGGTTACTGGAACCAGCAACTCGTCGCCATGAAGCCCGATATTCAGCGGACCCTCAGCGGTGGACCCAACGCCACCTGAGATACCCCCCATGCATCGGCCGCAGCGCACCCCCAGCGCTGCGGCCGATGTTCTTGGACGGGCTAATCGAGCAGGGCGCGCCGATCCTGATGGAAGTAGGTAAAGGCGGTCGCCAAGGTGCACATCAGCGAAGCGAACACCAGCATCCCGGTGCCGTTGACGCACAGGCTGATAAGGCCACCGAACGTAGCGCCGAAAATAAAGCTGCTGAACAGCAGGCAGTACCCGAGCCAGTCCGAGAGGTTGCCGCCGGCGATATGACGTTCGATGCCCTGGCCCATCTTGACCAGCGTTCCGGTCACGTAGCTCAGCGACACCGACACCTCGCCGTCTTTGACGAACGACGTGTTGAGTGCGCCAATACCGAAGGCCACCAACATGATCGGCGGGAAGTCGAGCTGATTTTCTTCCCACCCCTCGTCTAACAGATCGACGACGGTGGCCGCCAGCAGACTGAACGTGGTCAGCATCGTCGGACCGTGCGGATGAGCCACCCAAAAGTGCCGCCGGCACACGGACGCGACCACCACCCCCGCGACGAAGCTCAACAGCAGCAGGCTGGCCGTCACCGACAACAGCACGTCGTCGCGGAAGAACCCGAGAACGGCGCGCTGCGCATTTCCGGTCATGAATGTCACGAAGTATCCGGCCGAGTGGGTGAACGCCGTCGCACCCAGCACACCAGCCAGAACTGCCAGCAGGTAGGCGAGGCGTGCCTCACTGTCGTACGTCTGACGAAGGTCGAGCGTCGCGTAGGGCATGAAATCCATGCTTTCATCGGAACTACACCCTGTGCAGAGTGGGGACGCCCTTTCAGGCGAGACTCACATCAATCTGCTACAAACTTGGCGATCGACCGCAGTGGGATGGGCAACCAGGCCGGCCGGTGCCGGGACTCGTAACCCACCTCGTACACCGCCTTGTCCAACTCGTAGGCCGCCAAGACCAGCTCCGAATCGCGCGGGTCGACGCCGGAAGCCGCGGCGTACCCGTCGCAGAACGCAGTTCGGTTGCGCTGCACCCACTCTCGGGCGCGCGCGGCAAGTTGTTTGTCGTCCGACTGGTCGACCAGCGGACCGTAGGCGGCGTAGTCGAACGACCGCAGCACGCCGGCGACATCCCGCAGCGGGGAATCCGGCGCGCGCCTCTCGTTCAGCGGCTGGCCCGGCTCACCCTCGAAATCGATCAGCAGCCAGGACTCGGGCGTGCGCAGCACCTGACCCAGGTGCAGGTCACCATGCACCCGCTGCACCGTGATGGTCTGCTCCCCCAGTTTCTGAAAGCGCTGCTCGATCGCCGACACGTACTGCCCGAGTTCGGCGACCGCACCGGCCGCCGACGACAGCCGGGCCAGCATGGTGTCGACCGGGAACGGGGCCTGCGAGGTGCCGAGCGCTTCGGCCAGCCCGGCATGCACCGATGCGACGGCTTCGCCCAGCCGGTGGGATTCGCCGGCGAAATCACCGCCGACCTCGTAGGCGTACAGGTCCCCCTCAGCGAACAGGTCGCGCACGCTGGCGGTGGCCATCGCCCAACCCTCGGCGGCGTTGCCCTCGTATTCGGTCGCCATACCCAGCGGGCTGCTGGTGTCGGCGTCGGAGCCGGTCAGCTCGTAGGTCCCCAGCAGGCGTGCCACGTGCGGGTTCCCGGCCCGGCCGAGGACGCGGTTGAGCTCGATGTCGGGGTTGACGCCCGGGCTGACGCGGCGGAACACCTTCACGATGGCGTCGCGGTCGAAGATCACGCTGGTATTGCTCTGCTCGGCGTCCGACACCCGCGGGTAGGCATCCAGCGGCAGGGTGACGTCGGGCTCCTTGCCGAACGACACGTTCTCCCGGGTGGCCGACGAGTCGAGCAGCGACAGCAGGAACGCGGCCGCGTCCGGGTCGTAGAGCGCGTCGAAGCCCACCCGATCGCCGTCGGCGCCGATGGTGGCCACGGTGCTGAATTCGGTGGGCGGCTCGGAATCCCAGCCGACCACCACCTGGTAGCGCTCGGCCGAACCGTCGGTGTAGGTCACATCCACCAGCGCCAGATCAAGGCCGTCGCGCAGAGCTACCACGAGACCTGGCTCAGCGCTTGCCAATTCGCGACTACGTCCCGCATACCAGCGCTGCTGCGGAAGCCATTCTGACCACGGCAGATTCATTGCGACTCCTCAGACCCGCTCAGCTGGAACCAGTAGAACCCGTGTCCCGGCAGGGTGAGCAGGTAAGGCAGGTGGCCGATGCGCGGAAACTCGACATGCCCGGTGAGCTCTATCGGCGTATGGCCGCTCCAATGTTGCAGATTCAGTTCCAGGGGCTGGGGGAAACGCGACAGATTGTTGACGCACAGCACGGTGTCGCCGTCGTCGGGCACCTGGCGCTGGAAGGCCAGCACCGACGGGTTGGAGCCGCCGAGTTCCTCGAAGCTCCCGATGGCGAAGGCCTCGTGCCGTCGGCGCACGGCGAGCATCATCCGGGTGAAGTTCAGCAGCGACGTCGAGGTGTCGCGTTGGGCTTCGACGTTGACGGCCTGGTACCCGTAGACGGAGTCCTGGCTGGGCGGCAGGTACAACCGGCCGGGGTTGGCCTTGGAGAAGCCGGCGTTGCGGTCCGGGGTCCACTGCATCGGCGTCCGGACCCCGTCGCGGTCACCGAGCCAGATCACGTCGCCCATGCCGATCTCGTCGCCGTAATAGAGCACCGGCGATCCGGGCAGCGACAGCAGCAGCGCGGTGAACAGCTCGATCTGGTTGCGGTCGTTGTCCAGCAGCGGCGCCAGCCGGCGTCGAATGCCGACGTTGGCTTTCATCCGCGGATCTTTGGCGTACTCGGAGTACATGTAGTCACGCTCTTCGTCGGAGACCATCTCCAGCGTCAACTCGTCGTGGTTGCGCAGGAAGATCCCCCATTGCGCCATGTCGGGAATCTCGGGTGTCTGGCCCAGAATCTCCGAAATCGGGAACCGCGACTCGCGTCGCACCGCCATGAAGATGCGTGGCATCAACGGAAAGTGAAAGGCCATGTGGCACTCGTCGCCACCGGTGCTGGCATCGCCGAAGTACTCGACGACGTCGGCGGGCCACTGATTGGCCTCGGCGAGCAGCACCCGGCCGGGAAATTCGTCGTCGACCACCTTGCGCACTCGTTTGAGGAACGCATGGGTCTCGGGCAGATTTTCGCAGTTGGTGCCTTCGCGCTCGAACAGGTACGGCACCGCGTCCAGCCGGAACCCATCGATCCCCAGGTCGAGCCAGAAGCGCAGGACGTCGATCATCGCTTCCTGAACCGCGGGATTGTCATAGTTCAGGTCCGGCTGGTGGGAGAAGAATCGGTGCCAGTAGAACTGCTTGCGCACCGGATCGAAGGTCCAGTTCGACTCTTCGGTGTCGATGAAGATGATCCGGGCTCCCGCGTACTTCTCGCTGGTATCACTCCAGACGTAGAAGTCGCCGTAAGGGCCGTCGGGGTCCTGCCGTGACTCCTGGAACCAGGGGTGTGAGTCCGAGGTGTGGTTCATCACGAGGTCGGTGATGACGCGGATGCCTCGCTCGTGGGCGGCGTTGAGCAAGGCGACGAAATCCTCGACGGCACCGAACTCCGGCAGGACCTTGTAGAAGTCGCGGATGTCGTAGCCACCGTCGCGCAACGGCGAGTCGTAGAACGGCGGCAACCAGATGCAGTCGATGCCCAGCCACTGCAGATAGTCCAGCCGCTGCAGCAGCCCGCGCAGGTCTCCGGAGCCGTCGGCGTCGGCGTCCAGGAAGGCCCGGACCAACACCTCGTAGAAGACCGCGTGCTTGAACCAGGTGGGGTCGGCGGGCAGCGACTTGGCCTCGGTGAACTCGTCGGCGCTGGGATGCTCGACGACGCCGTCCTCGACGCGGCTTCCCTCCGCGGGATCGTATTCGGACGAGTGTTCTCTGTCCCTGGTCAAGTCCACGACCTTACACGTACCCGAGGTGCAGCATCGAAAACCTTATGCGCCAGACGAATTGGGTGCCGCGGCGTTGGATCAGCCCGGCGGGCCGTCTCCCAGCTGGACGTCGACGGAGCGGCCCTGCAGCCCCACGGTGACGTGGTCACCCGGGTGGTGCTGATCGAGAATGTTCGTCAGCGCGGTGGCGGAGTTGACCGGTTGGCCGTTGATCGCGGTGATCACGTCGCCCGGGGTGAGCCCCGCGCCCGCGGCCGGACCGGTCGGGATGACCTGGCGGATGATGGCCCCCGCTCCGCCGCCGGCGTCGTTGACTCCGACGCCGAGGAACGCGGTCGGCCCGATGTGCACGGTCGCCGACGAGGCGCCGGACCGGATCTGCCCCGCGATGGCCATCGCCTCGTTGATCGGGATCGCGAAGCCCTGGCCGCGGCCGAGGTGGAAGTTCTGCGAAGCGGCGGTGTTCATGCCGATCACCTGGTTGGCGCCGTTGACCGTCGGGCCACCGGAGTCGCCCGGGCGGATGTTGGCGTCGATCTGGATCAAGCCGACCAACGTCTCGGTACTACCGGTCAGCGCGTCGTTGGCCGACACCGTCTGGCCCAGCGCGGCGACGCGGCCGTCCTCGACGCTGGGCGCCCCGCCGGCACCGCCGGCGTTACCCAGCGACACCACCGGATCGCCGACCCGCACCGAGTCGGAGTTGCCGATGTTGGCCACCGGAAGGCCACCGCCGGCGAGCTGGAGTACGGCGATGTCGTGCTGGCGGTCGAACCCGATGACGCTGGCCGGGAAGGTCTGGCCATTGGCGATGGACCGCGCGGTCAAATCGGTCGCGCCGGCGATCACGTGGTTGTTGGTCAGGATCACGCTGGGGTCGATCACGATGCCGGTCCCGGCGCCGATCGCGCTCTGGAATCCCAGCTTGGCGTCGATGTCGACGATCTGCGGACCCACCACCGCGCTGGCCGATGCCGCGTCCCGCGGGATCGGGGGCATCGTGGGCGACGCATTCGCCGGGACCGTCGCCAAGGTCAGTCCCGTCGCCGCCAACAGGCCGAGCAAGCTCACCGACCTCCGCGGTTTGCGGCGGTGCGATCCGCTCATCCGTTACCTCCTGCATCAGTTACAGCCCCAATTAACCAGTTATCTAACCGTAGCCTGCGGCGCTGAATCGGGCATATCGACGTTTCCCGATCGGCTCAGCCTTTGGCCGGTGCGATCGGTCCGTGCAGATGGTGGCTGACGTCGCCGACCATGTCCATCATCGAGTAGTCGCGAAACACGAACCGCCATTTCCCGTCGACGCGCTCGAATTGGTCGTGATAGCGGCCGGCAACGATCGGCTGCAGCGCAAAGTCGCCGGTCTGCTGGAACACCGTGTAATAGCTGCGGCAGGTGGCCGTGCCCGCGGCATCGTCCACCTCGATAATCGGGTTGGTGACAACATGTTTGGTGCGCGGCGTGCCGTCCGGGTAGACCGTCACGCCCGACTGCCACAGCGTCAGCATGGTGGCCGAATCGACCGTGCCGTCGCCACCGCCGCCCACCCGTAACCGGGCATGCTCGAAGAGCGCCGCCGCGCCGGCGAAGTCACCGCTGTCCATGAGTTCGGCGTAGCGATACAGCAGGTTGGCGATCTCCGTCTCGGCCGACATGCTGCTAGACGGTAGCTTCAAAGCTTTGGGCTGGACGGCAACTCGACGGCAAAGGTGTCTCATCCATGGGAGTTCTTGATTCGTTCCGACTCGACGACAAAGTGGTGATCGTGACCGGCGCCTCGTCCGGGCTCGGTGTGTCGTTTGCCCAGGCCTTCGCCGAGGCCGGCGCCGACGTCGTGCTGGGGGCGCGCCGCGTCGAGCGACTGGCCGACACCGCGGCGCTCGTCGAGGCCGGTGGCCGCCAGGCGCTGACCGTCGCCACCGACGTCAGCGTGCCCGAGCAGGGCCAGGCGCTGGTCGAAGCGGCGATGCAGACGTTCGGCCGGGTCGACGTGTTGATCAACAACGCGGGCGTCGGCACCGCCGTCCCGGCGACCCGGGAGACGCCCGAGCAGTTCCGGTCGGTGATCGACGTCAACCTCAACGGCTCGTACTGGCTGGCGCAGGCCTGTGGCCGCGTGATGAAGTCCGGCAGCTCGATCATCAACATCGCCAGCGTTCTCGGAATCACCACCGCCGGTCTGCCGCAGGCCGCCTACAGCGCGAGCAAGGCCGCCGTCATCGGGCTCACCCGGGACCTGGCCCAACAATGGGGCTCGCGCAAGGGAATTCGGGTCAACGCGCTCGCTCCGGGATTCTTCAAGACCGAGATGACCGACGAGTACCCGCCCGACTATCTGGACAGTCAGGCGCATCGGCTGGTCCTCGGCCGCCTCGGGGATGACCGCGAACTCGCGGCGACCGCGGTGTGGCTGGCCTCGCCGGCCGGCGGCTACGTCACCGGCCAGACGATCGTCGTCGACGGCGGGCTCACCATCAACTAGACATGAACTTTGATCCCGAAGCACGATTCGCCCAGTCGCCGGTGGCCCGCCTGGCCACCGTCGGGGCCGACGGTCGTCCCCACCTGGTGCCGGTGGTGTTCGCCGTGCGCGAGCAGGTCATCTACAGCGCGGTGGACGCGAAACCCAAGACCACCCAACGACTGCGGCGGCTGGCCAATATCGAACGCAACCCGCAGGTGAGCCTGCTCGTCGACCATTACGACGAGGACTGGACGCGGTTGTGGTGGGTCCGGGCCGACGGCGAAGCCGCGATTCACCGCGAGGGCGCCACGATGCATCTCGGATATCAGCTACTCCGCGCGAAATACCCTCAGTACCAATCAGTTTCACTGACCGGCCCGGTGATCGCCGTCGCCGTGCGGCGCTGGAGCGGCTGGCAGGGCTAACCGCCGCCGCTTCACGATCTGCCGTCACCGCTCGTTCACTCTTGTGTTGCGCGGGCGCTAGGAGAAAAGTGGCGTGCATCACGGTGACGCGGGACGCGAGGGAGCGACGTCATGGCAGATAAGTCCCACGGATCGCCCGGGGCGGGAGCCGCTCCCGCCGTAGCTGATCCGGCCGCCGTCCGGAATGTGGTGCTGGTAGGCCCCTCCGGCGGCGGGAAAACCACCTTGGTCGACGCGCTGCTGGTCGCGTCGGGCCAGTTGTCCAGACCCGGCTGCATCGCCGACGGCACCACCGTCTGCGACTACGACGACGCCGAAATCCGCCAGCAACGCTCGGTCAGCCTCGCGTTGGCCTCGCTCGCCCACGACGGCGTCAAAGTGAATCTCGTCGACACGCCTGGGTACGCCGATTTCGTCGGCGAACTACGGGCGGGCTTGCGCGCCGCGGACTGCGCGCTTTTCGTGATCGCGGCCAACGAGGACGTCGACGAGCCGACGAAATCGCTGTGGCGGGAGTGTAGCCAGGTCGGGATGCCGCGGGCCGTGGTGATCACCAAACTCGACCATGCCAGGGCCAACTACCAGAATGCGCTTGCGGCGGCCCAGAATGCGTTCGGCGACAAGGTTTTACCGCTCTACCTCCCGGCCGGCGACGGCGTCATCGGGCTGTTGTCGCAGACGCACTACGAGTACGCGGGCGGTGAGCGAACCACCCACCCGCCGGACGCCTCCTACGCCGGGCAGATCGAGGAGGCCCGCGGCACGCTGATCGAGGGAATCATCGAGGAATCCGAAGACGAATCGCTGATGGAGCGCTACCTCGGCGGTGAGACGATCGACGAAGCGGTACTGATCGACGATTTGGAGAAAGCGGTCGCCCGCGGCTCGTTCTTCCCGGTGATACCGGTCTGCAGCAGCACCGGCGTCGGCACGCTGGAACTTCTCGAGGTCGCCACCCGCGGGTTCCCGTCCCCGCGCGAACACCCGCTGCCGGAAGTCTTTACGCCGCATGGCGCCGTCTTCACCAAAGTGGCGTGCGGCTCCGACTCGCCACTGCTGGCCGAGGTGGTAAAGACGACGTCGGATCCCTACGTCGGCAGGCTCAGCTTGGTCCGGGTGTTCTCCGGGATCATCAGGCCCGACACGACTGTTCATGTGTCGGGCCATTTTGCGTCTTTTTCCGGGGCGTCGGACGAGGCCGACCCCTTGGCCGGCCACGCCGACCACGACGAGGACGAACGCATCGGCGCACTGTCGTTCCCGCTGGGCAAGCAACAGCGGCCCGCATCGGTGGTACTGCCAGGCGACATGTGCGCAATCGGGCGGTTGAGCCGAGCTGAAACCGGTGACACGCTGTCGGACAAGGCGCAGCCGCTGGTGCTCAAGCCGTGGACGATGCCGGAACCGTTGCTACCGATGGCAATTCAGGCGCACGCCAAGACCGACGAAGACAAGCTGTCGGTCGGGCTGGGACGATTGGCCGCCGAGGATCCCAGTCTACGGATCGAGCAGAATCCAGAGACACACCAGATCGTGTTGTGGTGCATGGGCGAAGCGCACGCCGGTGTGGTGCTTGACGCACTGGCCAACCGGTACGGCGTCACCGTGGACATCGTCCAACTACGGGTACCGCTGCGAGAAACGTTCGGCAGCAAGGCAAAAGGCCACGGCCGGCACGTCAAGCAGTCGGGCGGACACGGCCAGTACGCGGTGTGCGACATCGAGGTCGAGCCACTGCCAGAAGGATCCGGGTTCGAGTTCTGCGACAAGGTGGTCGGCGGCGCGGTCCCGCGCCAGTTCATCCCGAGCGTTGAAAAAGGTGTGCGCGCTCAGATGGAGAAGGGTGTGCACGCCGGTTATCCCGTCGTCGACATCCGGGTCACCCTGCTCGACGGCAAGGCGCACAGCGTCGACTCCTCTGATTTCGCTTTCCAAATGGCCGGGGCGCTGGCACTGAAGGAGGCCGCGGCGGCGGCCCAGCCGGCGCTGCTCGAACCGATCGACGAGGTTTCGGTGCTGATACCCGACGACCTCGTCGGCGCGGTGATGAGCGACCTGTCCGGACGCCGCGGCCGGGTGCTGGGCACCGACACCGCCGGTAACGACCGCACATTGGTGAAGGCTGAAGTCCCGCAGGTCGAGTTGACCCGTTACGCAATCGATTTGCGCTCGCTGTCGCACGGGGCGGCCTCGTTCACCCGCGCCTACGCCCGATACGAACCAATGCCGGAATCGGCTGCGTCCCGGGTGAAATCGGCGGGTTGACACCACATCGTCACAGCAGCCGGATAGGCCACGCTATTCGCGCTTGCCACGCTGCGGTCAGCGTAAGAGGGCGACATTCCACCCTGGCCGGTATTTGACGCTTGAGCTGGGGCGATGGTCGTGATATCGACGCGCCTACCGCGACTCGCGCAATCATGCGCGGTTTGCTGAGCGCCCAATAGGGCATATTAGAGATATGGAATGTGAGCGCTACGGGCTCGCATCGTCTCTGAGGGGTGGGCATCGTGGGTAGAGCGATTCGAATAGGTTGGCTGGCGTCATCGATCGCCGTGCTGACCATGGTGGGTTCGGCCGCCCCGGGCGTGGCGGCGATCGCACCCCCCGCGCCGGCCCCCGGCATCGCGTCGATCCAACCGGCCACGGGCGCGGTGGTCGGTGTGGCGCACCCGGTGATCGTCACCTTCACCGCACCGGTGGCGGACCGCGCCGCGGCCGAGCGGGCCATCAAAGTCACTGCGCCGAACCATATGACGGGCAGCTTCGACTGGCCCGCACCAAACGTGGTCGAGTGGAAGCCGAACGGCTACTGGCCCGCGCACAGCCACGTCGGCGTCGCGGTGCACGCGCTGTCCACCGGATTCGAGACCGGCGACGCGGTTGTCGGCACCGCCAGCATCTCCGCACACACCTTCACGGTCACGCAGAACGGCGAGGTGTTGCGCACGATGCCGGCGTCGATGGGCAAGCCCAGTCGCCCGACACCGATGGGAAACTTCTCCGCGCTGTCGAAAGAGCGCACGGTCGTGATGGATTCGCGCACGATCGGCATCCCACTCGAGTCGTCGGACGGATACAAGATCACCGCCTCGTACGCGGTCCGGGTCACCTGGAGCGGTGTCTACGTGCATTCGGCTCCGTGGTCGGTGGACTCGCAGGGCTATGCGAACGTCAGCCACGGCTGCATCAACCTCAGCCCGGACAACGCCGCCTGGTACTTCGACACGGTTCACATCGGCGACCCGATCAACGTGGTGGCCTAGCCATTTCCTCCAGACCGGAATACATCGGCGCGGGGCCGAGTTTCGGCCTGCATGGCAACTGCACAGACTCGAGCGGTCCGGTTCGACAACTACGGCGGTCCCGACGTCCTGTACGTCACCGACATCGACAGGCCGGTCCCAGCGGCCGGTGAGGTGCTTGTCGAGGTTCGGGCGGCCGGCATCAACCCCGGCGAGGCGGGCATCCGCAGCGGGGCGCTGCACGAGCGATTCCCCGCCACCTTCCCGTCCGGTGAAGGCAGCGACCTGGCGGGCGTCGTCCTCGAGGTCGGTGATGGTGTCAGCGACTTCGCCGTCGGCGACGAGGTGCTCGGGTTCAGCTTTCAGCGCTCGAGCCACGCGACCCACACGGTGGTCCCGGTCGACCAATTGATCCACAAGCCAACCGAATTGAGTTGGGAGGTCGCGGGTTCGCTCTACGTCGTCGGCGCCACGGCCTACGCCGCGGTGAACGCGGTGAAGCCGCAGCAGGGTGAGACCGTCGCGGTGTCCGCAGCCGCCGGCGGAGTCGGCAGCCTGGCGGTGCAACTGCTGGCGCTGCGGGGCGTGCGGGTCCTGGGCATCGCCTCGGCGGGCAACGCCGAATGGCTGCGCGCGCATGACGTGGTACCGGTCGAGTACGGCGACGGGTTGGCCGACCGGCTGCGGCAGGCCGCCCCCGACGGCGTCGACGCGTTCATCGACCTGTTCGGTCCGGACTACGTCCAGCT
>DATNFI010000181.1:0-5303 GCA_035606475.1 Mycobacterium sp. | reverse complement strand
GGCCGGATAAAAAGTCAGCGACCACTCGGCGCAAAGCACAAAGGCCACGCCCTCTTTCGAGTTCGTGGCCTTATGCCGCTCGGCTTGTCAGCACTGCAATTTGTGGGCGAAGGGGGACTTGAACCCCCACGTCCCGAAGGACACTGGCACCTGAAGCCAGCGCGTCTGCCATTCCGCCACTCGCCCTAAAACAACCGGTGGAGCCTACCACTGTAGGGGCTGGCATCTCCAAACCGCACGACCGCTCAGCACCGCGGTTTGACCTGGCGCGATGCGATTCTCAGAGTTCTGGAGGTGCCACTGCGCTGCGCTTGCCGGATAGCATGCTCGATACGACACGCGTTGTGCGACACGCCGGAGACGCGGCCCGCGCAGCTTCAGACAAGAGGACAGAGACATGAGCAGCGAGCGGGGACTGGTTCACCGTATCGAGCGCAAACTCGAGGTCTCCGTCGGCGATGCTTTTGCCCGCGTGTTCGGCGGCTCAATTGTTTCGCAAGAGATTGAGGCGATGCTGAGGCGGGAAGCCGGCGAGGGGATCCGTCCCGTTGCTGGCAATCGCCTTTTGGCTCCGAACGAATACATCATTACCCTCGGTATGCACGACTACCAGAAAGTGGGCGCCGACCCGGACCTCACTTCGGACGCTTTCGCTAAGCATTTGGCGGGATACATCGGCGAACAGGGGTGGCAAACATATGGTGACGTGGTCGTCCGGTTCGAGCGGTCGGCGAACCTGCACACCGGCCAGTTCCGCACCCGCGGTGCTGTCAACCCAGACGTGGAGCCCCGGCCAAGCGCCGGCGAGCTCGTCCCGCCACAATCAGACCATGCGTTCAACGCAGAACCAGGAGTACCAGCGATGACCGAGAATTCGAGCTATGGCGGTGGCCAGGGGCAGCAGGGTCGACCCGGCGACGACTATTACGACGACCCGTACGCACGACCGCACGAAGACCCCCATGCCGCGCCGGACCCGCGCGGTGCCCATCACCCTGAGCCCGGCGGCTACCCCGAGCAGCGCGGCGGCTACCCCGACCAGGGCGGTTACGGCGCGCCCGAGCAGCGCGGCGGCTACCCCGACCCGGGCTACGACCAGCGCGGCGGCTACCCCGAGCAGCGCGGTGGATACGACCAGGGCGGTTATGGCCAGCAGCCGAGGGGCGGCTACGACCAAGGCGGCTACGGCGGCGGTCAGCGCCAGGACGCCGGCTATGGCCAGGGCGGCTACGGGCAGCCCGCCGGCGGCCCGGGCTACGACGAATACGCCGACTACGGGCGCGGACCGGCCCACCCGGACGACGCCGGATACGGCGCTCCGGACCAGCGCGGCGGATACCCCGAGCACGGTGGCGGCTACGACCAGGGCTACGACCAGCGCGGCGGATACGGCCGACAGGACTACGGCCAGCAGGCGGACTACGGCCAACAGGACTATGGCCAGCCGTACGCCGCTCCGAGCGGCGGCGGCTACGCAGAGCCCGACTACGGTCAGCCCGCCGAACCGAGTGGTTACGGTCAGGCCGGTTACGGCCAGGGTGGCTACTCGGGCGCCGGTTCGGCGGTCACGCTGCAGCTCGATGACGGCAGTGGCCGCACCTATCAGTTGCGCGAAGGGCCCAACGTCATCGGCCGCGGCCAGGACGCGCAGTTCCGGCTGCCGGACACCGGTGTGTCGCGTCGCCACTTGGAGATTCGCTGGGACGGCCACGTTGCGCTGCTGTCCGATCTCAACTCCACCAACGGCACCACCGTCAACAATGCACCTGTCCAGGAATGGCAGTTGGCCGACGGTGATGTGATCCGGCTGGGGCACTCGGAGATCGTCGTCCATATCCATTGAGCTCGTAGGTCGCGCAGCCATCCAGCTTCGCCCCGCGTCGACCACCGTCCACGTATCGTGACGTTGCTAAATCCGGGCACGTGAGGCATGCGGCACCAGGACGGAGAGGACGCCAGATGCAGGGACTCCTACTGCAACTGACGCGCGCCGGGTTCTTGATGCTGCTGTGGTTGTTCATCTGGTCGGGGCTGCGGATCCTGCGCACCGACATCTACGCACCCACCGGCGCGGTGATGGTACGACGCGGTTTGACGTTGCGCGGCACGCTGCTGCCGACGCGGCAACGGGGGAATGCGGCGCGCTATCTCGTTGTGACCGAAGGGGCGTTGACCGGTGCGCGAATCACGTTGAGCGGGCAGCCGGTGCTGATCGGTCGAGCCGACGACTCTACGTTGGTGCTCAATGACGACTACGCCTCGGCGCGGCACGCGCGGCTTTCCCAGCGAGGCTCGGAATGGTACGTCGAAGATCTAGGATCGACCAACGGTACATATCTCGACAGGGCGAAAGTGACGACGGCGGTACGGGTTCCCATTGGCACGCCGGTGAGTGTCGGCAAAACGGTGATTGAGTTGCGCCCGTGACTTTGGTCTTGCGCTATGCGGCGCGCAGTGATGTCGGCTTGGTGCGATCCAACAACGAAGACTCGGTGTACGCCGGTGCGCGCTTGCTGGCGCTCGCCGACGGCATGGGCGGGCACGCGGCCGGTGAGGTCGCCTCGCAGTTGGTGATTGCCGCGCTGGCCCACCTCGACGACGACGAGCCGGGCGGTGATCTGCTCGCCAGCCTCGATTCCGCCGTCCACTCGGGGAACTCGGCGATCGCCGCGCAGGTCGAGATGGAGCCCGACCTCGAGGGCATGGGCACCACGCTAACCGCAATCCTGTTCGCCGGCAACCGAATTGGGATGGTGCATATCGGCGATTCGCGGGGCTATCTGCTGCGCGACGGCGAGCTGACCCAGATCACCAAGGACGACACCTTCGTCCAGACCCTGGTCGACGAAGGCCGGATCACCAAAGAAGAAGCGCACAGCCACCCGCAGCGGTCGTTGATCATGCGCGCGCTGACCGGCCACGAGGTCGAGCCGACCCTGACCATGCGGGAGGTCCGGCTCGGAGACCGTTATCTGCTTTGCTCAGACGGGCTTTCCGACCCGGTGAGCGACGAGACGATCCTCGACGCCCTGAAGATTCCCGACGTCACCGACAGCGCCGACCGGCTGATCGAACTCGCGTTGCGCGGCGGTGGCCCCGACAACGTCACCGTGGTGGTCGCCGACGTCGTCGACGTCGACTACGGCCCCACCCAGCCGATCATCGCCGGCGCGGTGTCCGGCGACGCCGACGTCCACGATCAGCTGACCCGGCCCAACACTTCGGCCGGCCGCGCTTCGGCCCTCACGCCGCGCAAAGATATCGCCAAACGTGTTCCGCCTCAAATGGATACGGCTATGCCGGGTCGACGGTCACGGCGGCGGATGTTGATCGGGCTCGTGCTCGGAATCCTGCTGATACTCGCGGCGCTCGCCATCGGCCGGACGGTGATCCGCAGTTACTACTACGTCGCCGACTACGCCGGCGCGGTGTCGATCATGCAGGGCATCCAGGTCTCCATCCTGGGTGTTCCCCTGCACCAGCCGTACTCGCAGGGTTGCCTGAACAGCCGCAACCAGTTGTCGGTGATCCGCTTCGGCACCGCCACCGGCAACCACGACTGCCGGCTGATGAAGCCGTCCGACCTGGCCGAGTCGGCGCGGGCCCAAGTGGCGGCGGGGCTTCCCGTCGGCACGCTGGAGCAGGCCAGTGCGCAACTGCGCCGGCTGGCCACCGAGTCGCTGTTGCCGTTGTGTCCGCTGGCCCGCGCGCAGGCGCCGTCCTCGACCTCCGCGCCGTCAACCACGCCGACACCGGGTCCCAGCGCGGAAACGTCCGTCCCCCAAGAGCCTTCGGCCAGCCCGTCGCCGACGATGCCCGCCGCTCCGACCGTCACCGCGCTCTCCCCGCCGCCACCCCAGCCGGGCACCGACTGCCGGACGCCGGAATGACGACGCAGCCGCAGCCGCCCGTCACCGTCACACCCTCGTTGCCGAACCGTCGCAATGCCGAGCTGCTGCTGCTGTGTTTCGCGACGGTGATCACCGCGGCGGCGTTCGCCATCGTGCAGGCCAACCAGGAGCGTGCCCTCAGCTGGCAGCTGCTCAACTACGCGGTGGGCTTCCTCGTGGTGTTCGCGGTCGCACATCTGGCGATCAGACGCTATGCGCCGTACGCCGACCCGCTGCTGTTGCCGGTCGTGGCGCTGCTCAACGGGCTGGGTTTGGTGATGATCCACCGGCTCGATCTCGACGAGCGGCTGGCCCAGAGTGGCCGCGCCGTCACCAACCCACAGATCCTGTGGACGCTGTTCGGCGTGGGTGCCTTTGCCGCCGTGGTGATCTCGCTGAAGGACCACCGTCAGCTCGCGCGTTACGGCTACGTGAGCGGGCTGACCGGTCTGATCGTCCTGGCCATCCCGGCGGTGCTGCCGAAATCGCTGTCCGAGCAGAACGGCGCGAAGATCTGGATTCGGTTGCCGGGCTTCTCGATTCAGCCCGCCGAGTTCTCCAAGATCTTGCTGTTGATCTTCTTTTCCGCCGTCCTGGTGGCCAAGCGCGGGCTGTTCACCAGCGCCGGCAAACATGTGTTGGGGATGGATCTGCCGCGGCCGCGTGACCTGGCCCCGCTGCTCGGCGCGTGGACGGCATCGATCGCCGTCATGGTCTTCGAAAAGGATTTGGGCACTTCGCTTTTGCTGTATGCGTCGTTCCTGGTGGTGGTCTACTTGGCTACCCAACGGTTCAGCTGGGTGGTACTCGGGCTGGCGTTGTTCGCGCTGGGAAGTGTGTTGGCGTACTTCGCGTTCGGCCATGTCCGGGTGCGGGTGCAGACCTGGCTGGACCCGTTCGCCGACCCCGACGGCGCCGGCTATCAGATCGTGCAGTCGCTGTTCAGTTTCGCCACCGGGGGAGTCTTCGGGACCGGCCTGGGTAACGGCCAGCCGGACACGGTGCCTGCTGCCGCAACGGATTTCATCACCGCGGCGTTCGGCGAAGAACTTGGATTAGTGGGTCTGGCGGGCATTCTCATGCTGTACACCATCGTGATCATTCGCGGGATGCGCACCGCGATCGCGGTGCGCGACAGTTTCGGCAAGCTGCTGGCGGCCGGGTTGGCCTCGACGCTGGCGATCCAACTGTTCATCGTCGTCGGTGGTGTCACCAACCTCATTCCGCTGACCGGGCTGACCACACCGTGGCTGTCCTACGGCGGCTCGTCGTTGGTGGCCAACTATGTGCTGCTGGCGATCCTGGTGCGCATCTCGCATGCCGCGCGCCGCCCGTTCCGGACCACGCCGCGTAACACCTCCCCGATCGCCGGCGCGCACACCGAGGTGATCGAGAAGGTATGAACACCTCACT
>DATNFI010000180.1:0-10971 GCA_035606475.1 Mycobacterium sp. | reverse complement strand
GGCGGTGCGATGACGGCGGGCGGCGGGATGAACGCCGGCGCGGTGGTGGTCGGTTCGGCCGACGTGGTGTCGACACTGGCCGGGGTGTCGTTCGATTGAGACGCCGAGCGCAGCGCCTTGACGCCGGCGAACCACGCGATCAGTACGACCGCAATCACGCCGGCGATCGCCGCGGAGTGGCGCAGTCGGCGTTTGCGCGCCTCGGCGGATTCGTCGTCGCCGTCATCGTCATACTCGTCGGATACCGGGGCCGCAACAGCCGTGGTGGCGGCATCGGCACCGTTGTGGGACAACGTGTCTGGAGTGGCTGTGGGAGCCGGCGCGGCCTCGGTCGGTGCCGGGTCGTCCGTTGTCGGCGTCTCGATGACGGCGCTGGCTGCGGTGTCGCCGTTGGTGGTCGCGTCGCGGAATATCGACGCCGCCCGAACCTCGGACGTGGCGCGGATGTGCGAGCGTTTGCCACCGGTCGATTCGAGCGCTTTGGCGAAGTCGCGACATCGCCGGAATCTGTCGACCGGGTCTTTTGACAGCGCCCGGGCGAAGATCGCGTCGAAGTCGGTCAGGTCCGGCCGGATCTCGCTCGGTCGGGGCGGTCGATCGTTGAGCTGTCTGTTGACCACCACCGACGGGTTGAAGTGCGCGAACGGGGGCGCCCCGGTCAACAGATGGAAAGCGCTGGCCGCCAAGGCATATTGGTCGGCCCGGCCGTCGAGCTCCTCGCCCATCAGCTGCTCGGGCGCGGTGTAGCCGGCGGTGCCGATGAACATGCCAGCGCGGGTCAACGTGTTGTGGGCACCCTCGGGTCGCGCTACACCGAAGCCGGTCAGCGCAATTCGTTGGCGGTCGGCCGGCGAGTTGCTGATGACGATGCGGCCGGGATTGACGTAGCGATGCAGCACGCCGTGGTCGTGCGCGTAGTCAAGGGCGTCCGCGATCGCGGAGACGATCTCGATCACCATCCGCGGCGGCATGCCGTCCAGATGGCCCTCGCCCAGCAACTCGGTCGCGTCGCTGCCATCGATGTACTCCGACGAAAGCCACAACTGATCCTCGAACTCGCCACGGTCGGTAAGTCCGGAGATGTTCGGGTGCCAGAGTGCGGCCGCCAGGTCGGACTCCTGGTTGAACCGCAGGCGGTAATCGAGATCGACCGAGGTCTCGACCGGGATGAGATGCAGAACTTGCTGACGGGGGAGCCGCGGGTGCTCGGCGACGTAGAGCTCACCGAACTCTTCGTATCCGAGCTGCCGCACGATGTTGAATCCAGCGGCTGTCGCTCCGATGACCAGCGGCATGGGGAGGATCGTACAGACTGCCGCCCCCCGTTAACGGTCTCGGTGCAAAGCGGTCACTCAATTGAGACCGCGGGAAGATATTCCAGTGAGCGAATCCGCAAGCCCGCAGACCAGCGTGGCCCGTGCGCACCGGCTCCGGCGAATGTCGGGCCGTGATCCGCACGAACCGCATCGGGTGGCCACTCCACTGGAGCTGCTGTTCGATCTGACTTTTGTGGTCGCCTTCGGCGTCGCGGCCGCGCAATTCGCGCATGCGTTGTCCTCGGGCCACCTCGAGGACGGGTTGGTCAGCTTTGTCTTCGCCACGTTCGCAGTGTGCTGGGCGTGGATCAATTTCAGCTGGTTCGCCTCGGCCTACGACACCGACGACTGGGTCTACCGCATGACGACGATGCTGCAGATGGTGGGCGTCCTGGTGCTCGCGCTGGGGATTCCGCAGGTGTTTTCATCGATCGCCGCCGGCGCCCACGTCGAGAATCGGGTCTTGGTCGCCGGTTATGTGGTGATGCGGGTAGCGATGGTGATCCAGTGGTTACGCGCCGCGGCACAAGATCCGACCCGCACGCCCGCGTGCCTGACCTACGCGGCAACCATCACCGTCGCGCAGGTCGGGTGGATAGCGATCGCGATCGTCAACAGTTCGGTGGGCGTCACGTTCGTGTTGATTGCGGTGATGGTCGCAATCGAGTTGAGTGGTCCGCTGATCGCGGAGAAGCGGATGGGCGGGACGCCCTGGCATGCGCACCACATCGCCGAACGCAACGGCCTGCTGACGATCATCGCGCTGGGCGAAGGAGTCGTCGGGACGGTGGCTTCGCTGTCGGCGGTGGTCGCGGAGCACGGTTGGACGGCCGACGCCGCCCTGGTGGCGATCGCGGGGACCGGTCTGACCTTCGGCATGTGGTGGGTCTACTTCGTGGTGCCGGCGGCCCACCTGCTGCACATCCACCGCGACCGCTCGTTCGGCTACGGGTACCTGCATATCGCGGTGTTCGGATCGATCGTCGCCACCGGTGCGGGCCTGCATGCGGCCGCCGACCTCATCGAGCATCGGTCGGCGATGGATTCGGTGGCCACCGTGTTGGCCGTCGCGACGCCGGTGGGCGTCTACATCGCCGCGGTCTACGGGACCTACCTGCTGCTGACCCGCGCGTGGGATGGCTTCTACGCCGTCGTTGTGCTGATCACGCTGGCATTGCTGGGCTCCGCGGTCGCCCTCGCGGCAGCGGGCGTCTCGACTCCGCTGTGCCTGCTGGTTGTCACGGCCGCGCCGGCCGCGGTGGTCGCCGGCTACGAGTCGCTGGGCCATCGCCGGACCGCGCAGGCGCTGGGCCGGAGCTGACTCCAGAGTAAGTTGCCAGCAAACTCTCGCCGGCGGCGCGATCGGACGGATCCGCAACAGTCGTACCGCGCGGTCTCGTCGGCGTCGGACCGAGACGCTCGATATCGTGCAAAATTTCCAGATAACGATTAGGTAACAATACTGCCTTGATCTGCGCAGTTATAGCTACTCGACCGTAACCGCCCGCACGCAGCAGGTTTGGTCCGGACGCTACGAATGCCCCTTGAGCGGAGTGTTACCCAGCCCACCATTACTCGCGCGTAGAACTCACCAGTAACCAATTTCCCCCGGAAACCTCCCAATTTCTTATGACACTCTTAGTGCATCCGATGACGCCCTTTTGGCGCGACCCGCGGAAGCCGGGTCGGCCAAGCCACGGCCAGGTTGGACCGGGGGCCAGTCGGGTTCTTGACGGTATTTACGGGGCAGCGCGGCTCTGGCATGTGGCGGACGAGCGCCTTTTAGGGAGAAACAGACGTGACGATCTATGAGCACCATCGAGTGTCCGCCGACCGCGACGGAATCGCCGCGGACCACGCTCTGGTCGATCGTCTGACGGCCGGCGAGGCCTACGCGGTCGCGTTCGGCGGGCAGGGGGGCGCGTGGCTGGAGACGCTGGAAGAGCTGGTGTCGTCGTCCGGTATCGAATCCGAGCTGGCGACGCTGGCCGGTGAGGCGGACCTGCTGCTCGAGCCGCTGGCCGACGAGCTCGTCGTCGTGCGCCCGATCGGCTTCGAGCCGCTGCGCTGGGTGCGCGCGCTGGCCGCCGAAGACCCGGTTCCGTCCCAAAAGCACCTGACCTCGGCGGCGGTCTCGCTGCCCGGCGTGCTTTTGACCCAGATCGCCGCCATCCGCACGCTGGCCCGCCAGGGCATGGACCTGGTGGCTACGCCGCCCGTGGCCGTGGTCGGGCACTCGCAGGGCATCCTCGCCGTCGAGGCTCTGAAGGCGGCGGGAGCGCGCGACATCGAGCTGCTGGCGATGGCGCAGCTGATCGGCGCGGCCGGCACGCTGGTGGCGCGCCGCCGCGGGATCTCGGTGCTCGGTGATCGTTCGCCGATGGTGTCGGTCAGCAACGCCGACCCCGAGCGCATCTACCGGCTCCTCGAAGACTTCTCGCAGGACGTCCGCACCGTCCTGCCGCCCGTCCTGTCGATCCGCAACGGCCGGCGCTCCGTCGTCATCACCGGCACCCCCGAGCAGCTCTCGCGCTTCGAGCTCTACTGCAAGCAGATCTCCGAGAAGGAAGAAGCCGACCGTAAGAACAAGATCCGCGGCGGCGACGTCTTCGCGCCGGTCTTCGACGCGGTCCAGGTCGAGGTGGGCTTCCACACGCCGCGGCTCGCCGACAGCATCGACATCGTCGGCGAGTGGGCCGAAAAGGTGGGCATCGACGTCGAGCTGTCCCGCGCGATGGCCGAGGCGATCCTGGTCCAGCCGGTCGACTGGGTCGACGAGGTAATCCAGGTCCACGAGGCCGGCGCCCGGTGGATTCTCGACCTGGGCCCCGGCGACATCCTGACCCGGCTGACGGCCCCGGTGATCCGCGGACTCGGGGTCGGCATCGTGCCGGCGGCAACCCGTGGCGGCCAGCGCAACCTGTTCACCGTCGGTGCGGTTCCCGAGGTGGCTCGGCCGTGGTCGACCTATGCGCCGTCGGTGGTCGCCCTGCCCGACGGGCGGGTCAAGCTCTCGACGAAGTTCACCCGGCTCACCGGCCGGTCACCGATCCTGCTGGCGGGCATGACCCCGACCACCGTCGACGCCAAGATCGTCGCCGCCGCGGCCAACGCGGGGCACTGGTCCGAACTCGCGGGCGGCGGACAGGTCACCGAACCGATTTTCAACGACCGCATCGAGGAACTCGCCGGCCTGCTCGAACCCGGACGCACGTACCAATTCAACGCGCTGTTCCTCGACCCGTACCTGTGGAAGCTGCAGGTCGGCGGCAAGCGACTGGTGCAGAAGGCGCGTCAGTCCGGCGCGGCTATCGACGGCCTGGTGATCAGCGCCGGCATCCCGGACCTCGAAGACGCCGTCGAGCTGATCGGCGAGCTCAACGACGTCGGCATCAGCCACGTGGTGTTCAAGCCCGGCACGGTCGAGCAGATCCGCTCGGTCATCCGCATCGCGACCGAGGTGCCGACCAAGCCGGTGATCATGCACATCGAGGGCGGGCGGGCCGGCGGCCACCACTCGTGGGAAGACCTCGACGACCTGCTGCTGGCGACCTACTCGGAATTGCGCTCGCGTCCCAACATCACCGTCTGCGTCGGCGGCGGCATCGGCACGCCCGAGCGGGCCACCGAGTACCTGTCCGGGCGCTGGGCCGAGTCCTACGGCTTCCCGCTGATGCCGATCGATGGCATCCTGGTCGGCACCGCAGCGATGGCGACGCTGGAATCCACCACCTCGCCGTCGGTCAAGCGGATGCTGGTTGAAACCAACGGCACCGATCACTGGATCAGCGCCGGAAAAGCCCAGGGCGGCATGGCTTCCAGCCGCAGCCAGCTGGGTGCGGACATCCACGAGATCGACAACAGCGCCTCGCGGTGCGGCCGGCTGCTAGACGAGGTCGCGGGTGACGCCGACGCGGTCGCCGAGCGCCGCGACGAAATCATCGCGGCCATGGCCAACACCGCCAAGCCCTACTTCGGCGACGTCGGCGAGATGACCTACCTGCAGTGGCTGCAGCGCTACGTCGAGTTGGCCATCGGCGACGGCGACAGCACCGCGGACACGGCGGCTCCGGGCAGCCCGTGGCTGGCCGACACCTGGGTCGAGCGATTCGAGCAGATGTTGAAGCGCGCCGAGGCGCGGTTGCACCCGCAGGACTCCGGGCCGATCGAGACGTTATTCGCCGACGCCGATCTGCTGGAACGTCCCGACGAGGCGATCGCCGCGCTGCTCGCTCGCTACCCGGACGCCGAGACCGTGCAACTGCACCCGGCCGATGTGCCGTTCTTCGTCACGCAGTGCAAGACGCCGGGCAAGCCGGTGAACTTCGTGCCGGTGATCGACAAGGACGTGCGCCGTTGGTGGCGCAGCGATTCGCTGTGGCAGGCCCACGACGCCCGCTACGACGCCGACCAGGTCTGCATCATCCCCGGCACCGCAGCGGTCGCCGGCATCACCCGGCTCGACGAGCCCGTCGGCGACCTACTCGACCGCTTCGAGCAGGCCGCGATCGACGACGTGATCGCCGGCGGCGCCACCCCGACCCGGGTCACCGCGCGGCGGCAGGGTCGCATCGACGTGCGTGGGCCGCTGGCCACCGTGCTCGACGCGCCCGACGTGTTGTGGGCCGGCCGCGTTGCGACCAACCCGGTGCACCGCATCGCCGACCCTGCCGACTGGCAGGTACACGGTGATTTCAGTGGACCCGAAGTGCCGCAAGCCACCCACTCGTCGACCGGGGCACGCCTGCAGGTCGAGGACGACCAGGTTGTGCTCAGCGTGCCGATCGCCGGAGTGTGGATCGACATCCGATTCAGCCTGCCGCCCAACACAATTGACGGCGCGATTCCGGTGATTCGTACCAAGGACGCGATCGAGGCCATGCGTTCGGTGCTGGCGATCGCCGCCGGCGCGGACAGCCCCGAGACGCTGCCCCGGGTGCACAACGGCACCGCGACCGTGACCGTGCAATGGGACCCCGAGCGGGTCGCCGATCACACCGGTGTCACCGCGATCTTCGGTGAGCCACTGGCGCCGACCCTGACCACCGTGCCCGACGCTCTGGTTGGCCGCTGCTGGCCGGCCGTCTTCGCGGCCGTCGGGTCCGCCGTTACCGGTGCCGGCGTCCCGGTCGTGGAGGGCCTGCTGAGCCTGGTGCACCTGGACCATGCCGCCCACCTGGTTGCCGCGCTGCCCAAGGTGCCGGCCGAATTGACCGTCACTGCAACGGCTTCGGTGGCCATCGACACCGAGGTCGGCCGGGTCGTCCCGATCTCGGTGACGGTCGCCGACGCCGACCGCACGGTGCTCGCCACCATGGAGGAGCGGTTCGCGATCCGTGGCCGCACCGGGCCGGCCGAGTTGACCGACCCGATGCGGGCCGGTGGCGCGGTGTCCGAGAACGCCACCGACACCCCGCGGCGTCGTCGTCGCGACGTCACGCTCACCGCGCCGGTCGACATGCGGCCGTTCGCGGTGGTGTCCGGTGACCACAACCCGATCCACACCGACCGGGCCGCCGCGCTGCTGGCGGGTCTGGATGGGCCGATCGTGCACGGCATGTGGCTGTCGGCCGCCGCGCAACACGTGGTCACCGCCACCGACGGCCAGGCCCGGCCGCCGGCCCGGCTGATCGGCTGGACCGCCCGCTTCCTGGGCATGGTGCGGCCGGGTGACGAGGTGGACTTCCGCGTCGACCGGGTCGGAATCGACCAGGGCGCAGAGGTTCTCGAGGTCGCGGCCCGCATCGGCTCGGACCTGGTGATGTCGGCGACGGCGCGGCTGGCCTCGCCCAAGACGGTCTACGCGTTCCCCGGCCAGGGCATTCAGCACAAGGGCATGGGCATGGATGTCCGCGCCCGCTCCAAGGCCGCCCGCAAGGTGTGGGACGACGCGGACAAGTACACCCGCGAGACCCTGGGCTTCTCGATCCTGCACGTGGTGCGGGACAACCCGACCAGCCTGATCGCCAGCGGTGTGCACTACCAACACCCCGAGGGGGTGCTGTACCTGACGCAGTTCACTCAGGTCGCGATGGCCACCGTGGCCGCGGCGCAGGTCGCCGAGATGCGCGAGCAGGGTGCCTTCGTCGAGGACGCGATCGCCTGCGGCCACTCCGTCGGTGAGTACACGGCACTGGCCTGTGTCAGCGACGTCTATGGCCTGGAAGCGTTGCTGGAGACGGTGTTCCAGCGCGGATCCAACATGCACGACATCGTCCCGCGTGACGAGTTGGGCCGATCCAACTACCGGCTGGCCGCAATCCGCCCGTCGCAGATCGATCTCGACGACGCCGACGTTCCAGAATTCGTCGACGAGGTCTCGCGCCGCACCGGCGAATTCTTGCAGATCGTCAACTTCAACCTGCGCGGCTCGCAATACGCGATCGCCGGCACGGTTCGCGGGTTGGAAGAGCTCGAGGCCGAGGTGGAGCGCCGTCGCGAAATCTCCGGCGGTAAGCGGTCATTCATCCTGGTGCCGGGTATCGACGTCCCGTTCCACTCGGAGGTGCTGCGGGTCGGTGTCGCCGAGTTCCGCCGCTCGCTGGAGCGGGCGATGCCGCGGGGTAAAGACCCCAAGGTGATCATCGGGCGCTACATCCCGAACCTGGTGCCGCGGCCGTTCAGCCTGGACCGCGACTTCATCCAGGAGATTCGGGACCTGGTGCCGGCCGAGCCGCTCGACGAGATCCTCGAGAACTACGACTACTGGCGCAACGAGCGCCCGTTCGACCTGGCGCGCACCGTGATCATCGAGTTGCTGGCCTGGCAGTTCGCCAGCCCGGTGCGTTGGATCGAGACCCAGGATCTGCTGTTCACCGAAGAGGCGGCAGGCGGTCTGGGTGTGGAGCGGTTCGTCGAGATCGGCGTGAAGTCGGCGCCGACCGTCGCCGGGCTGGCTACCAACACGCTCAAGTTGGCCGAATACGCCCACAGCACAGTCGAAGTGCTCAATGCCGAGCGCGACGCCGCGGTGCTGTTCGCCACCGACACCGACCCCGAGCCGGAGGACGTTCTCGAGGAGGCCGGAGAGTCCGACGCGGTCGCGTCGGAGGGCGCACCCAGTCCTGATGTCGCCCCCGCCGTCGCCCCGGCTGCCGCCGTGGCTCCGTCGGGTGCTCCACGTCCCGACGACATCGGGTTCGACGCCGCCGACGCCACGCTGGCGCTGATCGCGCTGTCGGCCAAGATGCGCATCGACCAGATCGAGGAGCTGGACTCCATCGAGTCCATCACCGACGGCGCCTCGTCGCGACGTAACCAGTTGCTGGTTGACCTGGGTTCGGAGCTGAACCTGGGCGCGATCGACGGCGCGGCCGAGGCCGACCTGGCCGGGCTGCGGGCGCAGGTGACCAAGTTGGCGCGCACCTACAAGCCTTACGGCCCAGTGCTTTCCGACGCGATCAATGACCAGCTACGCACGATCCTCGGCCCGACCGGTAAGCGGCCCGCCGCGATCGCCGAACGGGTGACCAAGACCTGGGAGCTCGGCGACGGCTGGGTCAAGCACGTCACCGTCGAGGTGGCACTCGGGACTCGTGAGGGCACCAGCGTCCGTGGCGGCTCGCTGGGCAACCTCCACGAAGGTGCGCTGGCGGATGCCGCCGCGGTCGACAGCGTCATCGACGCCGCTGTCACGTCCGTGGCGGCCCGCCGGGGCATCGCGGTCGCGCTGCCGTCCAGCGGTGCAGCCGGCGGTGCGACCGTCGACGCCGCCGCACTGAGCGAGTTCACCGACCAGATCACCGGCCGCGACGGCGTGCTCGCCTCGGCGGCCCGTCTGGTACTGGGTCAACTGGGCCTCGACGAAAAGGTCAGCGTGCCGCCGGCCGCCACCGACGCCGAGCTGGTCGACCTGGTCACCACCGAACTCGGCTCCGACTGGCCGCGATTGGTGGCCCCGACATTCGACGCCAAGAAGGCCGTCGTGTTCGACGACCGGTGGGCCAGCGCCCGCGAGGATCTGGTCAAGCTCTGGCTGATCGACGAAGACGAGGCCAACGCCGACTGGGCGCGGCTCGCGGAGCGCTTCGAGGGCGCCGGCCACGTCGTCGCGACGCAGGCAACCTGGTGGCAGGGCAGGGCTTTGGCCGCCGGACGTCAGATCCACGCGTCGCTGTACGGACGGATCGCGGCCGGCGCGGAAAACCCGGACAACGGTCCGTTCCACGCCGAAGTCGCCGTGGTGACCGGCGCGTCGAAGGGCTCGATCGCCGCGTCGGTGGTCGGCAAGCTGCTCGACGGCGGTGCCACCGTCATCGCCACGACGTCGAAGCTCGACGACGACCGGTTGGCGTTCTACCGCACTCTGTACCGCGACCACGCCCGCTTCGGCGCCACCCTGTGGGTGGTGGCGGCCAACATGGCGTCCTACTCCGACATCGACGCACTCGCGGAGTGGATCGGTAACGAGCAGTCCGAAAACCTTGGGCCGCAGTCGATTCACATCAAGGATGCCCACGTCCCGACGCTGCTGTTCCCGTTCGCAGCGCCGCGGGTGGTCGGCGACCTGTCCGAGGCCGGCTCGCGCTCGGAGATGGAAATGAAGGTGCTGCTGTGGGCGGTGCAGCGACTGATCGGCGGCCTGTCGAAGATCGGCGCCGAGCGCGATATCGCCTCGAGGCTGCACGTGGTGCTGCCGGGCTCGCCCAACCGCGGCATGTTCGGTGGCGACGGCGCCTACGGTGAGGCCAAGTCGGCGCTGGACGCCGTGGTGACCCGGTGGGGAGCCGAGTCGTCGTGGGCGCAGCGCGTCAGCCTGGCGCACGCGTTGATCGGCTGGACTCGCGGCACCGGGTTGATGGGCCACAACGACGCCATCGTCAGCGCGGTCGAAGAAGCCGGTGTGACAACGTATTCCACCGACGAGATGGCCGACATGCTGCTCGGGCTCTGCAGCATCGAGTCCCGTGCGGTCGCCGCGACAACGCCGATCAAGGTGGACTTCACCGGCGGTCTCGGCGACGTCGAGATCGACATGGCCGAGCTGGCGGCCAAGGCCCGCGAGGAGATGACGTCCGAAGCTACTGTCGATGATGACGAGGCGGACGAAGGCACCATCGCCGCGCTGCCGTCGCCGCCGCGGGGCTTCAACCCGGCGCCTGCGCCGGCGTGGGACCACCTCGACCTCGACCCGTCGGAGTTGGTCGTCATCGTCGGTGGCGCCGAACTCGGCCCGTACGGCTCGTCACGGACCCGCTTCGAGATGGAGGTCGACAACGAACTGTCGGCCGCCGGTGTCCTCGAATTGGCTTGGACCACTGGGCTGATCAAGTGGGAAGACGACCCGACGCCGGGCTGGTACGACACCGCGTCCGGCGACCTGGTCGATGAGGCCGAATTGGTCGAGCGCTACCACGACGTCGTGGTCGAACGGGTGGGCATCCGTGAGTTCGTCGACGATGGCGCGATCGACCCCGACCACGCCTCGCCGCTCATGGTGAGCGTCTTCCTGGACAAGGACTTCACCTTCGTCGTCTCCTCGGAGGCCGACGCCCGCGGATTCGCCCAGTTCGACGCCGAACACACGGTGGTCCAGCCGGTCCCGGGCTCCAGCGACTGGCAGGTTACCCGCAAGGCGGGCACCGAGATTCGGGTTCCTCGCAAGACCAAGCTCTCGCGCACCGTCGGCGCGCAGATCCCGACCGGGTTCGACCCG
>DATNFI010000179.1:0-2875 GCA_035606475.1 Mycobacterium sp. | reverse complement strand
GCCGGCAACGTCGTGTCGGCCGAGGGAGTGCGCGATCTCATCGCGGCCGGGGCCGACATCGTGAAGGTCGGCGTAGGCCCGGGTGCGATGTGTACCACCCGCATGATGACCGGCGTCGGCCGTCCGCAGTTTTCCGCGGTCCTGGAGTGTGCCGCGGCAGCGGGCGATCTCGACCGGCACGTGTGGGCGGACGGAGGGGTGCGCCATCCTCGCGACGTCGCACTGGCCTTGGCCGCCGGCGCCTCCGCGGTCATGATCGGATCATGGTTCGCCGGGACCTTCGAATCGCCCGGCGACCTGCACACCGCTCCCGACGGCCGCTTGTACAAGGAGAGCTTCGGCATGGCTTCCGCCCGTGCGGTCGCCAACCGGACGTCAGGTGAGGACGCATTCGAGCGAGCCCGCAAGGCGTTGTTCGAAGAGGGGATCTCCACCGGCCGGATGTTCCTCGATCCGCTCCGTCCCGGGGTCGAGGACCTGATCGACGAGATCGTGGCCGGCGTGCGGTCCGCCTGTACATACGTGGGGGCGGCAGACCTCGGCGAGTTCGCTCGCCGCGCCGTCGTCGGAGTGCAGAGCGCTGCCGGATTCGCGGAAGGCCGCCCGCTGGACGTTAGCTGGTAGTCCGCCGGCCATGACAAAAGTCGTGGTCGGGCATCGTCGCGCTCGGTTAGCGTCAAGATGAGATGTTGATTCGCCTGGTTCGAGAGTATCTGCAACCTTATCGTCGCCCGTTGATGGCCGTCGTGGTGCTGCAGTTTTTCAGCACGCTCGCCTCGCTGTACCTGCCGACCTTGAACGCGGACATCATCGACCGCGGCGTCGCGCTGGGGGACACCGGATACATCATTTCCACCGGCGGCATCATGTTGGCCGTCACGGTGGTTCAGATCGTCTGTTCGATCGCCGCGGTCTACTTCGCCGCCCGAATCGCCATGGGCTTCGGACGCGATGTGCGCGCCGGCCTCTTCGCCCGCGTCGGCACGTTTTCCGCACGAGAGGTGGCGACCTTCGGCGCGCCGTCGCTCATCACCCGGACCACCAACGACGTGCAACAGGTGCAGCTGGTCGTCCTGACGGCCTGCACACTGTTGGTGGTCGCGCCGATCATGTGCGTTGGCGGCATCATTCTGGCTCTCCGGCAGGACCTGGGCCTGGCCTGGCTCCTGGTCGTGAGCATCCCCGTCCTGCTGATAGCGGTGGGACTCATCATCCGCAAGATGGTGCCGCTGTTCCGGATCATGCAGGTGAAGGTTGACGGGCTGAACCGGATTCTGCGCGAGCAGATCGCCGGCATCCGCGTCGTTCGGGCCTTCGTCCGGGAGCCGTTCGAGACGGAGCGCTTCGCGAGCGGGAACGCGGAGCTGACCGACTCGGCGGTGCGGGCCGGGCGCTTGATGGCGCTGATGTTCCCGACCGTGACGCTCGTGTTCAACACGTCGAGCGTGGCCGTCCTGTGGTTCGGCGCGCACCGCGTTGAGGCCGGCCAGATCCAGATCGGCTCGCTGATCGCGTTCCTCAGCTATCTCGTGCAGATCCTGCTCTCGGTGATGCTGGCGACGTTCATGGCCGTGATGCTGCCGAGGGCAACGGTGTCCGCCGAGCGCATCGTCGAGGTGCTCGACACCGAGACATCCGTGCGCGCGCCAAGGGCTCCAGTATCGGCGGGTCGCCCCGAAGCAGGGGTAACGCTGACTGGCGTCGAATACCGCTATCCCGGTGCCGAGGCAGCAGTGCTGCAAGACATCAGCTTCCAGGCGCGGCCGGGGGAGACCACAGCCGTCGTCGGCAGCACCGGTTCAGGCAAGACCACGCTGATCTCGCTCATCCCACGCCTGTTCGACGTCACCGGCGGGGCGGTTCGGGTGGGCGGCATCGACGTCCGGGACCAAGATCCCGAAGCATTGTGGCGGCAGATCGGCTACGTGCCACAGCGGCCGTACTTGTTCACCGGAACGGTCGCGTCCAATTTGCGCTATGGGGATCCGGACGCGACCGACGAGCAACTGTGGCGCGCGCTCACGATCGCCCAGGCCAGCGACTTCGTTGCGGACATGCCCGGTGCGCTGGAGGCACCCATCGCGCAGGGCGGTACCAACGTCTCAGGCGGTCAACGCCAGCGGCTCGCCATCGCCCGCGCCATCGTCCGCCGACCCGACATCTATCTGTTCGACGACGCATTCTCAGCGCTTGACCTGTCGACCGACGCTCGATTGCGCGCCGCGCTCGCGCCGCACATCCGCGCCGCCAGTGTGATCATCGTCGCCCAACGGGTGTCGACGATCATGCATGCGGACCAGATCGTCGTGCTCGACGGCGGGGCCATCATCGGACTGGGTACTCACGGCGAGCTGGTGGAGAACTGCCCGACCTACGCGGAGATCGTCGCGTCGCAGATGGCCGCCGAGGTGCCGGCGTGACCAGACTGTCGACCGCTGCGCCACCCCGGCCGCCCATCGGTCGCGGGCCCGGATCGGGCCGGGGGCCGTTCGGGCAACCGCTCGGCCAGCCCGGGGAGAAGTCGCTCAACTTCGGCGCCTCGTCCCGCCGGCTGCTCAAACGGTTGGCACCTGAGCGGCGCATGGTCGTGCTGCTTGTTGCCTTGGGTGTGATCAGTGTCGCGCTCAGCGTCATCGGCCCGGCGCTCCTCGGCCATGCTACTGACCTCATCTTCGCCGGTGTCGTCGGAAAACAGTTGCCGGCCGGCATCTCCAAGGATCAGGCAATTGCCGAGGCCCGGGCGCGAGGCAACGGTAGGTTTGCCGACCTGCTGAGCGGCACTGATGCCGTGCCGGGGTCCGGCATCGACTTCGCTGCCCTCGGACGGGTTCTTCTCCTCGTGTTGTTGCTGTACGTGACGGCGTCGATCTTCATG
>DATNFI010000178.1:0-6839 GCA_035606475.1 Mycobacterium sp. | reverse complement strand
CACCGGACACCTACCGTCGCACCGACGCGGCGTCCGACGGCATCGAGCAGTTGATCTTCGCGCCGGGAGGGCCGCTCGCCGACATCGCGGCCCGGCGCGCCGTCGCGTTGTGTACGCCGCGCGACGTGATTGCGCGGGACGCGCAGACGCCGATCGCCAACGCACGGCTGCACGCCACCGTCGACGACGCCATCGGTCAGGCCGAAAACATCCCCGAGGCAGGGCGATTCGTCAAAGCGGACCCGGTAGCGGCCCGTGCCGAGCTGAAGAACAAGCCGCTGCCGGTGCGGATCGGCTACCGGGGACCCAACGCGCGGCTGGCCGCCATCGTCGGTGCGATCGCCAAAGCCTGTGGCCCCGCCGGAATCACGGTCTCTGACGTCACGTCCGACTCGGTCGGTCCGCAGGCACTCAAGGACGGCAAGATCGACGTGTTGCTGGCCAGCACCGGCGGCGCCACCGGCAGCGGTTCGACCGGTTCGTCGGCGATGGACTCCTACGCCCTGCACACCGGTAACGGGAACAACGTCTCGGGCTATACCAACGGTCAAATCGACGGGATCATCGCCTCGTTGGCGGTGTCGGCCGACCCGGCCGACCTGGTCCGGCTGCTGGCCGAGAGTGCGCCCGTGCTGTGGGCGGGGATGCCGACGTTGCCGCTCTACCGTCAGCAGCGGACCTTGTTGGCCTCAAAGAAGATGTACGCCGTCGGCACCAACCCCAGCCGCTGGGGAGCGGGCTGGAACATGGATCGTTGGGTTCTGGTGAGATGACGGCAGCCGACCTGGTCGCCGCGCTGACCCGGCAGGTCGCCGATTTCCCGTCGCCGGGAATCCAGTTCAAGGACCTGACCCCGGTGTTCGCCGATCCGCGCGGGCTGGCCGCGGTGACCGACGAGATCGCCGCGATCGCGGCGGGCGCCGACCTGATCGCCGGCATCGACGCGCGTGGGTTCCTGCTCGGCGGCGCCGTCGCCGCCCGGCTCGGGACCGGCGTCCTGGCCATCCGCAAGGGCGGCAAGCTACCGCCGCCGGTGCGCACCGAGCGTTACCAACTCGAGTACGGCACCGCTAGCCTGGAGCTGCCGGCCGACGGGATCGAATTGACCGGCCGCAGCGTTGTGATCGTGGACGACGTGCTGGCCACCGGCGGCACGCTGGTGGCGGCTCACCGACTGCTCGAGCACGCCGGAGCGCGGGTGAGCACCGCGGCGGTGGTCATCGAACTCGCCGAACTCGGCGGGCGCGCCCGGATCGCGCCGCTGCAGGTACACAGCATCAGCGTGTTCTAGCGGATAGGTAATGCCGCCGGACATCCGGCTCAACAACGTTATCCTGAAGTTTCGGAGGTGAGAGGCGTGGCGGAGGACAAGGGCACGGCGATACAGCCGCCCACCGAGCCGCTGCGGCTCGCCGATCTTCCGTCGCCTGCAGCGCTTGAGCCCGGAATCGGGCTCAAGGCGCCCAGCAGCGCGTCGCGCCGGGTCCGCGCCCGGCTGGCGCGCCGAATGACCGCGCAGCGCAGCACGATGAGCCCCGTGCTCGAACCGCTGGTCGCGGTGCACCGGGAGATCTACCCGAAGGCCGACCTGTCGTTGTTGCAACGGGCCTACGAGGTGGCCGAGCACCGACACGCCAGCCAGCTGCGGCATTCGGGGGACCCGTACATCACCCACCCGCTGGCGGTGGCCAACATTCTCGCCGAATTGGGCATGGACACCACCACGCTGGTGGCGGCCCTGCTGCACGACACCGTCGAGGACACCGGCTACAGCCTGGAGGCATTGTCGGCGGACTTCGGCGACGAGGTCGGTCATCTCGTCGACGGGGTGACCAAACTGGACCGGGTGGTGCTGGGCAGCGCCGCCGAGGGCGAGACGATCCGCAAGATGATCACCGCGATGGCCCGCGACCCGCGGGTGCTGGTGATCAAGGTGGCCGACCGGTTGCACAACATGCGGACCATGCGCTTCCTGCCTCCCGAGAAACAGGCCCGCAAGGCGCGCGAAACGCTGGAAGTCATTGCGCCGCTAGCGCATCGGCTAGGGATGGCTACCGTCAAGTGGGAGTTGGAGGACCTGTCCTTCGCGATCCTGCACCCCAAGAAGTACGAGGAGATCGTGCGACTGGTCGCCGGCCGGGCGCCGTCGCGTGACACCTACCTGGCCAAGGTCCGGGCCGAGATCATCGCCACCCTCAACGGGTCGAAGATCAGCGCGGTGGTGGAGGGGCGGCCCAAGCACTATTGGTCGATCTACCAGAAGATGATCGTCCGGGGCCGCGACTTCGACGACATTCACGACCTGGTCGGCATCCGGATCCTCTGCGACGAGGTTCGGGACTGTTACGCCGCTGTCGGCGTGGTGCATTCGCTGTGGCAGCCGATGGCGGGCCGGTTCAAGGACTACATCGCCCAGCCGCGCTACGGGGTGTACCAGTCGCTGCACACCACCGTCGTCGGGCCGGAGGGCAAACCGCTGGAGGTGCAGATCCGCACCCGCGACATGCACCGCACCGCGGAGTACGGCATTGCCGCGCACTGGCGCTACAAGGAAACCAAGGGCCGCAACGGCGTGCCGCATGTACAAGCCGCCGCCGAGATTGATGACATGGCTTGGATGCGTCAACTGCTCGACTGGCAGCGGGAGGCCGCCGACCCCGGTGAGTTCCTCGAATCGCTGCGTTACGACCTTGCGGTGCAAGAGATCTTCGTGTTCACCCCGAAGGGTGACGTGATCACGCTGCCCACCGGATCCACCCCGGTCGACTTCGCCTATGCGGTGCACACCGAGGTGGGGCACCGCTGTATCGGTGCCCGCGTCAACGGCAGACTGGTTGCGCTGGAGCGCAAGCTCGAAAACGGTGAAGTGGTGGAGGTTTTCACCTCGAAAGCGGCCAACGCGGGTCCATCGCGCGACTGGCAGCAGTTTGTCGTCTCGCCGCGTGCCAAGACCAAGATCCGGCAGTGGTTCGCCAAGGAGCGCCGTGAAGAGGCGCTCGAAACCGGCAAAGACGCGATCACCCGAGAAGTGCGCCGCGGTGGACTTCCCTTGCAGCGCTTGGTCAATGGCGGCTCGATGGCCGCAGTGGCCAACGAACTGCACTATGCCGACGTGTCGGCGCTCTACACGGCGGTGGGCGAGGGTCACATCTCGGCCAAGCACGTGGTGCAACGGTTGCTCGTCGAACTCGGCGGTATCGACCAGGCCGAGGAAGATCTCGCCGAGCGCTCCACGCTCACGGCCATCCCGCGCCGCCCACGCAGCGACGACGTCGGGGTGTCGGTGCCGGGCGCTCCGGGTGTGCTGACCAAGCTGGCCAAGTGCTGCACGCCGGTGCCCGGCGATCAGATCCTCGGATTCGTCACCCGCGGCGGGGGAGTGAGCGTGCACCGCACCGATTGCACCAATGCGACGTCGTTGCAACAGCAATCCGAGCGCATCATCGAGGTGCACTGGGCGCCGTCACCGTCGTCGGTGTTCCTGGTGGCCATTCAGGTCGAAGCGCTCGACCGGCATCGGCTGCTCTCGGATGTGACCCGGGTACTCGCTGACGAGCGGGTGAACATCCTGTCGGCCTCGGTCACCACCTCCGCGGGCGACCGAGTCGCGATCAGCCGCTTCACTTTTGAGATGGGCGACCCCAAACACCTGGGACACCTGCTCGACGTGGTCCGCAATGTCGAAGGCGTCTACGACGTCTACCGGGTGACGTCGGCGGCCTGACGGGTGACGGTAGACCGCCAGCGGGCGCTGGTCATGGGAGCCAGTGGCAACGTAGGGGCGTGCGTGACCCGCCACCTGGTGGCCGGTGGCGCCGACGTGCGGGTGTTGCTGCGAAAGACAAGCTCTACCAAGGGAATCGACGGTTTGGAGGTCGATCGCTGGTACGGCGATCTGTTCGACAGCGATGCGGTTGCCGCCGCGATGGCCGACCGCGACGTGGTGTACTACTGCGTCGTCGACACCCGCGCGGAGTTGCGGGATCCCGCGCCGCTGTTCACAACCAACGTCGAGGCGCTCCGCAGCGTGCTCGACGTGGCGGTGCGAGCCGAACTGCGGCGGTTCGTCTTCTTGAGCACCATCGGTACCATCGCCGTCGGTAGAAACGGTGAAACCGTCGACGAGGACACCCCGTTCAACTGGGCCGATAAGGCCGGCGGCTACATCGAATCACGGCGAGCCGCTGAGGATCTGGCGCTCTCCTACGTCGCCGACCACGGGCTGCCCGCCGTGGTGACCAACGTGTCGAACCCGTATGGGCCACCCGATTGGCAACCGCGCCAAGGGATGTTCGTCAAGATGGCCGCGCAGGGCAAGATGCCGTTCTACGTCCGTGGCGTGGGCTCGGAAGTGGTCGGCATCGACGACGTCGCCGACGCGCTGCTGCTGGCCGCGGAAAAAGGACGGATCGGCCAGCGCTACATCATCTCTGAGCGATACATGAGCCAGCGTGAGCTGGTGACCGTCGCCGCACAGGCCGTGGGTGCCCGACCGCCCCGGATCGGCATTCCGATGGCAGTGATGTATGGCTTGGGGTGGGTCAACGACGCGCTGGGTGCGTTGCTGCGCAAGGACTTTCCGATGAGTAGACAAAGCGCGCGGCTGGTGGAGTTGACGTCGCCGGCCAGCCATGCCAAAGCCACGCGTGAACTCGGCTGGCATCCGGCGCCCACCGAAGACTTCATCCGGCGCGCGGCCCATGCCTATGTGGCGAGGTCAGTCCCGGCGCGCTGAGGTGATGGTGACCTCGTTGTTGGGCTTGCCGTCGTTGCCACCACCGGCAACGCCGCCCGCGGCGATCTTGTCCACCACGGCCAGCCCGGCCGGGCTGACGGTGCCGAAAATCGTGTAGTTGGGCGGCAACAGGGAGTCGCGGTAGACCATGAAGAACTGGCTGCCGTTGGTGCCCGGTCCGGCGTTGGCCATTGCCAGTGTGCCCCTGGGATATACGACGGGTACCTGTAGCGCCGGTTCGCCGGGCGGGTACTGAATGGTCGGATATTCGTTGTTGAACTGGTAGCCCGGGGCGCCGGTGCCGTCGCCTTTGGGATCGCCGCACTGCAGCACCGACAGAGCGCGTGCCGTGGTCAGCCGGTGGCATTCGGTGTTGTCGAAGTAGGCCTGCTGCGCAAGGCTCACGAAACTGCTGACCGTGCAGGGTGATTCGTTGTTGGCCAGCTGCAAACCGATCCGGCCGCGGTCGGTGACGATGGTCAGTCCGATCGTCGCCGGATCGGTCGACGCCTTGCCGTTGGGCGGCGGGGCCGCCTGCTTGCCGGGTGGTCCCGGGGTCCGCAGGTATTGACAATGCGCCCCCACCGCCGGCCCGGGGTAGAACGGCGGCAGTTTCGGCCCGGTCACCGGCGCGACCGGCGGCAAGGTCGACGTCGGCGTCGCCGCAGTGCTGGCCGACGTGGTAGCGGCCGTCTTGCCAGAGTCGTGGCGGGTGCACGACGTCACGGTCACCGCAACGGCGAGGATCCCGAGCGTGGCGGCAATTCGGTTGAGTTTCATCGCATCAGTCCAGTAGCACCGACTTGACGGTCACCTCGTTGGCCGGCGGTCCGTCCTCGCTGCCACCGGCGATGCCATCCTTCGCGATCTTGTCCAAGGTGGCCAACCCGTCCTGCTGGATCTTGCCGAAAACCGTGTACGCGGGCGGCAACGGCGTGTCCTTGTACACCAGGAAGAACTGGCTGCCATTGGTGTTCGGTCCACTGTTGGCCATCGCCAGCGTGCCCCGCGGGTAGATCACCGGCTCGTGGGCCGCCGGGTCGCCCGGCTTGTACTGGTCGACCGGATATTCATCGGCGAACTGGTAGCCCGGTCCGCCGGTGCCATCGGCACTCGGGTCGCCACATTGCAGAATCGATCGCGTGAGCCGGTGGCATTTGGTGCCGTCGAAGAACTTCTGTTGCGCCAGGCTCGCGAAACTGTTGACGGTACAAGGCGATTCGTTGTTTGCGAGCAGCAGACCGATGTTGCCCTGGTTGGTGACCATGCTGACGCTGACCTGCGCCGGATCGGTGGGCACCTTTCCGGTCCGGGGCGGTTTCGCCTGTTTGGCCGGCTGCTCCGACGACGGCGGATACTGGCAGTTGGCACCGACGTTGTCGTTCGGCGTGAAGGCCGGCAACGGCGCACCCGTTGCGCTGGCAGCTGCGCTGGACGAGGTGTCAGAACTGGCTGACGCCTTCTTGTCGTCGTGATTGGTCAGGACGACGGTTGCGACGATCGCCGCCACCACAACCACCGCGGCGACCGATCCTCCGACGATGGCCAGGGTTCGACGACGACGGGCTTGCTGGGCGCGGCGTTCGAGCTGGCGCTCCAATTTGCGCTTGGCTGTCGCACGTCGTTGTTCGTTGCTCGGCACCGCCTGTCCCTTCATGATCGCGGGCTGGGTCTGCGAAGAGTGTGCCAGTTCACCCTCGATAAGGGTGGCGCGACCCGTCCGCGGGGTGCATGGCCCGACTCCTCAGCCGCCCGCTGCGCGGGCCGCATCGTCGTCGGGCGAACCGGATGGGAAACTGGACATCGTGTTGATCACCGGATTTCCCGCCGGGTTGCTGCAGTGCAACTGCTACGTGCTGGCGCCGCACCCCGGCGCCGACGCGATCGTCGTCGACCCAGGCCAGCGCGCGATGGGCCAGCTGCGCCGCATCCTGGACAAGAATCGGCTGACGCCGGCGGCGGTGCTGCTCACCCACGGCCACATCGACCACATCTGGTCTGCTCAGAAGGTGTCCGACACGTTCGGCTGCCCGACCTACATCCATCCCGAAGACCGGTTCATGCTGACCGACCCGATCAAGGACTTCGGGCCGAAGATCGGCCA
>DATNFI010000177.1:0-25214 GCA_035606475.1 Mycobacterium sp. | reverse complement strand
ACCAGATGTCGTCGCCGCCACCCTGCGCCGACAGATCCTGTCCGGCGAACTCGCGCCGGGCGACTGCCTGCCCACCGAAGGCGAACTCATCAGCCAGCTGGGCGTCAGCCGAGAGACGGTCCGGATGGCGCTTCGGCTACTGGACGCCGAGGGCCTCACCACCACCAGCCAAGGCCGCAGCGGCGTGCGGATCCGGCATCCCGAACCCGAGCGCGTCGCACGTTCACTCGTGCAGCTGTTCACCCTCACCGGCGCGACCTGGGGTGACCTGCTGTCGTTTCGCATCATGCTCGAACCCGCCGCCGCCGCTCACGTCGCCGAGCATGCGACGAAATCACAACGCGCGCGCATCACCGCCGTCGCCGAGGGTGGCATCGCACCCGATGGCACCGGCTATCACGAATTCCACGAGCTGCTGGTCGAGGCCAGCGGAAATCCGCTCCTCACAACGGTTTTGGCCGCGATAGAACAGGCCGTGCGCTGGGCCGCGGCCGAGCAGAACATCAGTCAGTACGATCGCGCCGAGGCGGCCAAGTCACACCGCGCGATCGCCGCCGCCATTACCGCGAAAGATCCGCAGAAGGCGCAGCGTCGAATGGAACAGCATCTGAAAGCTGCGTTGCGCCACGTCGAGGCTTCGGGACTGCGCGGTGCGCCGATGATTCCGCCGTCACGGTGGCGTGGCGAAACCAGCGATCTGCCCTGGCGCTGATCAGTGAGCACCGCGAATTAGCAGGCGAAACCGCGCTATTCGTCGCTAATATCAGCCGTCTTGCTCGCGACATCCGATGCGCGATCTACACCGCGAACGAGGGACAGACACACGCTTTGCAGCACCAAAATCACCATGCATGTCGACACCAACCACCTGGCGTGAACGGGCTCGATGTGGGTGGCGGGCTCCAGCCGCGAGAGCAGCGCCGTCCGCCACACCGCGTAAGCCACCAATGCCAGGCTCGCATACGGGAGGTAGGTCAACCCGGCCGAGACGACTTTCGTCACTGCCATCCCCACGCCGCCTGGTGTGCCGTCGGCGTACCGCCAGCGCAAACCGGCAAACCAGAACGCCAGACATACCCCGAGCATGATGGCGACGGACCAAGTCGAGGCATGATTTCCGTACTCCCACAACGATTTGCTGCCCTTGGTCCAAGCGGGGTTAGGCGGTGCGCCCGGTTGGGCCGGCTGATTGGGCAGCTGTGACAACGCCAACGCGAGGTCATCGAGGTGCGCGATTATGAACGCGACAACAGCCGGGGGGGTGACTACCGCAACCATGAAGCGCAAGTGTGCGCCTAAGGCGGCCGCCGAGACGAGCTGGACTGTCGCGAAAAGAGCGGTGTAAACCGAAAAGCCGAACGCCAAACCGGCAAGCACCGACTTCGACAGGGCTGCCCGGGCACTGCTCAACGTGCAGCCCGTTTCCCCGGCGGTCAGGGCGTACAGGGCGGCCGCCGCGATCAGACCGAGCAGTGCACATCCCAACGCGGTGACAATTTGCTTGTCCTGTTCATGTTCCTGAGCCGGCTCCGATTGGACGTTGCGACGATGCTGACGACTAAGCAGAAGCGAAATGGCCAAGAAAGCGAACCCGGCAAGGACGCCGGCCAGCTGTGAGTAGTAGCCGGCCGATTTTGAGTAGTCAAACTCCAGCCACAATCCGCATGAGAGGGGACCGTTTCCCATAAGGATCTAGCATCCGCCACGAGCCCTACTTTTCGTGGAATTTGCCGTTATTTCTTGCCGCGCCAACCACGTTCGAACGGCAGACGCCAGGCCCGCGGCGCGATCAGCGGATGCACGGCGTTGGGACCCCATGAGTCGATGTCGTAACTACGAACCGGCGGCGGATCCTCGAGCAGGGGCGCCGAGACTTCCCACAGCCGCTCGATGCCCTCCGCCGTGTTGTACAGCGTGCGGTCGCCGCGCATGGCGTCCAGAATCAGGCGCTCGTACGCCTCGAGAACATCGCCGGCGTGACCGGTCTCCTCCATGGTGAACTGCAGACTCAGCTTGTCCAGCTTCATGCCCGGCCCCGGCCGCTTACCGTAGAACGACAGCGACATCTTGGACACGTCGGCCAGGTCGAAGGTCAGGTGATCCGGACCCTTCTGTCCCACACCGGATCCCGGTGGGAACATGCTGCGCGGTGGCTCATGAAACGCGATCGAAATGATGCGCTGCCCCTCAGCCAAGCCCTTGCCGGTGCGCAGAAAGAACGGCACCCCGGCCCAGCGCCAGTTGTCGATCTCGCATTTGAGCGCGACGAACGTCTCGGTGTCCGACTCCGGGGAGACGCCGGGCATGTCGCGGTAGCCGCGGTATTGGCCGCGCACCACGTGGTTGGGGTCCAGAGGGCGCATGGAGCGGAATACTTTGTTCTTCTCGCTGCTGATCGCTTCCGACGCCAACTCGGTGGGCGGCTCCATCGCGACGAACGCCAGGATCTGGAACAGGTGGGTGACCACCATGTCCTTGAATGCGCCGACCGCTTCGTAGAACTGGGCGCGGTTTTCGACGGTGAGACGCTCGGGAACATCGATCTGGATGTGATCGATGAACTGCCGGTTCCAGATCGGCTCGAACAGGCCGTTGGCGAACCGGAAGGCGAGGATGTTCTGGGCGGCTTCCTTACCGAGGAAGTGGTCGATCCGGAAGATCTGCTCTTCGTCGAACCGCTCGTGGATCGCCTTGTTGAGTTCGCGCGCGCTTTGCAGATCGACGCCAAACGGCTTCTCCATCACGACCCGAGAGCCTTTGGCCAGATCCGCCTTGTGCAGGGTGTCCATTACCGGCATCACTGCTTTGGGCGGCACGCTCAGATAGTGCAGCAGGCGGGCGTCACCACCAAGGGCCTCGATCTGCTCGGCCACCGCGCCGGCGAGGGCCTCGGGACCGGCCTGCTGTGGAACAAAGGTCACATTGGCGATGAACTGGTCGAAGAGCTCGTCGGACACGGCGTGGTGAGCGAACTCCTTGCACGCCTTGTGCGCCAGCTTGCGAAAGGTGTCGCTATCCATCTCGTCGAGCGACGTCCCGATCACCCGCATCTCGGGGGCCAACTTCGAGCAGGACAGGTGGAGCAGACCAGGTAGCAGCTTGCGTTGCGCTAAATCCCCTGTGGCGCCGAATATTACGACGACGTGGGGAGGAACTTTCGTTCTCGGCGGCGTCATCGCGTGAGCTGGGTCGGCGTCCGTCACATGCTCGATGTTAGCCAAGGCCGGGTGGATTCACACCCTGAGCAGGTGAACACTGCGCGCGGCTTTTGCGGGGTGCCGGCTAAGGAACCTGATACCAGCCCTTCTCTTCCCCGTAGGCCCAACCACACGGAGCGAGTTCCCACTTGGTGCCGTCATCGCCGCCCATCACATTGCACAACGGTCCGCCCGACGGAGGCGAGGGTGCCGGTGGCGGCTTCGGGTCGTCGTCGGCGTACGCCACGCCACTACTCATACCCAAGGCAGCCACACACGCCGCCAGCATCATCAGTTTCTTCGTCATCGAGCGGTCCCTTTCAGTCCGGTCCCCCAATTTTGGCGGTTAATCGGTCCGCGCGCGACGCAAGAGCGCGTGACGACCGGGGACTTAACAGGACGTTTACAGCAGGTCAGACTGTGAAGCCGAGAGCGCGCAGCTGATCGCGGCCGTCCTCGGTGATCTTGTCGGGGCCCCACGGCGGGTTCCAGACCCAGTTGATCCGCAGCTCGTCGACCAGACCCGCCCCGATCAGGGCGTTACGCGACTGGTCCTCGATGACGTCGGTGAGCGGACAGGCCGGTGACGTCAACGTCATGTCGAGCAGCGCGACGGTGCCTTCCTCGGCTTCTTCGAGGTTCACACCGTAGACCAGTCCGAGGTCGACGACGTTGATGCCCAGCTCGGGATCGACGACATCGCGCATCGCCTCCTCGATGTCGCCGAGCAGCTCGTTGTCCGGTGCCGCAATTTCACTCATCTGCTGACCTCCTTCACGTCGTGACTCGCTTGGGCCAACGCATCTTTGAACGCCAGCCAACCCAGTAGTGCGCATTTCACCCGGGCCGGATACTTCGCGACGCCGGCGAATGCCACGCCGTCACCCAGCACGTCCTCGTCCCCGTCGACGTTCCCACGTGACGACACCATCTCGTTGAACGCGGTGACGGTCTTCAGCGCCTGCCCGACGCTTTGGCCGATCACCTGTTCGGTGAGCACCGAGGTGGCGGCCTGGCTGATCGAGCAGCCCTGCCCGTCGTAGGAGACGTCGGCGACGGTCTCCCCGTCGTCCGACAGCGTCACTCGCAGCGTGATCTCATCGCCGCAGATCGGGTTTTTGTGATACACCTCCGCGCCGAACGGTTCACGTAGGCCGCGATGCTGCGGATGCTTGTAGTGATCCAGGATCACTTCTTGGTACATCTGCTCAAGGCGCATGTCGGCTCACGCCCTGCCGAAGAAGTCGATGGCGCGACGGACTCCGGCGACGAGCCGGTCGACCTCGTCCATGGTGTTGTAGACCGCAAACGATGCCCGCGCGGTGGCCGCGACGTCGAATCGCCGGTGCAGCGGCATCGCACAGTGATGTCCGACCCGGATCGCGACGCCGTCGTCGTCGAGCACCTGGCCCACGTCGTGCGCGTGCACACCGTCAACGACGAAAGAGACTGGCGAACCGCGATTTTCCATCGAGGTCGGCCCAATGATTCGCACTTCGTCGATGCCGGCCAATCCGTCGATCGCGGCAGCCACCAATTCGCGCTCGTGAGCTTCAACCGCATCCATGCCGAGAGCGCCCAGGTAGCGCGTCGCCGCGCCCAGCCCGACGACCTGCGAGGTCATCGGCGTGCCGGCCTCGAAGCGCTGCGGAGGCGGGGCGTAGGTGACGGCCTCCATGCTGACGGTTTCGATCATCGAACCACCGGTGAGGAACGGCGGTAAGGCGCGCAGCAGCTCGGCGCGGCCATAAAGCACGCCGATCCCGTTGGGGCCCAGCATTTTATGGCCGGAGAACGCCGCGAAGTCGACGTCGAGCGCGCGGAGATCCACCGGTTGGTGCGGCACCGACTGGCAGGCGTCCAGGACGGTCAGCGCTCCAACGGACTTGGCCCGCGCGACCAGTTCGGCAACCGGCGCGATCGCGCCGGTCACGTTCGAGTGATGGCTGAACGCAACGACTTTGACGCTGCTGTCGAGCCGCAGTGAATCCAGGTCGATGCGCCCGTCGTCGGTGACGCCGTACCAGCGCAGCGTGGCCCCGGTTCGCCGGGCCAGTTCGTGCCACGGGACGAGGTTGGCGTGGTGTTCGAGTTCGGTCGTGACGATGACGTCGCCCGGTCCCACAGCACCGTCGAAGCGGTTGTCCCCCAGCACGTATGACACCAGGTTGAGTGCTTCGGTGGCGTTCTTGGTGAACACCAGATCGTCGGGCCCGGCACCGACGAACGCGGCGATGTCGGCGCGACCCTGCTCGTAGGCGTCGGTGGCCTCCTCCATCAGTTGGTGCGCGCCGCGGTGTACGGCGCCGTTGGAGGTGAGCAGGAATTCGCGTTCGGCGTCGAGCACCTTGACCGGCCGCTGCGATGTTGCGCCGGAATCCAAGTACGCCAACTGATTTCCGCCGCGCATGACGCGCTTGAGGATCGGGAAGTCGGCGCGGATCGCGGCGACGTCCAGGGGCGTGACGGAAGTGCTCACGGTCAAGCTCCGGAAGCCGCCGTCTGCGTGAAGCGGACGTAGCCGTTTTCTTCCAGCTCGTCGGCCAGCTCTGGGCCGCCGGATTCGATGATCCGGCCACCGACGAAGACATGCACGAACTCCGGTCGGATGTACCGCAGGATCCGGGTGTAGTGCGTGATCAGCAAGATACCCCCGTGCTCGGCTTCGGCGTACCGGTTGACGCCCTCGCTGACCACGCGCAACGCGTCGACGTCCAGACCGGAGTCGGTCTCGTCGAGGATGGCGATCTTCGGCTTGAGCAGCCCCAGTTGCAGGATCTCGTGGCGCTTCTTCTCACCGCCGGAAAAGCCTTCGTTGACGCTGCGTTCGCCGAAGGCCTGGTCGATGTCCAGCTCCTCCATCGCGGTCTTGACCTCTTTGACCCAGTGCCGCAACTTGGGTGCGTCGCCGCGGATCGCGGTTGCGGCCGAACGCAGGAAGTTCGACATCGACACGCCGGGCACCTCGATCGGGTACTGCATGGCCAGGAACAGACCGGCGCGGGCGCGCTCGTCGACGCTCATGGCCAGGACGTCCTGCCCGTCGAGTGTGATGGAGCCCGACGTGACCCGGTATTTCGGGTGTCCCGCGATTGCGTAGGACAGTGTCGACTTGCCAGATCCGTTGGGGCCCATCACCGCATGGGTTTCGCCAGAGCGGATGGTCAAGTCGACGCCGTTGAGGATGGCGATCTCGTTGCCGTCCGTGGCGTTCTCGACGCTGACGTGGAGGTCTTTGATTTCCAGGGTTGTCATGAGGACGTGATTCTCGATTCGGTAATGGCCAGTTCGTGTTCGATGGCTGTGGTCAGGCGTTCACGTATTTCGGGCACCGCGATCTTGGCGATGATCTCGTTGAAGAAGCCGCGCACCACCAAGCGGCGGGCCTGCTCTTCCGGGATGCCTCGGGCACGTAGATAGAACAGTTGCTCGTCGTCGAATCGGCCGGTAGCACTCGCGTGTCCGGCTCCGACGATCTCGCCGGTCTCGATCTCCAAATTGGGCACCGAGTCGGCGCGTGCGCCGTCGGTCAGGACCAGATTGCGGTTCACCTCGAAGGTGTTGGTGCCGGTGGCCTCGGCCCGGATCAGCACGTCGCCGACCCAGACGGTATGCGCGTCGGGGCGCTTCGAGTCCGGATCCCCTTGCAGCGCACCCTTGTACAGCACGTTGGATTTGCAGTCCGGCTGCGCGTGGTCGATCAGCAACCGCGACTCGAGGTGCTGGCCGTCGTCGGCGAAGTACAGGCCGAGCAACTCGGCGTCGCCGCCCGGCGCACCGAATCGCACGTTGCCGGTCATCCGCACCACGTCGCCGCCGAGCGTGATCGCCACGTGGCGCAGCAGTGCATCCTTGCCCAACCGGGCGTGCTGGGCGCTGACATGCACCGCGTCGTCGGCCCAGTCGGCTATCCAGACCACCGTGAGCCGGGCGGCGTCGTCGACAACCAATTCGAGGTTGTCGGCATAGGTTCCGCTGCCGCGCTGGTCGATCACGACCACCGCTTCGGCCAGCTCTTCGACCCTGACCTGAAGATGGCCGTAGGCAACGGCTCCCGCTCCGGGCCCTTCGACGGTGATCTCGATCGGCTCGGCAACCTGCGTGTCGCGGGCAACGGTGACGATGGTCGCGGCATTGAACGACGAAAAAGCTTGTGCGGCAACCCGGTCGGCGGGCACACCGCCCTGCCCGAGCCGCTCGTCACCGCGACGCACCGTCTCAACCCGCACATCGGGCCGCTCGCTGACCGTGATCGTCGCGCTCGCGGTGGCGTGCGCCGACCCGTCGTGCAGTCCGTGCAGCCGCTTCAACGGGGTGAACCGCCAGAGCTCGTCGCGGCCGCCCGGAACCTCGAAGGCGTTGACGTCGAACGACGAGAACAACTCACCCTTGTTGGCAGCGGCGAGGGTCGAACCCTCCACCGCTTCAGTCAATCCCGTCACTAGCCGACCGCGCCTTCCATCTGCAACTCGATCAGCCGGTTGAGCTCCAGGGCGTACTCCATGGGCAGTTCCTTGGCGATCGGCTCGACGAAGCCGCGTACCACCATCGCCATCGCCTCATCCTCGGTCAGCCCGCGGCTCATCAGGTAGAACAGCTGGTTGTCGCTGACCCTGGACACGGTGGCCTCGTGGCCCATCGTGACGTCGTCCTCGCGGATGTCGACGTACGGGTAGGTGTCGCTGCGGCTGATCGTATCCACCAGCAACGCATCGCATTTCACGCTGGAGCGTGACCCGTGGGCACCCTTGTTTACCTGCACCAGCCCGCGGTAGGAGGTGCGGCCACCGCCGCGGGCAACGGACTTGGAGACGATGTTGCTCGACGTATTCGGCGCCAGGTGCAGCATCTTGGCGCCGGTGTCCTGGTGCTGGTCTACACCGGCGAACGCGACCGATAAGACCTCGCCCTTGGCGTATTCACCGGTCATCCAGACCGCCGGGTACTTCATCGTGACCTTGGATCCGATGTTGCCGTCGACCCACTCCATGGTCGCGCCCGCCTCGGCCCGGGCCCGCTTGGTGACCAGGTTGTAGACGTTGTTCGACCAGTTCTGGATGGTGGTGTAACGGCAACGGCCACCGGGCTTGACGATGATCTCCACGACCGCGGAGTGCAGCGAGTCGCTCTTGTAGATCGGCGCGGTACAGCCCTCGACGTAGTGCACGTAGGCACCCTCGTCGACGATGATCAGCGTCCGCTCGAACTGGCCCATGTTCTCGGTGTTGATCCGGAAGTAGGCCTGCAGCGGGATGTCGACGTGCACGCCCGGCGGGACGTAGATGAACGAACCACCGCTCCACACCGCGGAATTCAGCGCCGAGAACTTGTTGTCACCGGCCGGGATCACCGTGCCGAAGTACTGCTTGAAGATGTCCGGTTGCTCACGCAGCGCGGTGTCGGTGTCGAGGAAGAGGACACCCAGCTTCTCCAGATCCTCGCGGATCGAGTGGTAGACCACCTCTGACTCGTACTGCGCCGCAACGCCGGAGACCAACCGCTGCTTCTCGGCTTCGGGGATGCCCAGCCTGTCGTAGGTGTTCTTGATGTCTGCAGGCAGATCGTCCCAGGTCGCGGCCTGCTTCTCGCTGGACCGCACGAAGTACTTGATGTTGTCGAAGTGGATGCCCTCGAGGTTGGATCCCCAGTTCGGCATCGGCTTGCGCTCGAAGATGCGCAGCGCCTTGAGTCGGTGCTCGAGCATCCATTCCGGCTCGTTCTTCTTGGCCGAGATGTCGCGGACCACCGCCTCCGAGAGCCCGCGCTGCGCGCTGGCGCCGGCCACGTCGGAGTCCGACCAGCCGTAGCCGTAGCGGCCCAGCGAGGCGATCGTCTCCTCCTGGGTCAGCGTCTCTGGCACAGCCGTCTTGGCTGCCTCCGGGGTGAGGGTCATAACGACACTCCTTTGGTGCTCGTGGTGGCTTCGGCGCGGGCTGTGCGCCGAAGTTCAGTCGGTTTGGCTGGGTGCAGCTGGCCCGCGGCCAATGGGACGTGGGTGGTGCAGGCGCAATCGCCGTTGACGATGGTCGCCAGCCGCTGCACGTGGGTACCGAGGACCTCGGCAATCGCCTGCTGCTCGGTTTCGCACAACTCCGGGAATTCCTCGGCGACGTGCGACACCGGACAATGATGCTGACAGATCTGCACACCGTGGATCGGACCGCCCACCTGTGTGGTGGTCGCGACGTAGCCGGCTTTGGACAAGGCACCGGCGATTCGCTCGGCAGTGGCCTCGATCTCCTCGTCGGCATCCGAATCGGCCGCCTCGACACCGGACAGGATCGCGTCGATGCGCTGACGGGCAAAGCTGCGGACCGCCTCTTCGCCGCCGATCTCGCGAAGCTGCCGCATCGCGGCGGACGCCAGGTCGTCGTAACTATGGTCCAGCTTCGCGCGGCCGGTCGAGGTCAGCCGGTACCGCTTGGCCGGTCGTCCGCGCCCGGCTTGCTGCCACGGCGCGGCCGGAACCGACTCGGCCTCACCCATGTCGATCAACGCGTCGAGGTGACGTCGCACCCCGGCCGCCGACAATCCGAGCTGCTCGCCGATCTGTCCGGCAGTGATAGACCCGGACTCCAGCAGCAGCCGCACGACGGCGCTGCGGGTCTGACCGTCATGCGTCGCGGCAGCTGCTGCTGCTTCGGCGCTGGAGACGGAGGGCGGGAATTTCACAACACCAGTGTGACGCAATTCCGATGCCGGGTCCAGCAAGGCTACCCTCTGCGGCCGTTGCGCTGGTCACACCTGACCGGTTCGACGGCGCTGGGGAGCCGGCTGATCACATGACGGGCGACCCGCTGCGCCCGGCTCCGCCGCGCTGGCGATCGCCGCTACGGCTCACGGCGGCGACCCGCTGCGCCCGGCTCCGCCGCGCTGGCGATCGCCGCTACGCTGCTCTGATGGCCGACCGCCAGCACTCGCTGAGTTCCTCGATCGCCAGCCTGCACGGCGACGAGATGACGGTGGGCCAGCCACTGAACGACACCGAGGAGCGCGCGCTTCGTCGCACCCGGGTTTTCGGCGCGACCGGCACGGTACTGATGGGCATCGGAGCGCTCGGCGCCGGCGCCCGGCCCGTGGTCCAGGACCCGACGTTCGGCGTGCGGCTGCTCAACCTGCCGTCCCGAATCCAGACGGTGTCGCTGACCATGACCACGACCGGGGCCACGATGATGGCCCTGGCCTGGCTGATGCTGGGCCGATTCGCGCTGGGCAAGCGGCGGATGTCGCGCGGCGAACTGGATCGCACCCTGCTGCTCTGGGTGCTGCCGCTGTTGATCGCGCCGCCGATGTTCAGCAAGGACGTCTACTCCTACCTGGCGCAGAGTCAGATCGCCCGGCTGGGCCTGGACCCGTATCGGGTGGGCCCGGCGACCGGTTTGGGGCTCGGCCACGTCTTCACGTTGTCGGTGCCGAGCCTGTGGCGGGAGACCCCGGCCCCTTACGGACCGCTGTTCTTGTGGATCGGCCGCGGAATCTCCGCGCTGACCGGTGAAAACATCGTCGCGGCGGTGCTCTGTCACCGGCTGGTGGTCCTGGTCGGGGTGGGCTTGATCGTGTGGGCGACGCCGCGGCTGGCCCGCCGCTGCGGGGTGGCCGAAGTCACCGCGCTGTGGCTGGGGGCGGCCAACCCGCTGCTGATCATGCATCTGGTCGCGGGCATCCACAACGAGGCCCCGATGATGGGGCTGATGCTGACCGGCACCGAGTTCGCGCTGCGCGGCGTCGATTCCGCCCGCCCGTTGTGGCCACGACCGTGGCCGCGCGCCAGCGGTGCCCGGGCCGACTGGGCGCCGCTGGGCATGCTGCTGGCCGGCTCCGTCCTGATCGTGCTGTCGTCGCAGATCAAGCTCCCGTCGCTGCTGGCACTGGGATTCGTGACGATGGCGCTGGCCCAGCGCTACGGCGGCGGCTTCAAGCCGTTCGTTCTGACCGGCGCACTGATGACCGGACTGTCGTTGGCCGTGATGGCCGCAGTCGGATCGGCCAGCCGGCTCGGCTTCGGCTGGATCTACACGCTCGGTACCGCGAACGTGGTCCGCAGCTGGATGTCGCCGCCGACACTGATCGCGCTGGGCACCGGACAGGTCGGCATCCTGCTGGGTCTGGGCGATCACACCACCGCCGTGCTGTCGCTGACCCGTGGCATCGGTGTGCTGATCATCGCGGTGCTGGTCGCCTGGTTGCTGATGGCTGTGCTGCGCGGCCGGTTGCATCCGGTCGGCGGGCTCGGGGTCGCGTTGGGCGGCTGCGTGCTGCTGTTTCCGGTGGTGCAGCCGTGGTACCTGCTGTGGGCGATCATCCCGCTGGCGGCGTGGGCGACGCGGCCGGGCTTCCGGATTGCGGTCATCGTGGTGACGATCGTCATCGGCGTCTTCGGCCCGACGGCCAACGGCGACCGGTTCGCGTTGTTCCAGATCGTGGACGCCACGGTGGCCAGCACGGTCGTTGTGCTGCTGCTGATCGCGGTGACCTACGACCGGCTCCCATGGCGACCGCTGCCCAACGGTGAGCCCGCCTTCGACGCCGCCAACCAGGATTCGCCGCCCAACGGCCAGACCCCGCGGTCCGATCCGCTGCCCGGCGCTTACGCTAAATCGTCGTGAGCCCCGCTTCTGACATCCCCGTGCGGCTGCGCGGGGTATGCAAGCAGTACGGCTCGACCACCGCCGTCTCCCAGCTCGATCTCGAGGTGCACACCGCCGAGGTACTAGCGCTACTCGGCCCCAACGGCGCCGGCAAGACCACGACGGTCGAGATGTGCGAAGGCTTCATCCGCCCCGACGCCGGCACCGTCGAAGTGCTCGGTCTGGATCCGATCGCGGACAACGCGCGGCTGCGGCCACGCATCGGCGTGATGCTGCAGGGCGGCGGCGGCTATCCCGCGGCCCGCGCCGGCGAGATGCTGAACCTGGTGGCCTCCTACGCCGCCGATCCACTGGACCCGCAGTGGCTGCTGGCCACATTGGGCCTGACCGACGCGGCGCGCACCACGTACCGCCGGCTCTCCGGCGGGCAGCAGCAGCGACTCGCGCTGGCCTGCGCGCTGGTCGGCCGGCCCGAATTGGTCTTCCTCGACGAGCCCACCGCGGGGATGGACGCGCAGGCCCGAATCCTGGTGTGGGAGTTGATCGGTGCGCTACGCCGCGACGGCGTGACGGTCGTGCTGACCACGCACCAGCTCAAGGAGGCCGAGGAGCTCGCCGACCGGCTGGTGATCATCGACCACGGGGTAACGGTGGCATCCGGGACGCCGGCGGAGCTGACCCGCAGCGGCGCCAAAGGGCAACTTCGGTTCAGCGCTCCCCCGCGCCTCGACCTGGCGCTGCTGGTGTCGGCGTTGCCCGAGGGTTACCAGGCCTCCGAGGCGACCCCGGGCGAGTATTTGGTCGAGGGGTCGGTCGATCCGCAGGTGCTCGCCACGGTCACCGCCTGGTGCGCCCAGATCAACGTGCTGGCCACCGATCTGCGGGTGGAACAGCGCAGCCTGGAGGACGTGTTCCTCGAGCTGACCGGCCGGGAGTTGCGCACATGACCACCCAAAGCCATTTCACCGCAGGTACTTTCGCGCCCAACCCGCGGCCCGCCGCGGTGCCGAAGATGCTGGCCGCGCAGTTCGGCCTGGAGTTGAAGCTGCTGCTGCGCAACGGCGAGCAACTGTTGCTGACGATGTTCATCCCGATCACGTTGCTGATCGGTTTGACGCTGTTACCGTTCGGCGCGTTCGGTGACAACCGCGCCGCGACGTTCGTCCCGGTGATCATGGCGCTGGCGGTGATCTCGACCGCATTCACCGGCCAGGCCATCGCGGTCGCGTTCGATCGCCGCTACGGCGCTCTCAAACGGCTCGGCGCGACGGCGCTGCCGGTGTGGGGCATCATCGCCGGCAAATCAGCGGCGGTCGTGACCGTCGTCTTCCTGCAGTCAATCATCTTGGGCGCCATCGGTTTTGCGCTCGGATGGCGGCCGCATCCGCTCGGCCTGGCGGTGGGCGCGGCGGTCATCGCGCTGGGCACAGCCGTGTTCGCCGCGCTCGGCCTGCTGCTCGGTGGCACCCTGCGAGCCGAGATCGTGTTGGCGGTAGCAAACCTGTTGTGGTTCGTCTTCGCCGGGCTCGGTGCGCTGACCGTCGAATCGGGCATGGTCGGATCCGCCGTCAAATGGGCCGCGCGACTCACCCCGGCCGGGGCGCTCACCGAGTCGCTGTCTCGGGCAATGAGCCTGTCGGTGGATTGGTTCGGTGTCCTGGTTCTCGTCGGGTGGGGCACGCTGGCCGGTCTGGGCGCACTGCGCTGGTTTCGGTTCACCTGACCCGGCCCTACTACGAGGCGTAGTTGTCGTTGCCCTACGATCGGGCGATGCCGGTCGGGCAAGCACTGCGGCGGTTGTCGCGCCCCAGCCTTCGCGTACAGCGGATCATCGCGGCGTTGGTGATCCTGTCCCAGGGCGGCATCGCCGTCACCGGTGCGATCGTTCGGGTCACCGCGTCAGGGCTGGGCTGCCCGACCTGGCCGCAGTGCTTCCCGGGCAGCTTCATTCCGGTCGCCCGTTCCGAGGTTCCGCGGATCCACCAGGCCGTCGAATTCGGCAATCGGATGGTCACTTTCGCCGTGGTGCTCACCGCGGCGTTGGCGGTGCTGGCGGTCATTCGGGCTCACCGACGGCGCGAGGTGCTGGTCTACGCCTGGCTGATGCCGGCGTCGACCGTGTTGCAGGCGGTGATCGGCGGCGTCACCGTCCGGACCGGGCTGTTGTGGTGGACGGTGGCCATTCACCTGCTGACGTCGATGTTGATGGTGTGGCTGGCGGTGCTGCTGTTCGTCAAGGTCGGCCAGCCCGATAACGACGGAGCCGGGGTGGCCGGTGATCAGGTCGCCAAGCCGCTGCGGACACTGACCGCGCTCAGCGGGCTGACACTGGCCGCGGTGCTGGTGGCCGGGACACTCGTCACTGCGGCGGGGCCGCACGCCGGTGACACCAGCCCGAACCGAACCGTCCCGCGACTGCGCATCGAGATCACCACGCTGGTGCATGCGCACACGTCGCTGCTGATCGCCTATCTGGCCCTGCTGGTCGGACTCGGCTTCGGGCTGCTGGCCGTGCGCGCGCCGCGGCCGGTGCTGGTGCGGCTGGGCGTGCTGCTGGTGGCTGTGTTCGGTCAGGCCGCGGTTGGGACCCTGCAGTTCTTCACCGGGGTGCCCGCGGCACTGGTGGCGATCCACGTCGCCGGAGCAGCCATCTGCACCGCCGCCACCGCGGCGCTATGGGCCTCGATGCGAGAGCGGACCCAGCCCCAGCCGGTCCAGAGCTGACTCCACGCACAGCGCGAACCGGCGTTGCGCATCCTCTCGAGCATCGTCGTCGAGCAGTCCCCAACCCAGCGACGGGGCAACCAGATTCAGGTCGGCCAGCTCGGCGTCGCCGGCTTCTTCGATCACATCCGCGCGGGCGTAGAGCAGCTCTTCGACACCGATACTCAGGTGGTCGGCGGCGGCCTGCAGGGCGGCCTGCCCGAGGTCCCACAATTCGAAATCGGCGTCGATCGGCGAAGCCTCGACAAATGCGTGGGACTGGATGCCGCCCAGAAACACCAGCGCGGTGCAAACCGCGGAGCCCGAGGGTCGGCGGCCACGCAGCACCGGCACTCCCGCTCGGCCGAGGTCGCGCAGATGACGTCGGCCGGTGTTCCACGCGACGACGTCAGCAGCGTTGAGCAGGGCGGGCACCCGCCTGGTCCACGCCAGAAACTCTTTGTGATCGCTGCTGTCCCGCAGGATCACCAGATCGGCATCGAGCGTGCGTGGGTCCTGCCAGGCCAGCCAGCGCGCATGCAGGCCGCGCGTGCGCAGCGCGGCCACCAGGCCGGCGTCATCGCCGTCCGCCGAGCCGGCCAGCACGATCCGGGGATGGCGAATGTCGGGGCGGGCCAACTTCATGCGGACTCCATGCATGCGGATGATAGTCACCATGCACGCAATCGAAGTCGCGGAAATCGGCGGTCCGGAAGTTCTGCGCTATGTCGAGCGGCCGCAACCGTCCCCGGGGCCGGGTCAGGTATTGATCAAGGCCGAGGCGGTCGGCGTGAATTACATCGATACGTATTTCCGCTCGGGCAGCTACCCGCGCGACCTGCCGTTCGTGCTGGGCAACGAGGTCGCTGGGACGGTCGCCGCGATCGGTGACGGGGTCACCAACCTGAGCGTCGACGAGCGGGTGGTGACCGCCGTTTCGGCGTCCGGGTCTTACGCGGAATTCAGCACGGCCCCAGCACAATTCACCGCTCGCGTGCCATCGGAGATCGGCTTGGATGTGGCCGCCTCGGCGCTGCTGAAGGGTTTGACGGCGCATTACCTGATCACGTCGGTGTACGCCGTGCAGCCCGGCGACACGGTGCTGGTGCATGCCGGCGCCGGTGGAGTCGGTCTGATTCTGACGCAGTGGTTGGCGCATCGCGGCGCTCGGGTGCTCACGACGGTGTCGACGCCGGAGAAAGCTGAGCGGTCGCGGCAGGCCGGTGCTACCGAGGTACTGGACTACCCCGGCGACGACGCGGCCGAATTCGGCCGGCGGATTCGCGACCTGACCGACGGGTCTGGCGTGGCGGCGGTGTACGACGGTGTCGGGGCGAGCACGTTCGACGCCAGCCTGGCCAGCCTCGCCGTGCGCGGCACCCTGGCGCTGTTCGGCGCGGCCAGTGGTCCGGTGCCACCCGTCGACCCGCAGCGGCTCAACGCGGCCGGCTCGGTCTTCCTGACCCGGCCGGGGCTGGTGCACTACACCCGTACCGGCGAGGAATTCGCTTGGCGCGCAAGCGAATTATTCGACGCCATCGCCGACGGCTCGCTGAGCGTGGAGGTGAGTCATCGCTATCCACTGGCCGACGCCGCGCAGGCGCACCGCGACCTGCAGGGCCGTCAGACCATCGGATCGATCGTGCTTACGCCGTAGGCCTCACTGCTGCCGGGCGTCGGGCTCCCAGCTGCCGGGCAGCATCGGGATCGTCGGACCGTCGCGGAACCTATCACTGGCCAGCGTGGCCAACCCCGCTGCACGCCGGGCGGCTTCGTTGCGCGCCGTACCGGCAAGTCCGAATGGGGCCGCGCCCTCGCTCGAGGCCAGCGGCTCGCCATCGGGCGGGGCGTCCCAGTCGGGATTCACTTCGATGTTCATGTCGGCGAACTCGTCGCCGTGATCGCGCACAATCGCGCGCCGACGGCGGCGCGCCTGGCGCTGACCACGCACGGCCGCAGCGGCTACCGCAGCAGCGCTGTCGGGCTCGGGCGCTTTGCGCTTGGCACGGGACGCCGCGACGGCGCTCATTCCTGAGTCGAACCCGATGCCGGGCGGACCCACCGCATACGGAGGCACAAAAGGTGCGCCTGCGGGAGGCGACGCCGGCGCAGGGCCAGCCGCCGTGGCGGTGGCCGCCGGCGCCGGTGGGCTTGCCGGGGCGGGAGCCGATGCCGGCGCCGCCGCAGGGGCCACCGCCGATACGACGACGCCCGGAGTCATCCCGACGGCCGGCACGGTAAGGGCCACCGGTGCAAGCACTGGGGAAACGACAGGCATGGTGGTCGGCGGAATTGCGGCCAGCCCCGCGAGGCCGCCGGCGGAGCCGACGGAGGCGAGCGCGAAGGCGGGGGCGATGGCCGGCGAGATCAGCGGATAGAAGATGGTCGGATAGTCGTCGGCACTGAGCAGCAGCGTAAACGGATTCTCCAGCACCCCAAGCGGATTGGCCAAGAAATTGCCGATGACGTGCTGAACGAACCCGACCGGATCGGTGAGCAATTCGAAGATGTGGTCGCCGCCGAAGCCGTAATAAAGGTCGGACAGCACAGGGAAGTTGTTCACGAAGGATTCGAAGATCTGCTGGCTGTATCCCACCGGATTCTGCAGGAAAGCTGTCACGTTGAAGTTCTGCACCACGTTCAGCAATGACGACTGCAGATCGGACAGGTTCAGCGTGGACGCGTCGTGCAGCAGCTGCTCGATCGCCGTAATGGCGTTGGTTACGGTGTTGCCGTATCCGGACGCCGCCGCGTTGACCACCACTGGCGCCGGCTGGGTGTGCGGCGACGACGCCACCGCCGCGGCGGAGACAGCCTGGTAGCTCGTCATCGTGGTGGCCGCCTGGACCCACATTCGAACATAGTCGGCTTCGTTAAGCGCGATCGGAATCGCGTTGATGCCAAAGAAGTTGGTGGCGAGCAACGCCGCGTGGATCGCGTGATTGGCGGCCAGTTCGGCCAGGGTCGGCATGGCCGCCAGCGCGGCGGTGTACGCCGCGGCCGCGGTCTCCTGATGGGCGGCCGCTGCCGTGCTGTCGACGCTGGCCTGCATCAACCAGGCGAGATAGGGCAGATGCGCGGCCACATACGATTCAGCGCTCGGCCCCTCCCATGCGCCAGCCTGTACCGACGTCAACACGGCGGTGAGTTCGTCAGCCGCCGAAGCGTATTCGGCACTCAACGAAGTCCACGCCTCGGCGGCAACCAACAGCGAGCCTGGCCCCGGACCGCTACTCAGCAGCGCCGAATGCACTTCGGGCGGAGACGCCATCCAAATAGGCGCGGTCATCGTCAGGCGCCGTCAATCAGGGAAACTGCCGGTGCTCCAACATCGTCTGCGAGATAACGGGATTGGGAGTCAGCCGCCGTGGCTCGAGTCACAAACGTCGTGAGAGCGACCCGCGCAGTTAGCATTGGCTAAGCTAACACCCAGAAGCTCCCAGATGAGAGCGGTTCCGCACAACTAACCGCTCCCCCAGCGGAGGATCAAGTCCGCTCGATTAGCCGCCCCACTTGGCGCCTTCAGCCTGGTCACGGGCCAGCATCGAGGTGGTGTTGTTCTCGTGGGTGCCCGCCATCGCCCGATAGGACAGCACCAACTGCTCCATCGCCTGGTTCCACTGCGCCTGCCAGGCCTGGTAGCTCATCCCGGTGTCACCCTGCCAGCCCGCCTGCAACGCGGCCTGCTCAGCCGAGATATCGGCACCCAGGCTCTGCAACGTGCCCGCATACCCGGCCATGTCCGCCGAGTGCGCCAGCATCGCCGGGTAGTTGTACATGATCTGCGACATCACAAGTCCTTTCAGAAGCCCGGGTAGCTGCTCGCCGCAGCACTGTCCGCGGCCACATAGGTACCCGCCGCATCACCCAGATTCGCCTGCGCGATATCCAGCAACGAATTCACCTTCGCCGCCGCCGCCACAAACCGGGCATGTGCGGCCTGAAACGCCGCCGCACCATCCCCGGCGAAAAACGCCTGCGACGACATCGCCTCCTGCTCGGCCTGACCAATCGTCGACCGCATCAACCCCGCCTTGGCCCCAAACGCCGACTGCGACGCCACCAACTGCGGAATGTGTGCATCCAACAAACTCATCCCTGAAATCCTTTCCTCACTTGATTACCGTTGCCACGCCAACACCTCAGTTGCGCTCCCCCTCCCAGACGTGCCCTTCAGATGCCTGCTGCTCCCATGTGCCCGGCACCATCGGCATGCGCGGACCCTCACCAAATCCGTTGGGGCTCAATGTCGCAAGTCCCGATGCCGCAACGGCACCGTCCTTGCCCACTGTGCCGGCGAATCCCAGGGGACCCGAACCGTCACCCGACGCCACCGCCGCCGCAACGAGTTCACGGTCGTCCTGAGCACCCCAGTCGGGGTCGACATCGACGTCCATGTCGGCGAATTCGTCGTAGTGATCGTGTTGCATCGCGCGCCGGCGCCGCCGCCTGCGTGACTTGGCCGGGCTCGCCGCGGCAACAGCGGCAGCGGCGGCGATCGAGCCGGCCGGCGCCTTGGTTTCGTCGCGGTCGATCAGGGTCGGCCCGGGGCCATCGTCGGGATCCATCCCGCCGACCATGTATGCGAAGCCGGGCGCCGGTGCTGCCGCGGGCGTGGCCCCGACCGACGCGCCGGCCGCCGAGCTCGATCCGCCGGTCGCGGCGGCTCCCGCACCGGTCGGCGTCAGCGCCGCGGCCGGCATGCCGCCGGGCTGCCCGGCCCGAAACCCCGGGGCCCCAACCACATCGGGGGCCGGCTCCGGCACAGCCGGATTCGCCAAGGTGCTGAGCGCGAGAGCGAGAATGAGCGGCAGGAACGCCGGCGAACTGAGCAGGACCGACCAGAAGGTGGTTCCGAACGGAATGAAGAATGCCTCGTAGGCGACGAAGAACAGCAGCGGGAACCACTGGCTCGGGTTGGCGAGAATCGCGCTGAGCGTCCCCGACGGGTCCTGAAGCAGCGCCACGAACTGGTTGTAGATGTCGGTCAGGAAGTTTCCCGACGACGGCGGGGTGACCGCGGCGGCCTGCGCATTGTTGGTCTTCAGGACCGGCGGAGCGGCCGCGGTACGCGGCGACGACGCCAGCGCCGAGCCGGTGACCCCCTGGTAGGTCGCCATCGTGGTGGCCGCCTGAATCCACATCCGGGCGTAGTCGGCTTCGTTGAGAGCGATCGGAATCGTGTTGATGCCAAAGAAGTTCGTCGCGATCAGCACACCGTGGATGACGTGGTTGGTGGCCAACTCCGGAAGCGTCGGCATCGCGGCCAACGCGGTGGTGTAGGCGGCCGCGGCGATCTCGTGCTGGGCTGCCGCCCCGGCGCTGTTCGCGCTGGCCTCGGTGAGCCACGCCAGGTAGGGCAGGTGTGCGCTGACGTATTCTTCGGCGCTCGGCCCTTCCCACGCGCCTGCTTGTACCGCGCCCAGTAATGACGTGAGATCGCTTGCCGCCGAGGTATATTCAGTGCTCAGCGCGGACCAAGCACCCGCGGCCGCCAAGAGCGACCCGGGGCCGGGACCGCTGCTGAGGAGCACTGAATGCACCTCAGGCGGCGAAGCCATCCACACCGGCGCGGTCATCGTCTACAGGCCGGCGCCGTATGTCGCTGCGGCAGCGGCGTCGCCCGCCGTGTAACTCACGCCGGACTCACCGACACCGAGACCGGCGCGGCCGAGTTCCTCGACGCCTTCGGCCGCCACCGCCGCGTGCTCGGAGCCCTGAGCACTGAAGCCGGCCGCGGTCTGTAGCGACACCGGGTCAGCGGCGGACGGGACCACGGCCGTGATGGCCGGTGCGGCGCCCGCATGTGCGGCCGCCAGCCGGGCCGTGATCGCCTCGACGGCGGCGCTGGCCGACGCCAAGCCTTCGGGAACAACTCGCAAGGTCATGACAACTACTCCTTTGGTTGAAACTCACCGACCGCCGTCGGCGGCCACACTTTCGTCGACGAGCGGATTGACCAACTGCACGTAGGTGGGGGTGTCGCTGTCGGTCAGCAGGATCGCCCGACCGGCCGGCAGCCGGTCGAATCGCTGACCGCGAATCTTCCCGCCGTCCACCGGGTTACCCGACAACATCAGCGTGGTGGCTTGCAGGTCGCTGAAGCGACGCAGCAGCGGGCTGGTCATCAAGGCGTGCGCGGCACCGCTCGCTCGGGCGGTGACGATCACCCGCAGACCCAGATCGCCGGCCTGCGCCAGCAGACCGATCAACGGGGTCCAAGGACGCTGTCCCACATAGGGTCCCGTCATCGCCGGACTGTCCGGGAGCTGGTCGACGTCGTCGATGATCAGGTAGTGGGTGTGGCCTTCGAAGGACCAGCCGGTCAGCTGTGACGCGTCCAGACCCGCCGGTGGCCGCCGCTTCTCGATGAGCCCCGCCAGGCCGAGCATCGCCGGGATCACCCGGTCGATGTTCGCGGTGTATTCGTTGTCCGGGAACAGCGGTTCGTCGACCAGATGCAGTCGGCGATCCAGCACGGTGAACGCGACCCGCTCCGGCGTCGAGTTATCACGGATGGTGCGAATGATGTGCCGCAGCAACGTCGTCTTGCCGGTCCGGGTGTCGCCCAGCACCATCAGCAACGGGTTCTGGGCGAAGTCGAGTTGGACCGCGGCCAGGTCTTCTTCGCGCTGACCGATGACGATCCGGTCGGCGCCCCCGTACACCGGTTCGAGCTCGGCCGGGTCCAGGTTGGTCGGCAGCAGCCGCACCGGCGGCGCGGTGATGCCCTCGTGGAGGGCATTGATCGCGCGCACCTGCTTCAGTTCGGGAGCGGCGATCAGGAAGTGCTCGGCGGCCATGGTCAGACCGCGACCCGGCTGGTCGGCAGGCACGCCTTCGGCCGGGCGGTGCAGCGCACCGACCACCCGGACATTGCTGTCACGCGCGTCATGCAGCTTGAGCTCCAGCCGCATGCCCAGGCCGTCACGCATCGCCAACGGCACCTCAAGCCAGCTCGGCGTCGTGACGACCACATGGATGCCGTAGGCCAAGCCGACGTTGACGAGTTCGGTCACCTTGCTCAGCAATGGGTTTCGGGTGTTGAACTGGTCGGTGTTGTCGCGGCTGAAGGCGTACAGGTTGTCGATGACCAGGAACACCTGGCCCAGCCCGTCGTCCGGCCCCTGCTTGTCGCGGAAGACCTCCCGCTGCTGACGGGACCGCAGCAACTGCTCGAGCTCGCCGAAGGTGCGGCGGATGCGTTCCGGCTCCAACGACGACGCGACGCTGCCCACGTGCGCCAGGTCTTCGAGCGCCCGTAGCTGACCGCCGCCGTAGTCCAGGCAGTAGAAGCTCACTTCGCGGGGCGAGTGCAGACTCGCCGCCGACAAGATGAACGTCTGCAGCGCAGTCGATTTACCCGACTTCGCGCCACCGTGGATCAGCAGGTTGCCGGCCGAGGACCGGGCGTCGAACACCAGCGAGTCGCGGCGCATCTGGAACGGCCGGTCGATCTCACCCAGCGGCCAACGCCATTCGCCGCGCGGCACCGCCGCCCGGGCCAGCGCTGCGCTCAGCGGGATCACCTCGTCGAGTGGCGGCAGCCACAGCTCGGGCGCGCGCGGACCGAAGCGGGCCAGCTGCTCACCGATGGTGGTGATCAGCTTGCGTGACGGCGCGATCGGCTCGTCGTGCCCGTTCTTGGCGATGACCGTGGTCTGGTCGGGTTCGACCCGGCCCGCGGTGAACAGCTTGGGCTCGGGAACCGAATGCACCACAAGAGTTTTCGGCGTCTGCGGCGGGTCGTAGATGCCGTCGACGTAGGTGCTGCGGAATTTGATCGGCGCGGCGCCGGGTGCGGGCACCAGGAAGCCGACGCCCTTGTGCTCCTTGCCCGATTCGATGTGGTAGGCGTCCTCCACACCGATGATCGACCGCGACACCGCCGGGCTGGCCACCTTCAGACCGATCCGGTACGAGGTGTTCTTGTCGATGTCCTTGATCTTGCCGACGTCCAGCGTCTGCGACGCGAACAAGATGTGGATCCGGAACGAGCGGCCCTTGCGCGCAACGTAATCGAACAGCTCCGCGTATTCGGGGTGGTCGGCCAGCATCAACGTGAACTCGTCGGCGACCACGAACAGCGTCGGGATCGGCGGTAAGTCAGTGGCGCCGGCCGCACCGGAATTGCGAGCGTTCTCGTACTCGGTCACCGAGTTGAACGCGCTGCCCTGCACCTTGCGGCCGGCTTCGCGCAGCATCACTTCCCGGCGGGCGACTTCGCCGCGCAGGGTGTCGGCGAACCGATCGGCCAGCGACTTTTTCTCGGCCATGTTCGAGATCACCGCGACGACCTGGGGGAAGTTTCGGAAGATGTCCGCGCCGGCCTCCCCCTTGAAGTCGGCGTAGATCACGATCAGGCGGTCGGCGGAGTGAGTTGTCAACAGCGACAACAGGATCGACATCAGGGTCTGCGACTTACCGGCACCCGTCATACCGATCATCAAGCCGTGCGGCCCCATGCCGCCTTCGGCTTCGTCCTTGAGGTCGAACATCAGCGGCTCGCCGGTCGCCGTCACACCGATCGGAACCCGTAACTCGTCATCGCGGTGCCGCGGCGCCCACATCGTGGGGACATCCAGTCGCGACGCGTCCGGGATGCCCAGCAGGTTGGTGAACGTGGCGCCGCGGGTCGCGCTCGACTGCAGGCCGCTGTGCGTCGGGTTGGAGTCCCATCGGGACAACCGGCGCGCGAGGTGGACGGTGTCGTCGACGCCGAGGGAGTCGGCGCTGTCGATGTAGCCCTGCCAGCCGCCGGTCTGCCAGCGTTCGATCGCGCCATTGGCGAGTCGCAGGATCGGCCGCTCAGGATCGGAATACTGTTCGCGGTGCGGAGCGGTGGTCGATCGGTACACCACCGTGACCCCAGCCCGACCGGCGGCCAACGGCGAGGCGGCCAGGTCGAAGTCCGGGTCGTCGACGATGATCAGCAAGTGCCGCAACGCATCTGCCGATCCACCGGCGAACGTCGGGCGGTCAGACAGCGTGGTCCCCAGCAGCGCAACCAGCTCGTCGGGCTTGGTGGACAGGTAGCGGGCCGGGCCCACACCGTCGGCTTCGGCCGGGATGTCGACGTGCGGCAACCACTTCAACCACGACCAGTCGCCCGACTCGAGGTCCGGCGTAGCGACCGCAACCCCGAGCACGGTCGGGTCGTGCCAGGTCACCGCTTGGGCCACCCACGCTCGCAGCGCGCCGCGCACCTCGTCGCGATCACCGAGCACGGTGATGCGTGACAACTTGGTCAGGTCGATACCGGTCGGGACGTCGCGAACCGTGCGCTGGGTGTCCAGCAGGCTGCGTAATGCGCTGTGCGACACCGGTTCCAGGTCGACCTCATCGGCGGTGTCATTGACCCGCAACGCGGTGTCCAAGGTCGCGGTGTGGATGCCGGCACGAACCACCAGAAAGTCGCCGTCCTGCGGGTCGCGCTCCCATTGGCGGCGCGAGCCCGGGATGGCAGACAGCTCGGCCGGATCCGGGTGCGACCACTCGGCGGCGGCGCGCTGCGCGGCCGCCTGCCCCCGGATGTTGTCCCGCACGATCGACAGGTATCGCAGGTAGTCAGCCCGTTCGGCGTCGATTTCCGCGGTGCTCGACTTCTTATCACCGCGAAAGAACGCGGTGGCGGCGAGCAGCAACACGAACGGAAAGAACAACGTCTGCGGCGAGATCAGCCGCATCCCGGTGGCGACCATCGCGACGATCATCCCGACGATCAGCAACACGATCACGACCGGCAGCGCGCGCTTGAGCAACGACGGCGGGATCACCCGCGGCAGTTCCGGTGGTGCTTCGATGTTGATGTTGCCCTTGCGGGCCACGGGCGCAGGCAGCCGGCGGCGTGCCTCGAAGATCAAGCGGCTCATCGATTTTGCCCTTCGGCAGAGGTACGGCCAGGTCGAGAGTCGGGGGCCAGCCCGTCATGGGCCAGTAGCGCGTCGGCCCGCGACAGCGTCGGCCCAGGGGCGTACAGCGACAGCACCGACCACGGGATCGGCGTTGCCGGCGGCGTCAGCCCAAGCGCATCAGTGGTTTTCGCGTTTCCGGTGACTCCGGCTTCGTTATCGATGCCGTAGCGGACTCCGGTGTCGGAGATCCAGAACAGCGATCCGGCCGCCGGCGAGGCAGCACTCTGCCCGACGGTTTGGGCGAAGTACCCGGTGCCCGGTGCCATCGCGACGCGGCTGGCGGTCCCACCCGCACCGGCGCCGACCAGGTCCTCGGTGTGCACCGAGTCGGGAATCGGCAACGCCGAACCGGCCAGCAGCGTCAGCGAATTCGTGCTGGCGCCGGAGGCTTTGCTCCAGTGGGCACAGGCCACCGGGTCGTGCGTGGCATCGAGCAGGCTGATGCGCTGCTCGGGGTAGCGGCTGGTGTCCAGTTGCCGGGATACCGGCAGCTTGGCCACCTTGTCGGGCCCCAGGCGAGGCGGCTGGTCCAGGCCATAGGAGTTGGCGTTGCGCAGGATTGCAGCCAGTACCGGCGAGACCTGCTGCAGGCCGTCGGGCAGCACCGCGTAGTAGTTGGCTGAATTGTTCTCCAGCCCATGCGATTCCACGACGCCGCCGATGGGAGCGGGCACCGGGAACTTGGCGGGGCTGCCGGCGTCGGGGATCGCGGGAGCGGCCAGTGGCGGCGACTCGGGAATCGCGTTGAACAGGCCGGCGGCGATCGGGCGCGGCGTGTGCGCGTCGGCGCCGAAGCCCAGCGCGCTGGTCAC
>DATNFI010000176.1:0-26769 GCA_035606475.1 Mycobacterium sp. | reverse complement strand
CCTGGAACCGGACTCGACCAGCAAGCCCGCCGCTCCCTACGCCGCGGCGGTCCAGGAGTGGGAAGAACTCGTCCGTTTCGTCGAATCTCGTCTGCGGCGCGAGTGAGCAGCTAGCCAACCAGGACGGCGTAACGAGGTTTGATCACCTCGTCGATAAGCGCCAGCCGCTCGTCGAACGGGATGAACGCCGACTTCATCGCGTTAACCGTGAACCGCAGCAGATCGCTCCACCCGTAGCCGAACGTGTCCACGAGATGGGCCATTTCACGCGTCATCGTGGTGTCGCTCATCAGTCGGTTGTCGGTGTTGACGGTGACCCGGAATCGCGTGCGGGCCAACAGGTCGAACGGATGCTCGGCGATGCTGGCGACCGCTCCGGTCTGCACATTGGAGCTCGGGCACATTTCGAGCGGAATTCGCTTGTCCCGCAGGATCGATGCGAGCCGGCCGAGCCGCACCTCACCGTCGTCGGCCGCGTCGATGTCATCGACGATGCGCACCCCGTGCCCCAACCGGTCGGCACCGCAGAACGCGATCGCCTCCTGGATGGATGGCAACCCGAACGCCTCACCCGCATGAATCGTGAAGCGGGCGTTATGGTTTCGCATGTACTCGAAAGCATCCAAATGCCGGGTCGGGGGGTAACCGGCTTCCGCGCCGGCGATGTCGAAACCGACCACGCCCTTGTCCCGGAACCGGATCGCCAACTCGGCGATCTCACGCGACAACGCGGCATGCCGCATCGCAGTCACCAGGCAGCGCACCACAATCGGACGCCCGGCGGCCGACGCCGCCTTCTCGCCATCGGCAAAGCCGGCCAGCACCGCGTCGACGACGTCGTCGAACGACAACCCGTTGTTGATGTGCAGTTCGGGGGCGAACCGCACCTCGGCGTAGACCACCGAGTCCTCCGACAGGTCCTCCACGCATTCGAAGGCGACGCGGTGCAGCGACTCCGGAGTCTGCATCACCGCGACGGTGTGCGAGAACGGTTCCAGGTAGCGCTCCAGCGATCCACTGTGCGAGGCGGTGCGAAACCACTCGGCGAGCGCACCGACGTCGGTTGCCGGCAGGCCGTCGTACCCGGTCTGACGCGCGATGTCGAGCACGGTCGACGGGCGCAGGCCGCCGTCGAGATGATCGTGCAACAACGCCTTCGGCGCCTTCTTGATCGTCTCCAGGTTCAGCGGTGTCGTCATGAGGTGATCCGATCGATGATCAGGGGCCGTCCGACCGGGGCCGTGTCACCGACACTGAAGCCCGCATCCAACTCGGCCATCGCGCTCGGAAACCGTTCGGGGGTATCGGTGTACAGGGTGAACAGCGGCTCGCCGGCCGTCACCGGACTGCCGGAACGACGATGGATCTGAATCCCCGCGCCGGCCTGAACCGCGTCGCCCGGGCGGGATCTGCCCGCGCCGAGCCGCCACACCGCCAGCCCCACTGCCATTGCGTCGATGTCACCCATTGTGCCGTGGCGCGCGGCGGTGACGGTTTCGGAGTACTTACCAACCGGCAACGGTACGGACAAGTCGCCACCCTGCGCGGCGACCAATGCCCGGAACCGATCCATCGCCGACCCGTTCCGCAATGTCTGTTCGGGATCGTGCCCGTCGATGCCGGCGAGTTGGAGCATCTCGCGCGCCAGGCTCACGGTCAGCTCGACCACGTCGGGTGGGCCGCCGCCCGCCAACACCTCCAGCGCCTCGCCGACCTCGAGCGCGTTGCCGACAGCCGCGCCCAGCGGACGATTCATATCGGTCAGCACCGCACACGTCGGCAGCCCATGTTCGGCGCCCAGTGCGACCATGGTTTCGGCCAGATCTCGGCATTGGGCTTGCGAGCGGATCAGCGCTCCGGAGCCGACCTTCACGTCGAGCACCAAGGCACCGGCCCCCTCGGCGATCTTCTTGCTCATCACCGAACTGGCGATCAACGGCAGCGATTCGACGGTGGCGGTGATGTCGCGCAGCGCATAGAGTTTCGCGTCGGCGGGCGCCAGTTGGCCGGCCGCAAAGATGGCCGCGCCGACGTCGCAAAGCTGTTGCCGCACTTGCGCATTGGTCAACGAGCCGGTGAAGCCCGCAATCGACTCCAGCTTGTCCAGGGTCCCCCCGGTGTGCCCGAGCCCGCGGCCGGAGGCCTGCGGCACCACGCCACCGCACGCGGCGATCACCGACACCAGCGGCAAGGTGATCTTGTCGCCCACCCCGCCGGTGGAATGTTTGTCGACCGTCCGTACGGGTCTGCCGCCGCGCCGTAAATCGGTGAAGTCCAATCGCTCACCGGACGCGACCATGGCCGCGGTCCAGCGCGCGGTCTCGCCGTAATCCATGCCGCGCAGGAACACCGCCATCAGCAGCGCCGACATCTGCTCGTCGGCGACCTGCCCGTGGGTGTAGGCGTCGATGACCCAGTCGATCGCGTCGTCGGACAGCCGCCCCCCGTCGCGCTTGGTCCTGATCACCGTCGGCGCATCGAACTGGTTCATCGGCGCTCGAGATCCTGCGGGCCGAACGCTTCGGGTAACAGGTCGCCGAGCCGGCGCGGGCCACCCGGGTGGTCGATGAGCAAGTCCGGCCCGCCGTGTTCCAGCAACACCTGACGGCACCGGCCGCAGGGCATCAACAGCGCTCCCCCGCCGGCGACACAGGCCAGCGCGAGCAGTCGGCCACCGCCGCTTGCATGCAGCGCGCACACCACCGCGCACTCCGCGCAGAGACCTAGGCCATATGAGACATTTTCCACATTGCAGCCGATGATCACCCGGCCGTCGTCGACCAGCGCGGCAGCGCCCACCGGGAATTTCGAGTAGGGCGCGTATGCTCCTAGCGCCGCGTGAGTTGCCTTGTCGCGCAGCAACTTCCAATCGATCGCTTCAGTCACGGTCTCGACACCGCGCGTGATTGCCATGCATCCGAAAACCCCGCTCATTGTCGGCTAATTCACATAACCAGCCTAGATTCTGCGCGCGCAACAGCCTCGGCGGACACGAAGCGGATCATTCGACGGTGAGAATGGGGCTGATCGGCCGCGCTAATCGGGCTAAATTGAGGAGCCCACTGCCACAGGGAGGCGCTGATGACGACGACGTCCGCGAATCCGGCTTCACCGGAGCAAACCTCGCGAATACGCCGTCTGCGCCGCACCCTGTATCGCGGCGATCCGGGCATGTGGTCCTGGGTGCTGCACCGCATCACCGGTGCCACCGTCTTCTTTTTCCTGTTCATCCACGTGCTCGACACCGCGCTGGTCCGGATCAGCCCGCAGGCCTACAACGAGGTCATCTCGACGTACAAGACGCCGCTCGTCGGCCTGATGGAACTCGGGCTGGTCGCGGCGGTGCTCTATCACGCGCTCAACGGCATCCGCGTCATCCTGATCGACTTCTGGGGACAGGGTCCCCGCTATCAACGCCAGATGCTCTGGGCGATCGGCATCGTCTGGGTGCTGGTCGTGGTGCCCGCCGCGGTGGTCGTGGCCGTCCACATGACGGAGCACTTCCGATGAGCTCTCCTGATCTCCAGTTGGGTCGCGGCCAGGTCGCGCCGGTCCGGCAGCGCAGTCACGACCGTCCGGCCGCCCTCGACAATCCGCGGGCACCACGTCGCCGGTCCGGCATGCCGAACTTCGAGAAATACGCCTGGTTGTTCATGCGGTTCTCCGGCATCGTGCTGGTGTTCCTGGCGCTCGGGCACCTCTTCGTGATGCTGATGTGGGAGGACGGCGTCTACCGCATCGACTTCAACTACGTTGCGCAGCGCTGGCATTCGCCGTTCTGGCAGACCTGGGACCTGTTGCTGCTCTGGCTGGCTCAACTGCACGGCGGCAACGGATTACGCACCATCATCGACGATTACAGCCGCAAGGATTCCACCCGCTTCTGGCTGAACAGCCTGCTGGTGCTCTCGATGACGTTCACGCTGGTGCTCGGCACCTACGTGCTGCTGACGTTCGACCCGAATATCGGAGGCTGAAGTGATCAAACCCCCTCCTCCTCATCGCTTCGCTCTGCATCGTCGGCGGCGGCAACCGTGATCAGCGAACATCGATACGACGTGGTGATCGTCGGCGCCGGCGGCGCCGGGATGCGCGCCGCCGTGGAAGCCGGACCCCGGGTGCGCACAGCGGTTTTGACCAAGCTCTACCCGACCCGCAGCCATACCGGTGCGGCGCAAGGCGGCATGTGCGCGGCGCTGGCCAACGTCGAGGACGACAACTGGGAATGGCATACCTTCGACACCGTCAAGGGCGGCGACTACCTCGCCGACCAGGACGCGGTCGAGGTGATGTGCAAGGAAGCGATCGATGCGGTGCTCGACCTGGAGAAGATGGGGATGCCGTTCAACCGGACCCCCGAGGGCCGCATCGACCAGCGCCGCTTCGGCGGACACACCCGCGACCACGGCAAGGCGCCGGTGCGCCGATCCTGTTATGCCGCAGACCGTACCGGCCACATGATTCTGCAGACGCTGTACCAGAACTGCGTCAAGCACGACGTCGAGTTCTTCAACGAGTTCTACGTCCTCGACCTGGTTCTCAGCGAGACCCCGAACGGCCCGGTGGCCACCGGCGTCGTGGCCTATGAGCTGGCCACCGGTGAGATTCACGTGTTCCACGCGAAGGCCGTCGTGCTCGCCACCGGCGGCTCGGGCCGGATGTACAAGACCACCTCGAACGCGCACACGTTGACCGGGGACGGCATCGGTATCGTGTTCCGCAAGGGACTTCCGTTGGAAGACATGGAATTTCACCAGTTCCATCCGACCGGGCTGGCCGGGCTGGGCATTCTGATCTCCGAGGCCGTGCGCGGTGAGGGCGGTCGCCTGCTCAACGGCGAGGGCGAGCGCTTCATGGAGCGCTACGCGCCGACGATCGTCGACCTGGCACCCCGCGACATCGTCGCCCGCTCGATGGTCCGCGAAGTGCTCGAGGGCCGTGGCGCCGGGCCGCACAAGGACTACGTGTACATCGACGTCCGTCATCTCGGCGAAGAGGTGCTCAACGCCAAACTGCCCGACATCACCGAGTTCGCCCGCACCTATCTCGGGGTGGACCCGGTCAAAGAATTGGTTCCGGTCTACCCCACGTGTCACTACGTGATGGGTGGCATCCCGACCACGATCACTGGTCAAGTGTTGCGGGACAACACCAACACCGTGCCGGGCCTGTACGCGGCCGGCGAATGCGCCTGCGTCTCGGTGCACGGGGCCAATCGGCTCGGCACCAATTCGCTGTTGGACATCAACGTCTTTGGCCGTCGCGCCGGCATCGCCGCGGCCGCCTACGCCAGGGGCCACGACTTCGTCGAGATGCCGCCTGACCCGGCGACGATGGTGGTCGGCTGGGTGGGCGACATACTGTCCGAGCACGGCAACGAGCGGGTCGCCGACATCCGCGTCGCGCTGCAGCAGACAATGGACAACAACGCCGCGGTGTTCCGCACCGAGGACTCCCTCAAGCAGGCGTTGACCGACATCCACTCCCTCAAGGAGCGGTACGCCCGAATCTCGGTGCACGACAAGGGGAAACGCTTCAACAGCGACCTGCTGGAAGCCATCGAGCTCGGCTTCCTGTTAGAGCTCGCCGAAGTCACGGTCGTCGGGGCGTTGAACCGCAAGGAAACTCGCGGCGGCCACGCCCGCGAGGACTATCCCAACCGCGACGACGTCAACTACATGCGGCACACGATGGCATATAAGGAGATTGGGCCCGACAAGCAGCGCACCGATCTGCTCAGCGACATCCGGCTGGATTTCAAGCCCGTGGCGCAGACCCGTTACGAACCCAAAGAGCGGAAGTACTGATGAGCCTGGACGTGGAGCCCGCGCTGCCCGAGGCCCCTGCGGGATCGGTCATGGTGACGCTGCGGATTGCCCGCTTCAATCCCGAAAACCCAGACCAGTACGCCGATTCCGGCGGATGGCAGAGCTTCCGGGTGCCGTGCCTGCCGACCGACCGGGTGCTCAATCTGCTGATCTATGTCAAGAGTTACCTCGACGGCACGCTGACCTTCCGGCGGTCCTGCGCGCACGGTGTGTGCGGGTCCGACGCCGTGCGGATCAATGGGCACAACCGGTTGGCCTGCAAGATGCTGATGCGCGATCTGCTGCCCAAGAAGCCGAAGAAGGACATCACGATCACCATCGAGCCGATTCGCGGGTTGCCCGTGGAAAAGGATCTGATCGTCGACATGGAGCCGTTCTTCGACGCCTACCGAGCGGTCAAGCCCTACCTGATCACCAGCGGCAACCCTCCCACGCGGGAACGGATTCAGAGCCAGACCGACCGCGCCCGCTACGACGACACCACCAAGTGCATCCTGTGCGCGGCGTGCACCACCAGTTGCCCGGTGTTCTGGAACGAGGGCAGCTACTTCGGCCCCGCGGCGATCGTCAACGCGCATCGGTTCATCTTCGACAGCCGCGACGAAGGCGCCGCCGAGCGGCTCGACATCCTGAACGAGGTCGACGGCGTCTGGCGCTGCCGCACCACGTTCAACTGCACCGACGCCTGCCCGCGGGGCATCGAGGTGACCAAGGCCATCCAAGAGGTCAAGCGCGCGTTGATGTTCACCCGCTGATTTTTCTGCGCGAGCAGACGCAAAAGTCCCGCTTCAAGCGGCGCGTCGGGGACTTTTACGTCTGCTCGTCACACCTTCGCGGGCTGCCTCGTCTGATGGGTATGACACAGAAAACCCGCATCGAACCCCTCCCTCCCGAACGAGCCGGCTGGCTCATCCGCGCGATGTACCGGTATACGAAGCGGCGATTCGGCGAAGTCCCCGAGCCTTTCGCGGTCGAGGCACACCATCCGCGACTGCTGATCGCCAACGCCGTACACGAGGCGCTGTTGCAGTCGGCCTCGCGGCGGCTGCCGGCCAGCGTCCGTGACCTGGCGGTGTTCTGGACGGCGCGCACCGTCGGCTGCTCCTGGTGCGTCGACTTCGGGTCGATGCTGCAGCGTCTCGAAGGACTCGACGTCGAGCGCCTCGAGGACATAGAAAATTACGCCACCTCACCGCGTTTCACCGACGACGAGCGAGCCGCCATCGCCTATGCCGACGCGATGACCGTCGATCCGCACACGGTCACCGACGAACAGGTCGCCGATCTGCGCGCCCGCTTCGGTGACGACGGGGTGATCGAGCTGAGCTACCAGATCGGTGTCGAGAACATGCGGTCCCGGATGAACTCCGCGCTCGGCATCACCGAGCAGGGCTTCAACTCGGGTTCGGCTTGTCGCGTTCCGTGGGCTGACTCGCCAGCGGCGAACCGGTGAACTTCTCCGGGTTCGCGATATCCCAGAGGGCGCTTACCTTTCCGTCGCGCACGGTCACGGCGGTGATCCGCGGCATGATCTCCTGATACTCGTCGTCACCCGGCGACCCCGCGGTGTAGGCGCCGAGTTCGCCGTTGATCAGCGCCATCTGGCTCGTGGTCATGAAGGCAGGCCCGTACCGCTGCGCGAGCCCGAACAGGAACCGTGCCACCTTGTCCGGTCCGTGAATGACGCGGGCCGCGGTGGGCGCCACGCGGTTCGAATCGCCGGTGAATGTCACGCCCGGATGCAACAGCGCAACCGTGGCGGCCAAGTCCCCGGAGGTGATGGCGGCCATCAGCTTGCCCACGACCTCGTTGTGGGCGGGATCGGGTTTCGGCGGCGGCTCGGCGCTCACCGCCCGGCGGGCCCGCGACGCGAGCTGGCGAGCGGCCGCCGCGGTTGTCCCCAGCACCTCGGCGACCTCGTCGAACGGCACCGCAAACCCGTCGTGCAGCACGAACGCAACTCGCTGATCGGGCGACAGACGCTCCAGTACCACCATCGCCGCGAACCGCGCATCCTCGTGGGCGACCGCCACCGACAGCGGATCGTCGCCGTCGAACCCGGTCACCACCGGCTCGGGCAGCCACTGGCCGACATAGCTTTCCCGCCGGTGCGCGGCCGAGCGCAGGCGATCCAGCCCGAGCCGGCTGACGACCGTCGTCAACCAGGCTCGCAGATCGGCGATTTCGCCGTCATGGCCATCCCAGCGCAGCCACGCATCCTGCACGATGTCTTCAGCGTCGGCGACGGTACCGGTCAAGCGGTAGGCGACCGACATGAGATGGGGCCGCAGCGCTTCGAATTCATTGACCTGGGTGGAGGTCATTTCACGAGGGTAACGCTCAATCACCGGTGCATGTCGCCGCTATGGTGAGCGGGTGCACGTCTTGTCGGTCAATGTCGCACGGCCCCGCGTCAATCCCGATCCGCGCGCGCAGTCCCCGCTGACCGGCATCGACAAGCAACCCGTCGAGGACGCCGTCCTGGTCCGCCCGCCCGGCCACGCGCAACACGATGCCAGCGGTCTGATCGGCGACACCATCGGCAACCCCAAGCTGCACGGCGGACCCGACCAGGCGGTGTACGCCTACGCCCGCGAAGATCTTGATAGCTGGGAGTCACAACTCGGTGTCGTCCTCGACAACGGCATGTTCGGCGAGAACCTCACCACGGTCGGCGTCGATCTGACCCAGACCAGGATCGGCGAACGATGGCGCATCGGGACCGGCACACTGCTGCTGGAAGTCTCCGCCCCGCGCACCCCGTGCCGGACGTTCGCGCACTTCCTGGACCGGCCGCGCTGGATCAAGACCTTCACCGAGGCGGGAGTGCCCGGTGCGTATTTCCGGGTGCTGTCGTCGGGTCAGGTACGTGCGGGTGACGGCATCACGATCGAGTACCGCCCCGACCACGACGTCACCATCGAACTGGCCTTCAACGCCCGGATGAAAGATCCGGGTCTGGCTCCCGTGCTGCTGCGCGCCGACGCGCTCTCCGCTGATTTGAAACGCTTTGCGCGGCAACGTGTCACATGACTGATCACCTCTGGCTGCATTTCGCCAAGCACGGTCCGGACATCAGGCCGCCGATCATCACCCGCGGCGAGGGCGTGACGATCTTCGACGACGCCGGCAAGAGTTACCTCGACGGACTGTCCGGCCTGTTCGTGGTGCAGGTCGGACACGGCCGCGTTGAGTTGGCCGAAGCCGCCGCCCGCCAGGCCCAGACGCTGGCCTACTTTCCGCTGTGGGGATACGCGACGCCGCCCGCGATCGACCTGGCCGACCGGATCGCCGGCTACGCCCCGGGCGACCTGAACCGGGTGTTCTTCACCAGCGGCGGCGGCGAGGCCGTCGAATCGGCGTGGAAACTGGCCAAGCAGTTCTACAAGCTGACCGGCAAACCCAGTAAGTACAAGGTGATTTCGCGTGCCGTCGCCTACCACGGCACCCCGCATGGCGCACTGGCGATCACCGGTCTGCCGGCCTACAAGACGCCCTTCGAGCCGCTGACACCCGGCGGACGCCGAGTGCCGAACACGAACTTCTACCGCGCGCCCGAGTTATTACGTTCCGACGCAAAGGCGTTCGGACAGTGGGCAGCCGACCGGATCGCCGAGGCGATCGAATTCGAAGGGCCCGACACCCTCGCCGCGGTGTTCCTCGAACCGGTACAGAATGCCGGCGGCTCCATCCCGCCGCCGCCGGGTTACTTCGAACGGGTACGCGAGATCTGCGACCACTACGACGTGTTGCTGGTGTCCGACGAGGTGATCTGCGCCTGGGGCCGGATCGGATCGATGTTCGCCTGCACCGACTTTGGCTACCAGCCCGACATCATCACCTGTGCCAAAGGACTGACGTCGGGGTACTCGCCGATCGGCGCGATGATCGCCAGTGACCGGCTGTTCGAGCCCTTCGACGACGGCACGACGGTGTTCCCGCACGGCTACACGTTCGGCGGCCATCCGGTGTCGGCGGCGGTCGCGCTGGCCAACCTCGACATCTTCGAGCGCGAAGGCCTCAACGCCAACGTCAAGCGTCAGGCCCCGGCGCTGAGAGCCACGTTGGAGCGGCTGTACGACCTGCCGATCGTCGGCGACGTCCGCGGTGAGGGCTACTTCTACTCGATCGAGTTGGTCAAGAATCAGGCGACGCGCGAAACCTTCACCCGCGACGAGGCCGCAAAACTGTTGCCGCACATCGCGTCATCGCTGTTCGATGCCGGGCTCTACTGCCGCACCGATGACCGCGGCGACCCGGTCGTGGTCATCGCGCCGCCGCTGATCTGTGGGCAACCCGAGTTCGACACCATCGAATCCATCCTGCGCCCCGTGCTGAAGGACGCCTTATGAGTAAGCCGCCTATCGCCCCGATCCGCTGGCAACCACCGCCGTCGCGACCGCTGCCCGAGCCGGATCTCACTGCGGCGCTGCACATCGTCGACGTGCCGGGCACCGCCGCCGAGGACGTCGTCGCCGATGCCGACGGCAACATCTTCACCGGAGTCGAGGATGGGCGCATCGTCCGGATCAGCCCCGACGGAAGTTCGGTGCAGGTGGTGGCCGACACCGGCGGGCGACCGCTCGGCTTAGCCGTCGCCCACGACGGCCGGCTGCTGATCTGCGACAGCCACCGCGGATTGCTGCGCTACGACCCGTCCAGCGCCTCGATGGAGACCCTGGTCGCAGACATCGGCGGACGTCCGCTGACCTTCTGCTCCAACGTCGTCGAATCATCAGACGGCACAATCTTTTTCACCGAATCAACAAGCCGGTTCCACTACGAGTACTACAAGGGTTCGATCGTCGAGGGGCGCCCGACCGGCGCCCTGTTCCGGCGTGACACCGACGGGACGGTCACCGAGTTGGCCGGCGGCTTGTACTTCGCGAACGGCGTGACGCTGACCGCCGACGAATCGGCGGTGGTGTTCGCCGAGAGCGCCGGCTGCCGCGTCTCGAAGTACTGGCTGACCGGAGACCGGGCCGGCACCATCACCCCATTGGTCACCGAGCTGCCCGGCTACCCCGACAACATCTCCACCGGCCTCGACGGCCGGATCTGGGTGGCGCTGGTCTCGAGTCGCAACGCGCTCAACGAATGGCTGGGCCCGCGGGCGCCGATCATCCGCAGCGTGATGTGGCGCCTGCTGCCCTACCGCTGGCTGCCCGATCCCAAGTCGACGGTGTGGGTCGTCGGCTTCGACCCCGACGACGGGCATGTGGTGACCCAGCTGCACACCCAACATGCGGACTTCGGCCTGGCCACCGGGGTGGTGGAAACCCAGGGCCGGCTGTGGCTGGGCCGCATCGCCGGACCCGGAATCTGTTACCTCGACTTGCAACATCCGTAACACCAGTCACAGCGCGGCTTCCGGGAATCGGGCCGCCGATCGCCTAGTCTGCACACACGATGGCTATCTTGAGAACCGCGTCGTGCCTGGCAGCAGCCGGTTTCATGCTGAGCACTCCGGCGCTGCTCGGCGTGCCGGTGGCGTTCGCGGCACCCAGCCCTGGGTCAGGACCGGGGCACGACCTGTGCCCGTACAAGGTCGCGACCCCGGCTGCCGTCGACTCCTCGGAAGTCCCGCAGGCCGGCGAGCCTCCGTTGCCGCTCCCGGTGCCGCCGTCCCCGATCGGCGGTAACGCGCTGGGCGGCTGTGGCGTGGTCACCGCGGCCGGCACGCCGCCGGTGCCCGGCGACGTCTCGGCCGAGGCCTGGGTGGTGGCCGACCTGGACAGCGGAGCCATCATCGCCGCCCGCGACCCGCACGGCCGTCATCGCCCGGCCAGCGTGATCAAGGTCTTGGTGGCGATGGCGTCGCTGCGCGAACTGAACCTCAACAAGACCGTCGACGGCACGCCCGAGGACGCCTCGGCCGAAGGCACCAAGGTCGGCGTGTCCCCCGGCGGCACGTACACCGTCAACCAATTGCTGCACGGGCTGATGATGCATTCCGGCAACGACGCAGCACACTCGCTGTCGATGCAATTGGGCGGCATGCCGGTCGCGGTGGACAAGATCAACGCGCTGGCGGCCAAACTCGGCGGCCGCGACACCCGCGCCGCGACACCGTCGGGGCTGGACGGTCCCGGGATGAGCACGTCGGCCTACGACATCGGGCTGTTCTACCGATACGCCTGGGAGAACTCGACTTTCGCCGACATCGTGCACACCGAGAAATTCGACTTCCCCGGGCACGGCGACAGCCCCGGCTACGAGCTGGAGAACGACAACCAACTGCTGTATCACTACCCGGGAGCGCTCGGCGGCAAGACCGGCTACACCGACGACGCCGGCCAGACCTTCGTCGGCGCCGCCAATCGCGATGGGCGACGGCTGATGGCGGTGTTGCTGCACGGCACCCGGCAGCCGATCGCGCCCTGGCAGCAGGCCGCCCATCTGCTGGATTACGGGTTCGCGACCGCGCCGGGCACCCGGGTGGGAACGCTGATCGAACCCGACCCGTCGCTGGCCGTGCCGAAGGCCGCCGCAGCGGGCGAGAATGGCGGCGGGCCTGCCGCAGACGCGGCCGCGCTGATACCCGGCGTGGACGCCTTGCCGGTTAGGGTCGGTGTCGCGGTGATCGGTACGGTCGTCGTGTTCGGCTTGATTATGGTGGCGCGTTCGATGAACCGACGGCCGCAGCACTAAAGCAGCGGCGTCGAAGACCGGGGGCGGCCCACTCCGGAGGGGAGATTGTGAGCCGCATCGGCGAGTCACTGCGAACCCGGCGGCGATTGTTGATCGCCGTCACCGCGGCGGCCCTGGGCGTCATCTGCGGCTACGACTTGTCCAACATCGCCGGCGCGCTGATGTTCATCACCAACGATTTCAGCCTCACCGTCCGTAAGCAGGAACTGCTGACGACGATGGTGGTCATCGGGGAGATCTGCGGCGCGCTGAGCGGCGGTGTGCTGGCCAACGCGATCGGGCGCAAGAAATCGATGATGCTGGTGGCCGGCGGTTACGCGGTGTTTTCGCTGCTGGGTGCGGCCGCGGTGTCCATGCCGTGGCTGATGACGGCGCGGATGGCGCTCGGAATGACCATCGGGCTGTCGGCGGTCGTGACTCCGGTGTTCATCGCGGAGTCGGCGCCTGCGCGGTTGCGGGGTTCGTTGCTGGTCACCTATCAGGTGGCGACCATCCTGGGGATCATCGGCGGCTACCTCTCCGCCTTCGTGCTGGCCGATTCGGGCAGCTGGCGCTGGATGCTCGGGCTCGCTGCCGTGCCGGCGCTGCTGGTCCTGCCGCTGCTGGCCAACATGCCCGACACCGCGCGCTGGTATCTGTTCAAAAACCGGATCGACGACGCGCGCACGGCGCTTCTGCGGGTCGAGCCCAACCGCGACGTCGAACAGGAACTCGCGGAGATCGCCGAGGCGATGCGCGAAGAACGCGGTGGATCAATCGTCGAGATGCTGCGCATGCCGTACTTGCGCGCCACCGCTTTCGTCGTCGGCCTCGGCTTCTTCGCCGAGCTGAGCGGCATCAACGGAATCATCTACTACAGCCCGCTGCTGTTCGAAGCCATGGGATTTCAAGGCAACTTCTCGCTGCTGGTGCTGCCCGCGCTGATTCAGCTGGCTTCGCTGGCCGCGGTGTTGGCTTCGCTGCTGTTGGTTGACCGGATCGGACGCCGGCCCATCCTGCTGTCCGGCATCGCCGCGATGATCGTCGGTGACGCCATCATGATCGGCGTGTTCGCGGCCAAATCCACTGCGGTGTCCGGACTCGGCTATGTCGGGTTGATCACGTTCACCATGGGGTTCACCTTCGGCTTCGGCGCTTTGGTCTGGGTCTACGCCGGTGAGAGCTTCCCGGCCCACTTGCGCTCCCTGGGCTCCAGTGCCATGCTCACCGCCAATCTGACGGCCAATGCGCTGATCGAGTCGACGTTTTTGACCATGCTGAACAACCTCGGCGGCGCGGGGATGTTCACGATTCTGGGGCTGCTCGCCGTCGCCGGGTTCTTCCTGGTCTACCGCTTCGCCCCGGAAACCAAGGGGCGACAACTGGAAGACATCCGTCACTTCTGGGAGAACAACGGCCGCTGGCCCGACGAAACCCTCAGCGCGGCAACGGATGTACCCGCATGCCGCTGATAGCGGCCGGCACCGTCGTACTCGACCAGGGCGTCTGCCGGCCGGGCTGGGTGCACACCTCGGGCACCACGATCGTGGGCTGCGGGGCGGGCCTGGCACCGCAATCCCCCGACGTCGACCTGCCCGACGCCACGCTGGTGCCCGGTTTCGTAGACATTCATGCGCACGGCGGCGGTGGTGCCTCGTACATTGACGGCGATGTCTCAGAGGTGCTGCGAGCGGCCGCCTTTCACCGCGCGCACGGGACGACCACCACGCTGGCCAGCCTGGTAACCGCAGCCCCGGCCGATCTGTTGACGGCGGTACGCGGGCTCGCCGGCGCGACGCGTGACGGCGTCATCGCCGGTATTCACCTGGAGGGGCCGTGGCTCAGCGCCGCGCACTGCGGGGCGCACGACCTCAGCGCGATGCGTGACGCGACGCCCGCCGAGATCGACGCGCTGCTGAGCGCCGGCGACGGGGCCATCCGGATGGTCACCCTCGCACCCGAGCGTCCCGGCAGCGGCGACGCGATCGCCCAACTTGTCGACGCCGGAGTGGTTGTGGCGCTTGGCCATACCGATGCCACCTACGAGCAGACCCGGCGTGCCATCGACCTGGGCGCCACGGTCGGCACCCATCTGTTCAACGCGATGCGGCCGCTACATCACCGCGAACCGGGTCCGGCTCTGGCGCTGCTGGAGGATCCCCGGGTGACCGTGGAGTTGATCGCCGACGGCGGCGTGCATCTCCACCCCGCCGTGGTGCACGCAACGGTCCGGGCCGCCGGGGCCGACCGCGTCGCGCTGGTCACTGATGCCACCGCCGCGGCGGGCGCCGCCGACGGCGAATATCAGTTGGGCGCAGTGGCGGTCGACGTGGTCGACGGAGTGGCCCGGGTGCGCGGCACCTCGACGATCGCCGGCAGCACCGCGACCATGGACCAATTGTTCGCCACGGCGGCCGGCCTCGGCGCAGACCGCGACGCCGCGCTGATCGCGGCGGTACACATGACATCGACGACGCCGGCACGGGCTCTCGGCCTCAACGGAGCCGGCGGCATCCGCGTCGGCGAGAACGCCAATCTCGTTGTGCTGGAAGCGGATTATCGAGTCGGCGCGGTCATGGCAAACGGCAGCTGGTAGAGAGGCGTGCGATGGCGTGGCTGATCTTGATGGCATCAGGCGTTCTCGAGGCCGTGTGGGCGACCGCGATGGACCGGTCCAATGGATTCTCCCGGCTGATCCCGTCGCTGATTTTCGCTGTGTCACTGCTGTTTTCGATGGCCGGGTTGGCGTTCGCCATGCGCACGCTGCCGACCGGGACCAGCTACGCGGTCTGGGTCGGCGTCGGCGCGGTACTCACCGTCGGTTACGCGATGCTGACCGGCGAGGAGACGGCCTCGCCGATCAAGCTGCTGTTGATCGCCGGTGTCGTCGGCTGCATCGCGGGCCTGAAGGTGGTGAGCTAGGGGTTCGTCGTCGGTGGGCCCGGGTTCGATGTCGCCGCCCAGGCGGTCGCGAAAAGCAGTAGCCGTGCAGTGACATACGCGAACACCATGAACCCCAATACCGGCCCGAATGTGGCGCCGGCCGGGCTGTGCAGCACGGACTTCAAGTAGATCGACGCGACCAGCTTGAACAACTCGAAACCGATCGCCGCGAGCAACGCCGCCCGCACCGAGCTACGGACGTCGACCGGATCTCGCGGCAACCGCGCGATCATCCAGCCGAACACCAACCACGACAACAGGAACGACACCAACAACGACACGCTGCGAAGGATCGCGTCTAGCACCGGCAGGTCGCGCAATCCCAGCGCGTGCAGTAGCCGCGCCATCGGCCCCGCACCGGCCACCGCGCTGAGCGCGAGCGTGGCGAAAATCGCGACGAACGACGACACCATCGCGCCCAGATCGGAGAACTTGGTGCGGATGTATCCATGCGATCCGTCGTTCTGCCGCCACAGTTGGGTCAGCGCCAGCCGAAGATTGCTCATCCAGTTCAGGCCGACCCACACCGCGACGGTCAAGCCGATCACGCCGACGGAGGCCCGCGCGGCGATCGCGGAGTTCATCAGGTCGAGCATCTGCTGCCCCAGCGCGCCCGGCACCGCATGCCTGACCTTGTTGTCGATCGCCCTCAGCACGTCGGGCCGTCGCGACAGCAGGAATCCGGCGACGCTGAAACCGACCATCAGCAAAGGGAACAACGCAAAAATCGTGTAGTACGTCAGCCCGGCGGCGAAGAAATTGCCCTGGCATTCGTCGAACCAATCGTTGGCCCGCATCGCGTGGTCGAACCATGCGTACCGCGCCCGCAGTCGATCGAGGATCCCAGGCTTGGCCGGTTCGCTCACGTCGCGCCGCTAAGGACGTCTCGGCAGGAACCCGAGCCGGTCATAGACCCGGTCGACCGTCTTCGCGGCCACATCCTCGGCCCGCGCCGCACCGGTGGCCAACACGGTCTCCAGTTCGGTTGGGTCGCTGAGTAATTCGTCGACCCTCGCCTTGATCGGGGTCACGAACTCGACAACCGCTTCCGCGGTGTCTTTCTTCAGGTCGCCGTAACCGCGTCCGGCGTACCCGTCGACCAGCTTCGCGACGTCGACGCCGGTGACCGCGGATTGGATGCTCAGCAGGTTCGAGATGCCGGCTTTGGCCTCCGGGTCGTAGCGGATCTCGCGCTCGCTGTCGGTCACTGCGGAGCGAATCTTCTTGGCGGACACCGCCGGAGCGTCGAGCAGGCTGATCAACCCCGCATCGGTGGCGGCGGACTTGCTCATCTTCGACGACGGGTCCTGCAGGTCGTAGATCTTCGCGGTGGCCTTGGGAATCAGGACCTCTGGAATGACGAACGTGTCCGGGTAGCGGCTGTTGAACCGCTGTGCGACGTCGCGGGCCAACTCCAGGTGCTGACGCTGGTCTTCACCGACCGGCACCAACTCGGCGTCATAGGCCAGCACATCGGCGGCCTGCAACACCGGGTAGGTGAAGAGGCCGACGGTGGTCGCGTCACTCCCCTGACGCGTCGACTTGTCCTTGAACTGCGTCATCCGGGAGGCCTGGCCGAAACCGGTGAAGCAGCCGAGCACCCAGGCCAACTGGGTGTGGGCGGGCACGTGGCTCTGCACGAAGATCGTGCTGCGGGCCGGGTCGACGCCGAGCGCCAGATACTGGGCGGCGGTCACCAAGGTTCGGCGGCGCAACGTCTCGGGGTCCTGCGGAACCGTGATGGCGTGCAGGTCAACGACGCAGAAGAACGCGTCGTGGTCGTCTTGCAACTGGGCCCAATGGGTGACGGCGCCCAGCGCATTTCCGAGGTGGAGCGAATCGGAGGTGGGCTGCACGCCGGAGAAAACCCGGCTGGATCCAGGAGCGTTCGTCATGATGGCTCAATCTTTTCACGCCGGCACCGGCGCTTCTTGCGGTACCGCGGGTATCGCCTTTACTGTCGCACTGTGACTACTAGCTCGGCTCCTCGCTCGTGAGCTTCGCTCACTCGCCGTCGCCTTCGGTGACCAACCGCGCGCCCATCCATCTGGGCTCAGGCGAACCGGTCGTGCTGCTACATCCGTTCCTGATCTCGCAGCTGGTCTGGAACGACGTCGCCCAGCAACTGGCCGACACCGGCTCCTACGAGGTCTTCGCCCCGACGATGGCGGGCCACCACGGCGGCCCCAAGTCGGGCACCTGGTTTCTGAGTTCGGCGGTGCTGGCCGATCACGTCGAGCGGCAGCTCGACCAATTGGGCTGGGACACCGCCCACATCGTCGGCAACTCGCTCGGCGGCTGGGTGGCCTTCGAATTGGAACGCCGCGGACGGGCCCGCACGGTCACCGGCATCGCGCCCGCCGGCGGGTGGACGCGCTGGACGCCGGCCAAATTCGAGGTGATCGCGAAGTTCGTGTCGGGCATGCCGTTCTGGGCGTTCGCCCGGTTGCTGGGACCCAAGGCGCTGCGCCTGCCCTTCACCCGTCAGCTGTCCACGCTGCCGATCAGCGGGACCCCCGACGGCGTCACCGACGAGCAGCTCGCGGCCATCGTCGACGACGTGGCGCATTGCCCGGCCTACTTCCAGCTGCTGACCAAGGCGCTGCTGCAGCCCGGCCTGCTCGAGCTGGCCCAGACCGCGGTGCCCGCGCATCTGGTGCTCTGCGAGAAGGATCGGGTGTTCCCCGCGCCACGCTCGCACCGCTACTTCCAGGCCCAGCTGCCGCATGGCACCCGCATCACCGAACTCGACGGCGTTGGGCACATCCCGATGTTCGAGGCGCCGGAGCGGGTCACCGCCGTGATCAACGACTTCCTCAGCGAGCACATCCAGCGGCCGCGAGCGGTCGACAACCCGCCGGCCAGCTAGGCGCTGGCCGACCCGGCGCCGTGACGCTGTTCGACGATTGCCAGGGCGCGGTCGGCCCAGCGAACGTTCTCTTCTTCGTAGGAAATCCCGCGCATCAACGTCAGATACGGTCCCACCCGCGGAGCCGTGGCCAGGAATTCCTCTTCGCTGCGGCCGTCGAGAATCCGGGTGCGCAGCCGCTCGTAGCGTTGAACTTTCGCCTCGGCCCGGTCACGGCGTTCGGCGATCAGGTCGCGCACCGCGGCGGTGTCGCCGACGTCGAAGGCCGAGACTTTGATCAGCAGATCGTCGCGGATGGCCGACGGCTTCGGCGGCCGCGCGGTGAACTGCCGGATCTCCTCATAACCCGCCTCGGTCAGCGAGAACATCCGCTTGTTGGGCCGGCGCTCCTGCGTGACGATGCGCGCCTGAATCAGGCCCTGCTCAGCGAGCCGCTCGAGCTCCCGGTACAGCTGCTGCGGTGTGGCCATCCAGAAGTTCGCCACCGAGGCGTCGAAGTCTTTGGCCAGGTCATAGCCGGACGACTCCCCCTCGAGCAGAGCCGCCAGCACGGCGTCACGCAGCGACATCTGGCGATCGTACCTCGACAATAATAAACAAATTGATTATTCGCCTATAGACATACCGAGGCACGAGCCTCTACTGTCGAGCACACCTACTCAACAAATTGACCACTCGAGGTATCCGATGCATCCCTTCCGCAAGGCGGTCGAAGATCGCGACGAAGCCGCCGTCCAGGCCCTGCTCGCCGACGACGTCGTGTTCACCAGCCCGGTGGCCTTCAAGCCCTACGTCGGCAAGCCGATCACCGCGGCGATCCTGGGCGGGGTGCTGCGGGTCTTCGAGAACTTCCGCTACGTGCGCGAAATCCACGACAGCGAGGCCGGTCTGCACGCGCTGGAGTTCGAGACCGGCATCGTCGGCGCCCCCGGCGTCACGGTCAACGGCTGCGACTTCATCCACGTCAATGCGGACGGTCTGATCGACGACTTTAAGGTGATGGTGCGACCGCTTTCCGGAGCGACGGCATTGTCCGAAGCGATGGGCGCACAATTTCCGAGAATCCAGCAGGAAGCCGTCGAACTGGCCGACCAGTTCGCGCGGGCCTAAAGCATAGGGAGCCAGGCATGCGCATCGGACTAGGGATCAACTACGCGGGCGGTTTCAAGGAGGTCGCCGCCGAGGTGGCCGACCTGGAGCGCGCCGGCTTGGACATTGTCTTTGTCCCCGAGGCATATTCGTACGACGCGGTGAGCGCGCTCGGCTACCTGGCGGCCAGCACCGACCGGGTCGAGCTGGCATCGGGCATCCTGCAGCTCTACACCCGCACGCCGACGCTGACCGCGATGACCGCCGCTGGGCTGGACTACGTCTCCGACGGCCGATACACCCTTGGGCTCGGCGCATCCGGGCCCCAGGTGATCGAGGGCTTCCACGGCGTTCGCTACGACGCGCCGATCGCCCGTACCCGCGAGGTCATCGAGATCTGCCGCGCGGTCTGGCGGCGCGAGAAGCTGCAATACCAGGGCGAGCACTACGAGATCCCGTTGCCGGCCGATCGGGGCACCGGCCTGGGCAAGCCCTTGAAGCTGATCAATAAGCCTGTCCGCGAACGCATTCCGATTCTCATCGCCGCGCTCGGACCCAAGAACGTCGAGCTGGCCGCCGAACTCGCCGAGGGGTGGCAGCCGATCTTCTTCCTTCCCGAGAAGGCACAGGACGTCTGGGGCACGGCGCTGGCCGCGGGCCGGTCCAAGCGCGACCCGGTGTTGGGCGACCTCGAGGTGTTCGCCGGGCCGACCTTGGCGATCGGCGAAAACGTCGAGCCGCTACGGGAAATCGTCAAGCCGCATCTCGCGCTCTACATCGGCGGCATGGGTGCCAAGGGCAAGAACTTCTACCACACGCTGGCCAGCCGATACGGCTACGGGCCGCAGGCCGACCGCATCCAGGAGCTCTACCTCGCCGGCGACAAGGAAGCCGCCGCCAAGGCGGTGCCCGACGAGTTGGTGCGCGATGTTTCGCTGATCGGATCGCCCGGGTTCGTCAAGGAACGGATCGCGGCCTTCCGCGAGGCCGGCGTGACCACGCTGAACGTGGCGCCGGTCGCAGCCACCGCCAACGAGCGGGTCAAGCTGATCGAGACGCTACGCGGCCTGGTGGACTGACGCTCAGTCCTCGCGTACGGACGCCAGGGCGGCGTTGAGCGTCTTGCTCGGCCGCATCACCGCGATGGTCTTCTCGTCGTCAGGCCGGTAGTAGCCGCCGATATCAACGGATTCGCCTTGCGCCGCAGCGAGTTCGGAAACGATCGTGTCTTCGTCCTTGCCCAGCTCCTCGGCCAACGCGGCGAAGTGCTTGCGCAGTTGCTCGTCGTCGTGCTGCTTGGCGAGTTCCCGAGCCCAGTACAGCGCCAGGTAGTACTGGCTACCGCGGTTGTCGAGCTCGCCGGTCTTGCGCGACGGACTCTTGTTGTTGTCCAGCAGCGTGCCGATCGCGTCGTCGAGCGTCTTGCCCAGGATCTTGGCCCGCTCGTTGCCGGTCTTGATCCCGATGTCCTCGAAACATGCTCCCAGCGCCAGGAATTCGCCGAGCGAGTCCCACCGCAGGTGATTCTCCTCGACCAGCTGGTGCACATGCTTGGGCGCCGAGCCGCCCGCGCCGGTCTCGTACATTCCGCCGCCTGCCATCAGCGGCACGATCGACAGCATCTTGGCGCTGGTACCCAGCTCCAGGATCGGGAACAGGTCAGTCAGGTAGTCGCGCAAGATGTTTCCGGTCGCGGCGATGGTGTCCTGCCCACGGATCGCGCGCTCGATGGTGTACCGCATCGCCCACACCTGAGGCATGATGTTGATATCCAGGCCCTCGGTGTCGTAGTCCTTTAGATAGGCCTTCACCTTCTTACGCAGCTCGACCTCATGCGGTCGCTCGGTGTCCAGCCAGAACACCACCGTCATGCCGGAGTTGCGTGCGCGGGTCACGGCGAGCTTGACCCAGTCCCGGATCGCGGCGTCGGTCACAATCGGCATCCGCCAGATGTCGCCCTCTTCGACGTTCTGGCTCAGCAACACTTCGCCGGTCTCGATGTCGACGATCTCAGCGACACCGGTCTCGGGAATCTCGAAAGTCTTGTCGTGCGAGCCGTATTCCTCGGCCTGCTGCGCCATCAGACCGACGTTGGGCACGGTGCCCATCGTGGTCGGATCGAACTGTCCGTGCGTCTTACAAAAGTTGATGATCTCCTGGTAGATGCGGGAGAACGTGGATTCCGGGTTGACCGCCTTGGTGTCCTTCTGGCGTCCGTCGGCGCCGTACATCTTGCCGCCCGCGCGGATCATCGCCGGCATCGAGGCATCGACGATCACGTCACTCGGTGAGTGAAAGTTGCTGATGCCCTTGGCCGAATCGACCATCGCCAGCTCGGGCCGGTGCTCGTGGCAGGCGTGCAGGTCGCGGATGATCTCGTCGTGCTGCGAGGCGGGCAGCGTCGCGATCTTGTCGTACAGGTCGACCAGTCCGTTGTTGACGTTGACGCCGAGCTCGTCGAACAACTCCTCGTGTTTGTCGAAAGCCTCCTTGTAGAAGGTCTTGACGGCGTGCCCGAAGACGATGGGGTGGCTCACCTTCATCATGGTGGCCTTGACGTGCAGCGAGAACATCACGCCGGTCTTGTAGGCGTCCTCGATCTCCGCCTCGTAGAAGTCGATGAGCGCCTGGCGGCTCATGTACATGCTGTCGATGACGTCGCCGTCGCGCAGCGACACCTTCGGTTTCAGCACGATTGTCTTGCCGCTGTTGGTCTTCAGCTCCATCTTGACGTCGCGGTCGCGGTCCAGCGTCATCGACTTCTCGCCGTGGTAGAAGTCACCCGTCTTCATGGTCGCGACGTGTGTGCGCGACGCCTGCGACCATTCGGCCATGCTGTGCGGATGCTTGCGGGCATACTCCTTGACCGCCTTCGGGGCGCGGCGGTCCGAGTTACCCTGTCGCAGAACGGGGTTCACCGCGCTGCCGAGGCACTTGGCGTAGCGGTCGCGGATTTCCTTGTCCTCGTCGGATTTCACGGTTTGCGGGAAGTCCGGAATCTTGAATCCCTTGCCCTGCAGTTCCTTGACCGCGGCCACCAACTGCGGCACCGACGCGCTGATGTTGGGCAGCTTGATGATGTTGGTGTCGGCCTTTTTGGTCAACCGGCTCAGCTCGCCCAGGTTGTCCGGCACCTGCTGCTCGTCGGTCAGGTAGTCGGAGAATTCGGACAGGATCCGCGCCCCCACCGAGATGTCACTGGTCTGGATCGTGATGCCGGCCGGTTCGGCGAAGGCCCGCACGATCGGCAGAAACGCATAGGTCGCCAGCAGGGGCGCCTCGTCGGTGAGCGTGTAGATGATGGTGGGCTGGTCGGCGCTCACGGTGTTTCTCCCGATATCGGTTAGATCCTGAGGGGGTTCGCGGTGAATCTTGCTGCCACGTTATCAAGCGTGTTTTCGCTGTTGTCGACCTCGATCTGGCCGCTGGCATGCGTTCGCCTTGATGAGCTAAGCTTCGCTTTGGTCATGAGTGCCAGCGTCAAGCCCCGGCTTGCTGGCCGGCAACCCTCCAACCGCGGTGGGGTGCTCCGGGTGAAGACCGGGTTTCGTAGCCGATAGTGGCTACGCGGCAAGCGCGGGTCCGCCGTGATGGGCCCCCCGGAGTAGACAGGGAAACCTGATGCGCACCTATGTGGGCTGGCCCATCATGCGTCGTAGCTGCTGAACCGGACCGCTGGTTGACGTCGTGGTTGAGATGACGTCACCGGCCGCCTTCGCAACCGACAAATCTTTCTCAGAAAGCAACCACCATGAGTTCTGATAACACTCCTGACACCGATCCCACCGACCACTGGTCGTTCGAAACCAAGCAGATCCATGTCGGCCAGCAACCCTGCCCGGCCACCGGCGCCCGCGCGCTGCCGATCTACCAGACCACGTCCTACGTCTTCGAGGACACCTCGCATGCCGCGGCGCTGTTCGGGCTGGAAGTACCGGGCAATATCTACACCCGCATCGGCAACCCGACCACCGACGTCGTCGAGCAACGCATCGCCGCGCTGGAAGGCGGGGTGGCCGCCCTGTTCCTGTCCTCGGGCCAGGCTGCCGAGACGTTCGCGATCCTGAACCTGGCCGCCGCCGGTGATCACATCGTGTCCAGCCCCAGGCTCTACGGCGGCACCTACAACCTGTTCCACTACTCGCTGCCCAAGCTGGGCATCGAGGTCAGCTTCGTCGATGACCCCGACGATCTGGAGTCGTGGCGGGCCGCGGTGCGACCCAACACCAAGGCGTTCTTCGCCGAGACGATCTCCAATCCGAAGATTGACATCCTGGACACCCCGGGTGTCTCCGCGGTGGCGCACGAGAGCGGCATACCGCTGATCGTCGACAACAACGTCGCGACCCCGTATCTGATCCAGCCGATCGCCCAGGGCGCCGACATCGTGGTGCATTCGGCCACCAAATACCTCGGTGGCCATGGCGCTGCGATCGCCGGAGTGATCGTCGACGGCGGCACTTTCGACTGGACCCAGGGCCGTTTTCCCGGGTTCACCGTGCCCGACCCCAGCTACCACGGGGTGGTGTACGCCGAACTCGGGCCGCCGGCGTTCGCGCTCAAGGCGCGGGTGCAACTGCTGCGCGACCTCGGTTCGGCCGCCTCGCCGTTCAACGCGTTCCTGGTTGCCCAGGGACTGGAAACACTGAGCCTGCGCATCGAGCGACACGTCGACAACGCGCAGCGGGTGGCCGAATACCTGGACGGCCATCACCAAGTGCTGTCGGTCAACTACGCGGGGCTGCCGAGCTCGCCGTGGCACGAGCGAGCAAAGCAGCTGGCGCCCAAAGGAACTGGAGCCGTGCTGTCCTTCGAGCTGACCGGCGGAGTCGATGCCGGCAAGGCATTCGTCAACGCGCTGAAGCTGCACAGCCACGTCGCCAACATCGGTGACGTGCGGTCGCTGGTGATTCACCCCGCCTCGACCACCCATGCCCAGCTCAGCGCCGCCGAGCAGCTGTCCGCCGGGGTGAGCCCCGGTTTGGTGCGGCTGGCGGTGGGTATCGAGGGTATTGACGACATCGTGGCCGACCTCGAACTGGGCTTCGCCGCCGCTCGTCCATATGGCGGCGTCGCAGCTGCCGGCGACCGCGATCCGCATGCCGCGGCGGCGTTCTGAGGAGTCCGCAGGTGACAATCTCTGACATGCCGACACAGACGCTGCCCGCCGAAGGCGAGGTTGGCATCGTCGATGTGGGCTCGCTGACGCTGGAAAACGGCGTGGTGCTCGACGACGTCAGCATCGCCGTTCAACGCTGGGGCGAATTGTCGCCAACCCGCGACAACGTCGTCGTCGTCCTGCATGCACTCACCGGCGACTCGCACATCACCGGTCCGGTCGGACGCGGGCATCCCACGCCGGGCTGGTGGGACGGAATCGCGGGACCGGGCGCGCCGATCGACACCGACAGATGGTGCGCGGTTGCCACGAATGTGCTGGGCGGCTGCCGAGGCTCGACCGGGCCGAGCTCACTCGCGTCGGATGGAAAGCCTTGGGGCTCAAGGTTTCCCTTGGTGTCGATCCGGGATCAAGTCGAGGCCGACGTGGCGGCGCTTGCGGCGCTGGGCATCACCGAAGTCGCGGCTGTGCTCGGTGGATCGATGGGCGGCGCGCGAGCGCTGGAGTGGATGGTTTCGCATCCCGAGGCGGTGGGCGCCGGCCTGCTGTTGGCCGTGGGGGCGCGTGCCACTGCCGACCAGATCGGGACGCAGTGCACCCAGATCGCGGCGATCAAGGCCGACCCCGCCTGGCAGGGTGGCGACTACTACGACACCGGTTGCAGCCCGGACACCGGGCTGGAGATCGCCCGCCGCTTCGCCCACCTGACCTACCGCGGCGAGGCCGAGTTGGACACCCGGTTCGCCAACGAGGCTCAGGGTGATGAAGATCCTGCGGATCCGGCATCCGGTGGCCGCTATGCCGTGCAGAGCTATCTGCAGCATCAGGGCAGCAAGCTGGTGTCGCGCTTCGATGCCGGCAGCTATGTGGTGCTCACCGAGTCGCTGTCCAGTCACGATGTCGGTCGGGGCCGAGGCGGTGTCGAGGCCGCGCTGCGTGGCTGTCCGGTGCCGGCGGTGGTCGGCGGGATCACCTCGGACCGGCTCTACCCGCTGCGGCTGCAGGAGGAGTTGGCCTCGTTCTTGCCGGGGTGCGATGGGCTTCAGGTGGTCGATTCGATCTACGGGCACGACGGATTCCTGGTGGAGACCGACGCGGTCGGGGAATTGGTGCGACAGACCCTGGATTTGGCCGCGGCGAAGGGTGCGTGTTCGCGGTGACTCAGTCTTCACAGGCCCGCTCATTGTCATTTGGCTCTGAAGCGGCCGCGTACGAACGTGGGCGCCCGTCGTATCCGCCGGACGCGATCGATTGGCTGCTGCCGTCCGGCGCGCGCGACGTGCTCGACCTCGGCGCCGGGACCGGCAAGCTGACCAGCCGACTGGTGGAACGCGGGCTGGACGTGGTCGCCGTCGACCCGATCGCCGAGATGCTGGAAATGCTGCGCACATCGCTGCCCGACACCCCGGCGCTGCTCGGTACGGCTGAGGAAATTCCGTTGGCGGACAACAGTGTTGACGCGGTGCTCGTCGCGCAGGCGTGGCACTGGTTCAATCCGGCGCGCGCAATCCCCGAGTTGGCGCGGGTGCTGCGGCCGGGCGGTCGACTGGGTTTGGTGTGGAACACCCGCGACGAAAGATCAGGCTGGGTAAGGGAATTGGGCAGCATCATCGGTCGCGACGGCGACCCGATGCGCGACCACGTCACACTGCCCGCGCCATTCACCGAGGTGGATCGGCATCAGGTCGAGTGGACGAATTACCTGACGCCGCAAGCGTTGATCGATCTGGTCGCGTCGCGAAGCTACTGCATCACCTCGCCGACCCAGGTGCGTACCAAGACGCTGGACCGGGTCCGCGAATTGCTGGCCACCCATCCCGCGCTGGCCAACGCCGGCGGCCTTGCACTGCCCTACGTCACGGTGTGCGTGCGGGCGACGCTGTCCTAATTCCCCTCGTCGTCTTAGATACCAGTGACTCCCACGTAGCGGCCCGCCGGCGGGGTTGGCGCGGTGCTGCGCTGCGCACCAACGCTGGACTAGCGCAAGGCCTTACGGGTCCTCGTCATCCCTTAGCAGCAGTTTCTCGGGGTGGTGGTAGGTGTTGATGCGGGGTTGGCCTCGATCGAGGTGCGCCGGTGGGATCCATTCGGTGTGGCCCCGTTGGTTTTTGCGGGTGCTCCAGCCGTATTCGGCCAGCTTGTGGTGGGGACCGCAGACCAAGGTGAGGTTGTCGATGCCGGTGACGGGGTGGGTGCAATACGGCGTGCAGTGGTGCACTTCGCACAGGTAGCCCGGAACGGTGCAGCCGGGGTGTGAACATCCACGATCTTTGGCGTGCAACACGATTCGC
>DATNFI010000175.1:0-8838 GCA_035606475.1 Mycobacterium sp. | reverse complement strand
TCACCGGGCTTTATCTGCTGTTCAGTGCCTAACTCAGCGCCGACTCGGGTCAGCCGTCATCGTGAATCCGGTCGGGCCGCGAGTAGATGTTCATCGAGTCGCCCCGCAGAAAAGCGACCAGCGTCAGACCGGATTCGGATGCCAAATCGACGGCCAGCGACGACGGGGCCGATACCGCGGCCAGCATCGGCACGCCGGCCATCACCGCCTTCTGCGTCAGCTCGAAGGACGCCCGCCCACTGACCAGCAGCACGGCATCCTGCAGCGGTATTCGATCGTTTTCGAGCGCCCAGCCGATCACCTTGTCGACGGCGTTGTGCCGTCCGATGTCCTCGCGCGAAGCCAGCAGTGCGCCGTCGACGTCGAACAAGCCGGCGGCGTGCAGCCCCCCGGTGGTGGCGAATACTTTCTGCGCCGACCGCAGTCGGCCGGGCAAGGCGGTGAGGGTACGGGAATCGATGCGGAGTACCTGATCGCCCACCGGGTACCGGCTGCTGAGCCGGACCGCGTCCAATGAGGCCTTGCCGCACACGCCGCATGACGAGGTGGTGTAGAAGTTGCGGGTCACGTCGGTGTCGGGAGCGGGCACGCCGGCGGCCAGCGTGATGTCGAGGACGTTGTAGGTGTTCAGTCCGTCCGGGCCCGCCCCGCTGCAATAACGAATGGCTTCCACGTCGTCGCGGCGGGTGATGACGCCTTCGGTAAGCAGGAAGCCTTGTGCCAGTTCGAAATCCGAACCTGGCGTCCGCATGGTCACCGTGATCGGCGTGCCGTTGACCCGGATCTCGAGCGGCTCCTCCACGGCCAGGGTCTCGGGGCGTCGCTCCGCCGTCCCGGCACTCACATGCCGGACCGGTCGACGTGCCGTTACCCGACCCATGGTTGGGAGCGTATCCAACGTCGGGCGCGGCGTTATGCTGGGCATCTCCGGCGAACGACCCACGTGCCGAGCAGGCGGATCCGATGGCAGAAGATCATTCGAGTGACGAGCGGCTGAAAGTCACGCCGCCCAAGCAATGGGCAACCGGGGTTCCCGGCGTCATCCACGCCATGCAGTACTCGCTGGAAGAAACCTCGCCGCGCCGCGCCGCGGTGAATCTGCTGAGCATCAACCAGGCCAACGGCACCGACTGCCCGGGATGCGCCTGGCCCGAGCCGGATCCCAAGCACCGGCACATCAACGAGTACTGCGAAAACGGCGCCAAACACATCAACGACGAGGCGACAACCCGGCGGATCACGCGGGAGTTCTTCCGCGAACACTCGATTCCGCGGCTGCTGGCCGAGTCCGACATGTGGCTCAACCAGCAGGGCCGACTGACCGAGCCCATGGTCAAGCGTCCCGGTGCCGACCACTACGAACCGATCAGCTGGGACGGCGCGCTCGAGCTGCTCTCGACGCACCTCCGCGAACTCGACTCGCCCGACGAGGCGCTGTTTTACACCTCAGGCCGGGTCAGCAACGAGGCGGCGTTCCTGCTGCAACTGTTCGCACGGGCGTTGGGCACCAACAACCTTCCCGACTGCAGCAACATGTGCCACGAGTCCAGCGGCTCCGCGTTGCAGGAGACCCTCGGGACCGGCAAAGGCACGGTCAGCCTCGATGACATCCACGAAGCCGACCTGGTGTTCGCGGTCGGCATCAACCCGGGCACGAATATGCCGCGCATGCTCTCCGCGCTCGAGGAGACCAAGCGCAATGGCGGACACGTGGTCGCGGTCAATCCGCTGCCGGAGGCCGGGCTGATTCGCTTCAAGAACCCGCAGAAGCTGCGTGGGATCATCGGCCGCGGAACCACGATCGCCGATCAGTTCCTGCACATCAGGCCCGGTGGCGACCTCGCGCTCTTCCAGGCCCTCAACGCCTTGCTGTTGCAAGCCGAGTCCGTCGCACCCGGCACGGTGCTCGACCGCGACTTCATCGACGCGAACACCACCGGATTCAGCGAATTCGCCGAACACGTCGGTCAGATCTCCTGGCCGGAGATCGAGGCCACAACCGGGCTGCGCCGCGCCGAGATCGAGCAGGTCGTCGAGCGAGTGCTCGCCAGCAAGAAGATCATCGTCTGCTGGGCGATGGGGATCACCCAGCAGAAGTATGGGGTCCCGACGATCCGCGAAATCGTCAACTTCCTGATGCTGCGCGGCAATTTGGGTCGCCCCGGGGCCGGCGCCTGCCCAGTGCGCGGGCACAGCAACGTGCAGGGCGACCGCACGATGGGGATCTGGGAACAGATGCCTCCGACATTCCTGGACGCCCTGGAGCGCGAGTTCGGGTTCACTCCCCCGAGCAAGCACGGCTTGGACGCGGTGAACGCCATCCGCGCCATGCGCGACGGTCAGGCCAAAGTTTTTGTCGGTTTCGCCGGCAACTTTGTGCGGGCCACTCCGGACAGCGATCTGACCGAACAGGCAATGCGCGCCTGTCGACTCACCGCACATGTCTCCACCAAGCTCAACCGCTCCCACGCCGTCTGCGGCGAGACGGCGCTGATTCTGCCGACGCTGGGCCGGACCGACCGCGACCTGCAGGCCACCGGTGAGCAGTTCGTGACGGTCGAGGACTCGATGAGCATCGTCCACCAATCACACGGCCGTCTGAGCCCGCCGTCGGAGCACCTGCTGAGCGAAGTCGCGATCATCTGCCGACTGGCCCGGCGCACCCTCGACGACACTCCTGGCATTCACTGGGAGGACTTCGAAGCCGACTACGACACGATTCGGCAACGAATCTCGCGGGTAGTCCCCGACTTTGACGATTTCAATGCACGGGTACGAAAGCCCGGAGGTTTCCGACTGCCGAACCCGGTCAACGAGCATCGATTCCCGACGCCCTCGGGCAAAGCGGTATTCACCTGCAACACTTTCGATCGGATCCGGCCGCCGGACGGCCACCTGGTGCTGCAGACGATGCGCTCGCACGACCAGTGGAACACCGTCCCGTACGCACTCGATGACCGCTACCGGGGCATCCACAACGGGCGCCGGGTGGTGCTGATCAACCCCGAAGACATCGAGGCGCTGGGCTTGGCCGACCGCCAGCTCGTCGACCTCGTCAGCACCTGGGTTGACGGTATTGAGCGGCGCGCCAAAGGTTTTCGAGTGGTCGGATATCCGGCGGCCCGCGGCTCGGCAGCGTCCTACTATCCCGAAACCAACGTGCTGGTGCCGTTGGACAGCGTTGCGGAGATCAGCAACACCCCGACGTCGAAGGGCGTTTTCGTCCGGTTCGAACCCGCATCGGGCTGACGGCGGCCGGCAGATCAGCCGATCGGATTCTCGACGCGTTGGGCGCCGTCCCAACGACGCAAAGCCGTTAGGGTGCCGTGGATTTCGGCGGGCCGACCCGCAATGCGTAGCACCGGTTCGAGTTGTGCTCCTTCGACCCGGCGAGCCAATGTGATGTGCGGTGTCCAGTGCCCGGGCAGGCTGTGCGGCAGTGGGCCGGGCAGCAGGTGCGGGCCGCACACGCGATGCACCGCGGCGTGCAGGGCGAGCAGCTCGGTGGTCGGGACGATCAGTCGGGCCAGTACCGCGTTCGATTGGCCGAAGAGCAGCGGCGCCCCGACGCTGCACGGAAGAGGCAGTTGCCGCGTGATCGGTAGCAGCAATTCGTCGACATCGGGTGCGATGCGCTCGGCCACCGCCACCGTGACGTGGGGGCGGCCGGCCGGAACGCGGACGGGTAGGTCCGCGGCGTCCAGGTCAGCCCAGATCTGCCGAAGCCGCGCCTCGGTGTCGGCGTCGAAGAGCAGTTCGACCGAATGCACCATCAGCCGAGAAGACCGGTCACCCAGTCGCGGTCGAACGCGTGTGCACTCATCGCGGTGAACTCGGCGGTGCTCAGCTGGCCGGCCCCCGCGGGCAGCTCGGCGCGCAGCGGGCCGAGGCGCACCAGCGCGGATCTGTTGGACGCCTCCACCACCCCAGGTGGCAGCGGCCAGTTCCCGATCACTAGCCCGGCGAACGGAAGATTATGCGCGGCAAGCGATTCCAACGTCAGAGCGGTGTGGTTGAGGGTTCCGAGGTCCGCGGTGGTAACCACCAGCACCGCGGCTCCCAGGTCGGCCGCCAGGTCGCGTAACGTCACTCCGCCGTCGGCCAGTTCGACGAGCAGCCCGCCGGCGCCCTCGACCAGAGTCAGCTGCCCCGGATGATCAACAGCGTTAATGAGTTTCAACATGGTGCGCTTGCTGGGCAACGCCCGGCCGGCCTGCTCGGCGGCGGCCAGCGGCGCCATCGGCGCCGGATAGCGGGCCAGCCCGACTACCTTGCTGATCCCCGTCAGCCGCGTCACCTCGGCGAGATCGTCATCACCGGCGGCGGTGCCGGTTTGCACCGGCTTGCAGACGGCGACGGGAATGCCGGCCTGACGGGCGGCCGCCGCCAGCGCCGCAGTGGCGATGGTCTTACCGACCCCGGTGCCTGTCCCGGTGACGACCAGGACTGTCAACGCCGGGCGGCGGCCAGCACGTCGGTCAACACCGTACGAGCCAGCTCGAGGTCGTCGTCGTTCAGCGATGCGCGGGCGGTCAGCCGCAGGCGGGAGGTGCCCGCCGGCACGGTCGGTGGACGAAAGCAGCCCACCCGCACGCCGGCGTCCAGGCAGGCCATCGCGGCAGCCAGCGCCACCTCCGGCTCGCCGAGGATCACCGACACGACCGCGGACTGTGGCACCTCGTCCACGCCGCAGATCCGGGCCAGCGCGGCCGCAAAACGCAACACGGCCTCCGGCCGCCACGGCTCGCGCAGCAGGACGTGAAGTGCGGCCAGCGCCGCGCCGACGGCCGCGGGCGCCAGGCCGGTGTCGAAGATGAACGGCCGGGCGGCGTCGATGAGGTGATCGCGAACCGCGACCGACCCCAGGACCGCGCCGCCCTGGCTGCCGAACGCCTTGGACAGTGTCGTCGTCATCACCACGTCGGGCGCACCGGCCAGGCCCAGCTCATGCAGCAACCCGCGTCCGCCGGCGCCCCGCACACCCAGGCCGTGGGCCTCGTCGACGATCAGCAAGGCCCGGTGCCGACGGCAGACCTCGTGCAGTTCGCGGATCGGGGCCAGCGCCCCGTCGGTGGAGAACACCGACTCGGTGATCACCACGGCGCGCTCCTCGTCGCGCGCGGCCAGCGCCGCGTCGACGGCGTCGATGTCGCGGTGCGCGGTAACCACGACCCGCGCCCGCGATAGCCGGCACGCGTCGACCAGCGAGGCGTGTGACAGTGCATCCGACACCAGCAGCGAGCCCGGACCGGACAGCCCGACCACCGCGCCCAGGTTGGCGGTGTAGCCCGACGAAAACACCAAACCCGCTGCGGCGCCGACGAATTCGGCAAGGCTGGACTCCAGCTCTTCGTGCAGGGAGGTGTTGCCGGTGACCAGCCGCGAGCCGGTCGCACCGGCACCCCAGGTCCGCAGCGCGTCGACTCCGCCTTCGATGACGTCCGGGTGCTGGGACAGGCCGAGGTAGTCGTTGGATGCCAAATCGAGCTCGGTGGCCACCGCTGGCCGCGGCCGCAGGGTCCGTCGCAGCCCGGCCTGTCGGCGCTGTACGGCATGTGCCTCCAGCCAGGCCAACGGGGAGGTTTCGATCTGGGTCATCGCCCTAGAGCCTACGAGAGCCGGTGAGTCGGGCGACCTCCACCATCGCGGAGGTGATCTGCGCGATCTGCTGTGGTGTGCAGATGAACGGCGGCATCGCGTACACGAGGTTGCGGAACGGCCGTAGCCAGACACCGCGGTCCAGGGCCGCCGGGGTGGCGATCGCCAGGTCGACGGGACGGTCGCATTCGATGACGCCGATCGCTCCGCGGACCCGGACATCGGTCACCCCTGGCAATCCGCGCGCCGGCTCCAGTCCGGCGGCCAGGCCGTCGCTGATCTCGGCGACGGTCGAGCGCCAGTCCTGGCCGAGCAGCAACTCCACCGCCGCGACGGAGACGGCGCAGGCCAGCGGGTTGGCCATGAAGGTCGGCCCGTGCATCAGCGCCCCGGCCTCGCCGCCGGAGATGGTGTGGGCGACGTCGGTGGTACAGAGTGTGGCGGCCAGGCTGAGGTAACCGCCGGTCAGCGCCTTGCCGACGCACATGATGTCGGGGCTGACGCCGGCATGGTCGGCGGCGAACAGCTCGCCGGTGCGGCCGAAGCCGGTGGCGATCTCGTCGAAGATCAGCAACACGTCGTGCCGTCGACAGATGTCCCGTAACTCGGTCAGGTAGCGGGGGTCGTGAAACCGCATCCCGCCGGCGCCCTGGACCACCGGCTCGACCACGACAGCGGCCAGTTCGGCGGCATGCTCGGCCAGTTGCGTCTCGAACGCCGCCACGTAGGCCGGCTCGTAGTCGCTTGGCACCTGCGGGGCGAACACCTGATGGGCCAGCACGTCAGTCCAGAGCGAGTGCATGCCGCCGTCGGGGTCGCAGATGCTCATCGGCGTAAAGGTGTCGCCGTGGTATCCCCCCCGCCAGGTCATCAGCCGCCGCTTGCCCGGCAGTCCGCGGCTGCGCCAGTACTGCAGCGCCATCTTGACCGCGACCTCTACCGAGACCGAGCCGGAGTCGCTGAAGAAGACCGTCTCCAGACCCGCAGGGGTGATCTCGACGAGCAGTTGCGCGAGCCGGGCGGCGGGCTCATGGGTCAGTCCGCCGAACATGACGTGGTTCATGGTGGCCAGCTGGCGCGTGATCGCCGCATCGAGCACCGGGTGGCCATGTCCGTGGACCGCCGTCCACCACGAGCTCATCGCGTCGATGACCTCGATCTGCCGGCCATCGCGGACCAGCGTGAGCCAGACGCCGTGGGCACCGACCGCGACCACCGGAGGTATCGTTTCGGCCCCGATCGTGCTGTACGGGTGCCAGAGGTGGGCCGCGTCGATCGCGCTGATCTGCTCGGGCGTGAGCCCGGGAGTCTGCGCGGCCATAAAGGATGAGAGTAGAGCGCGTGGCTTTAGTCGCTAAAAGGCCGGGCATCCGGCAGCATTGAGGCCACCATGGCTTCGCCCCCGCAGTTCGATGACCCGTCGCCCAGCCACCACGATGACTCCCCGCCACGGGTGCTGCGGCTGCGGCTGGTCCCCTGGGATGTCGCCGCGTTGCTGGCCCTGCTCGCGCTCCTCGCCGTGCTTGCCTTCGGGACCGATTGGTATTCAAGGCTTTTCGGCTTCCTCAAGGACACCTGCGTCGGCGACTGTCCGCCCGCGCCGTTCGGCGTCGACTTCTACATCTATCCGGTGGTGTGGGGCGGTATCGGTGCCGCGGTTGCCGCGGCGCTGCTCGGCCCGCTGGTGTCGCTGCTGAAGGGTTGGTACCTGTCCTTCTGGCCGCTGTTGGCGATCATGCTCGTGCTGTTCGCGTCGGGAGCGGGCGGGGCGTTGACCGAGTTCAGCAGCACCTACTGGCACAGCGACCCCGGTGTCGAAGAATCGCTCGGGTGAGAGCGAAATCACAACGGCGCCCACCGTTTTGGGCCTAAAGGCGGTCGGCGATCACTGTTCGATCACGGTACGACAAAGAATCTCGCCGAAGACCCCGAAAAAGTGGCTCTTGCAGGCATTTGTTGCCACAGTGTTCCCAGTGACTGTTGTGAATTCATCGGTTCACCAACGGGCCCACTCCGCACAGATCTGAGTGGGGTGTGCGGCCCCCAACGGGGCGGGCCAACGCACGGGCTTCCGGGGTGAATCGGCGGATCGGCGGCCGAGGCGTGAAGTCACCGCGCCGAAGCCACAGAGAGGTGATCTACATGAAGCGCAGCTTCGCCGTCCCGGCCAGCCTGGCCCTGTTGTTGACGCTGCCGATGGTCAACCCCCACGTCGCGAGCGCTGACCCAACCGGCCCAACCCTGGTCGGCTACCAACAGAGCACCAGCTATGTGATCCAGCGCGCGCTGTCGCAGCGCAACGTGCCGTTTTTGTACGGCGGCGGCGACTCCGCCGGACCCACCCGCGGTACCGGTCTAAAGGCCAACATCGTCGGGTTCGACGCCTCCGGTCTGATCCAGTACGCGTACGCCGGCGCCGGGGTGAAGATGCCCCGCACCTCCGCCGAGCAGTGCAACGTCGGCCGCAAGGTCACACCGCCACAGGCACGTCCGGGCGACCTGCTCTGCTACGGCCCCGGTGGCACCCAGAGCGTCGCGATGTATCTCGGCAACAACCAGATGATCGAGGCCACCGAGCCCGCGGTCACGGTCACGACGGCCCGCACCACCAACATGGTTCCGTACCTGACGCGCATCCTGGAGTCCTGACCGGACGGCCGTCGGGCCGGTTTCGAGCACGCGCGTCGGCCGGCGGGTTAGGTAGATTGTCGGTCAATCATGACGATCTCCCTGACCCGCCCGGCCGACGCCGGCGTTGCGCACCGAGCGCAACCGGCGACGGAAAACCGGGCCGGGTTTTACCGCCACGATCTCGACGGGCTGCGCGGCATAGCCATCGCTCTGGTCGCGATGTTCCATGTGTGGTTCGGCCGGGTTTCCGGCGGGGTCGATGTGTTCCTCGCGCTGTCGGGCTTCTTTTTCGGAGGCAAGCTGCTACGCGCCGCGCTCAATCCGGAGGCGTCGCTGTCGCCGGTTCCCGAGGTGATCCGGCTGGTGCGACGGCTGCTGCCGTCGCTGGTGGTGGTGCTGGCCGGCTGCGCTGCGCTGACCATCCTCATCCAGCCGCAGACCCGGTGGGAGACCTTCGCCGACCAGAGCCTGGCCAGCCTCGGCTACTACCAGAACTGGGAGCTGGCCAGCACGGTCGCCGACTACCTGCGGGCCGGCGAATCGGTCAGCCCGCTGCAACACATCTGGTCGATGTCGGTGCAGGGCCAGTTCTACATCGCGTTCCTGGCG
>DATNFI010000174.1:0-2779 GCA_035606475.1 Mycobacterium sp. | reverse complement strand
CCTCCCTGGCCTGGAGCAGAGCGCAGCCGACGAACTCATGAACAAGGCGCACGGGGTCTGCCCCTACTCCAAGGCCACGCGCGGCAACATCGACGTAACGCTGTCGGCAAAGGTCTAGTTCATGCGGATCGCCGCCGTGTTCGGCGTCGGTCTGGCCGTTGGTCTGTCGGTGGCGGCGCCGGCTGGCGCTCGTCCGTCCGATCCCGGTGTGGTGAATTACGCCGTGATGGCCAAGGGTTCGGTGAGCAATATCGTCGGCGCGCCAATGCGGTTCGCGTGGACGTTCACCGATCCTTTCCAGTCGTATTACGTCGACGATCCGGCCTGCAACAACTGGGCGGACATCGGGCTGCCCGAGGTGTATGCCGACCCGGATCTGGCGTCGTTCAACGGTGCGGTCACTCAGACATCGGACAACGACCAGACGCACTTCGCCAAGCAGGCGGTCGGCGTGTTCGCCACCACCGACGCTGCCGACCGCGCGTTCCATCGGGTCGTCGACCGGACCGTGGGATGCAGCGGCCTGACCACGGCCATGCACCTGGACAACTTCACCACCCAGGTGTGGACATTCACCGGCGGCCCGGCCGGCGCGACCGACGCCGACTGGGCGAAGCAAGAGGCGGGCACCGACCGGCGCTGTTTTACCACCACCCGCAAGCGAGAGAACGTTCTGCTGCAGGCGAAAGTCTGTCAATCTGGCAACGGCGGACCCGCGGTGAACGTACTGGCCGGGGCGATGCAGAACACGCTCGGGCAGTAACGGGCAACGTTTTCGGGTTCCCGTCACGAACGCGTCATCCAAAAATCGCGCGACTTTGTCGGTCGTCTCTGGAAGATGGAGTGAAGGCCGCGATCGTTCCCTACCCGGAAGGGGCCGGAAGATATGACCTTCGCCATGACGTCCGAGGTGGACGACGCGCACCCATCGAACGCCGGCAAAGCCGATCTGACCAGCGCATATAGCGCTGCCCTGCATATCGGAAAGATCTGCCTGGCCGATGGTCCGGTGGGGCGGGTCGGCCTGGAAGTCGAGGCGCACTGCTTCGACCTTGCCGATCCGATGCGCCGCCCGGACTGGTCCGAGCTGACTGACACGATCGCGGACGTGCCGCCGCTGCCCGGCGGCAGCGCCATCACCGTCGAACCCGGCGGAGCGGTCGAATTGTCGGGGCCGCCGATGGATGAGCCGGTGGCGGCCATCGCTGCGATGACTGCCGACCGGGCGGTGTTGCGGTCGGCGTTCGCGCAAGCCGGCCTCGGTCTGCTGCTAGTGGGCGCCGACCCGCTGCGCCCGGCCAGGCGGGTGAACCCCGGCGACCGGTACCGGGCGATGGAGGAGTTCTTCACCGCCAGCCAGACCGGTGACGCGGGCGCGGCGATGATGACGTCGACCGCGTCGGTACAGGTCAACCTCGATGCCGGACCGCGCGACGGGTGGGCCGATCGGGTGCGGCTGACGCACGCGTTGGGCCCGACGATGATCGCGATCGCCGCCAACTCGCCACTGCTCGGCGGCCAGTTCACCGGCTGGCAATCGACGCGGCAGCGGGTGTGGAGCCAGTTGGATTCGGCGCGCTGTGGCCCGATCCTTGGCGTAAATGGCGACGACCCGGCCAGCGACTGGGCGCGCTATGCGCTGAAGGCGCCGGTGATGCTCGTGCACCCGACGCCGGAGATGGATGCGGTTCCGATTACGGATTGGGTGCCGTTCGCTGACTGGGCCGACGGCCGGGTGCTGCTGGGCGACCGCAGGCCGACGCAAGCCGATCTCGACTACCACCTGACCACGCTGTTCCCGCCGGTTCGGCCGCGCCGCTGGCTGGAGATCCGCTACCTCGACAGCCTGCCCGACGCGGTGTGGCCCGCTGTGGTGTTCACCCTCGTCACGCTGCTCGACGATCCGGTCGCCGCCGACATCGCCGCAGAAGCCACCGAGGCCGTGGCGACGGCGTGGGACCGCGCCGCCCAGATCGGCCTCGGCGACCGACGGCTGCATGAGGCGGCCACCCGCTGTGTGCATACCGCCGCCGAACGGGCGCCCGCCGAACTGGAGGAATCGATGCAGCGGTTGGTGCGTTCGGTGGAGAAAGGACGATGTCCGGCCGACGATTTCTCCGATCGGGCGGTGAAATACGGGATAGACACCGCGATCACCCAATTGGCGCAAGGGGAGTTGTGACACGCGAAACGCTTGCGCGTGAGCTGACGAAGGCCAGGGACCGCACGTTGCGGCTCGTCGATTTTGACGACGCCGAGCTCCTGCGCCAGTACGACCCGTTGATGAGCCCGCTGGTGTGGGACCTGGCGCACATCGGTCAGCAGGAAGAGTTGTGGCTGCTTCGCGACGGCAACCCCAACCGGCCGGGGATGCTGTCGCCCGACGTCGACCGCCTCTACGACGCGTTCGTCCACTCCCGCGCCAGCCGCGTCGAGCTGCCACTGCTGCCGCCGGCCGAGGCCCGAACATACTGCGCCACCGTGCGCGACAGGGCGTTGGACAACCTCGACGCCCTGCCCGACGATGACGGCGACGCCGCCTTCCGGTTCGGGCTGGTGATCAGCCACGAGAACCAGCACGACGAGACCATGCTGCAGGCACTGAACATGCGGTCGGGGCCGCCGTTGTTGGGCACCGGCTCGCCGCTGCCGCCGGGCCGGTCGGGAGTCGCGGGCACGTCGGTGCTCGTGCCCGCAGGGGAATTCGTTCTCGGCGTCGATGCGGGCAGCGAGCCGTATTCGCTCGACAACGAACGTCCCGCGCACGTCGTCGACGTGG
>DATNFI010000173.1:0-4372 GCA_035606475.1 Mycobacterium sp. | reverse complement strand
TAGGTACCCGACGGTGCGGCGCTGCTGATGTTGGAACGGCTGACCAGCCTGGGCGACGGGCGTCCCGTCGACCTCGAGTACATCCGGATGCGTGGTGACCGGATCACCATGCGCGGCAACCTCTTCCGAAACCAACCGGTCAGGAGCTGGATATGGCTTTGGTGAACACCCGTCTGGACGTCCCGGTGACCATCGATGAGTCGCTGTGTATCGAGGGCTGCACCCTGTGTGTCGATGTCTGCCCGCTGGACTCGCTGGCCATCAACCCCGACAACGGCAAGGCCTACATGCATGTCGACGAGTGTTGGTACTGCGGGCCGTGCGCCGCACGCTGCCCAACCGGCGCCGTCACCGTCAACATGCCCTACCTCATCCGCTGAAACGGGACCCGCATGAAGACATTTGCCGCCAGGCTGGCGTCGGCCGCAGTCGCCCTCACCGTCGTCGCCGGCTGTGCGCTGGATTCCGGCAACGCGGTCAACGTAGTGGTCGGCTACCAGTCCAAGACCATCAACACCGTGACTGCGGGCACGCTGCTGCGCGCTCAGGGATACCTCGAGCACCGGCTCGCCGATGTCACCAAGCGCACCGGCACCAAGTTCCACGTGGTGTGGGAGGACTACGACACGGGCGCGCCGATCACCGCGCAGATGGTCGCCGAGAAGATCGACATCGGATCGATGGGCGACTATCCGATGTTGATCAACGGATCCAAGACCCAGGCCAACCCGCGTGCTGCCACCCAGATCGTCTCGGTCACCGGGTACAACGCCAAGGGCGCGCTGAATATGGTTGTGGTCGAACCGGGTTCGGCATCCAAAACATTGCCGGATCTGGCCGGCAAGAAGATCTCGGCCAGCGTCGGCTCCGCCGGTCACGGCACCCTGGTGCGGGCGCTGGCAGGCGCCGGAATCAACCCGACCACCGGGGTCGACGTGCTCAATCAGCAGCCGCAGGTCGGCGCGTCCTCGCTGGAATCTGGCCAGGTGCAAGGGCTTTCGCAGTTCGTGGCCTGGCCCGGGATGTTGGTCTACCAGGGCAAGGCCAAGCTGCTCTACGACGGCGCAGAGCTGAACTACCCGACCCTGCACGGCGTGGTGGTCCGCCGGGCCTACGCGGCCGCGCACCCCGATGTGCTCGACGCGTTCCTGCAAGCCCAACTCGACGCGACCGACTTCCTCAACTCCACACCGCTGGAAGCCGCCCGGATCGTCGCCGAGTCCAGCGGGCTGCCCCAGGAGGTCGTCTACCTCTACAACGGTCCGGGCGGCACCGCCTTCGACACCACGCTCAAGCCGTCGCTCGTCGACGCGCTGAAAAACGATGTGCCATACCTGAAGTCGATCGGTGACTTCGCCAACCTGGACGTGGCGAACTTCGTTCAGGACGGCCCACTGCGCGCGGCGTTTTCGACCCGCAAGATCGACTATGACGCCGTATTGCACGCCGCCGCGCCGGTGCGCGGCAGCGAACTGTGGCTGCAGGGATCCGACACCACCCAGCCCTGCGCCTCCCCGGCCGAACTGCTGAAGGCGGTCCGCGAGGCCACCGCCCGCGGGGCGCACGTCCGGGCCGCCTACGTACCCGACACCGAGCTGGGCACCCGCTGGTTCGCCGACAAGTCGGTGTGGGTTCGCGACGGCGCGAACTATCTGCCCTTCGACACTGTTGCGGGCGCGCAACGCTACCTGGGCGCACACCCGGGCAGTACACCCATCGACTATCGACAAGCATTGGCAGGTGCGGCATGACCACCGCCGGCGACGATGCAGAGCGCAGCGATGCTGAGGAGCGGCGCGCATGACCGCCGTCGACGTGAGTATCAGCGGCGCGGCCGTCGCCGTGCCGGTGGCCGGTATTGCCAAGCCGCGCAAGCCCGCACCGGCCTGGCGGTCACGGGTGCTGCGGTTGACGTCGGTGGTGGCCGCGGTCGGGCTGTGGCAGCTGCTCACCGCCGGCCACGTCCGGTTCTGGCTGCGCTTCGACACGCTGCCGACCGTCACCGACATCGTCGGTGCGCTGACCCGGGCTGTCAGCACGCACGCGTACTGGCTTGACTTGGGGCAGTCGCTGATTCGCATCCTCAGCGGCTTCGGGCTGGCGGCGGTCGTCGGAGTGGCCAGCGGCATCCTGCTCGGCCGGTCACGATTGGCGGGTGACTTGTTCGGCCCGCTGACCGAACTCGCACGGCCGATCCCGGCGATAGCGGTTGTGCCGGTGGCCATTCTGCTGTTTCCCAGCGACGAGGGCGGGATCGTGTTCATCACGTTCCTCGCGGCGGTCTTCCCGATCATGGTCAGCACCCGGCACGCGGTGCGCGCGTTGCCGACGCTGTGGGAGGACTCGGTCCGGACGTTGGGCGGCGGCCGCTGGGATGTGCTGAGTCAGGTTGTGCTGCCGGGAATTCTGCCGGGCGTTTTCGGCGGTCTCTCGGTCGGCATGGGGGTGGCGTGGATCTGCGTGATCTCCGCCGAGATGATCTCCGGCCGGCTCGGGGTTGGGTATCGCACCTGGCAGGCCTACACGGTGCTGGCCTACCCGCAGGTCTTCGTCGGCATCATCACGATCGGTGTGCTCGGGTTCGCGACCTCCGCGGCGGTGGAGTTGATCGGCCGCCGCGCGACGAGGTGGCTGCCGCGCGGAGAGGAGCGAAGGCAATGACCCAGAAAAGCTCAGCCATGAGCCTCGAACTGGATCGAGTGCGGTTGTCCTACAACGGCGTTGCGGTGATCGACAACCTCACCTTCGCGGTCCGGCCGGGGGAGATCCTGGTTCTCACCGGGCCGTCGGGTTGCGGCAAGACGACCGTACTGCGCGCGCTGGCCGGTCTGCTGGCGCCCGACACCGGCCGGGTGCTGGCCGACGGCGCACCGGTGACCGGCACATCGGGCGATCGCGGGGTGGTGTTCCAGGACAACGCGCTACTGCCATGGCGCAGTGTGCGTTCCAACATCGAGCTGGCGTTGCGGCTGCGCGGCGAGCCGAGGGCGACGCGGACCACTCAGGCGGATCGGTGGATCGGCGAACTGGGGTTGACCGGGTTCGGCGATTACCTGCCCAAGAACCTGTCCGGCGGGATGCGCCAACGCGTGCAGCTGGCCCGCGGTCTGGCCGGTGCGCCGCGGGCGGTGATGATGGACGAGCCGTTCGGCGCCCTGGACACCCAGACCCGCGCGGCCATGCAGCGGCTGCTGATCGACTCCTGGCGGGCACATCCGACCACGATCGTGTTCGTCACCCACGACGTTGACGAAGCGCTGACGCTGGGTGACCGGATCGCGGTGCTGGGTCGGGCCGGCCAGCCGCTGCGGGCGGTCGTCGATGTGCCGCAACCACGCAGCGACCGGGCGCATCCCGAGCAACGCGCGGAAATCATTGCCGCGCTTCATGATCTGGTGGCCGCCTGATGCAGATTCCTGACTCGACACATCCCGAGCGGCTGGACTGCGATGTCCTGGTCATCGGCGGTGGCACCGCGGGCACCATGGCCGCGCTGACCGCGGCCGAACACGGCGCACAGGTGCTGCTGCTGGAAAAGGCGCACGTGCGGCACTCCGGGGCGCTCGCCATGGGCATGGACGGCGTCAACAATGCCGTCATCCCGGGCAAAGCCGAACCCGAGGACTACGTCGCCGAGATCACCCGCGCCAACGACGGAATCGTCAACCAGCGCACCATCTATCAGACCGCCACCCGCGGGTTCGCGATGGTGCAGCGACTGGAACGGTACGGGGTCAAGTTCGAGAAGGACGAGCACGGCGAGTACGCGGTGCGACGGGTACACCGGTCCGGCTCGTACGTTCTGCCCATGCCCGAGGGCAAGGACGTCAAGAAGGCGCTGTACCGGGTGCTGCGGCAGCGCTCGATGCGCGAGAAGATCCGCATCGAGAATCGGCTCGTCCCAGTGCGCGTACTCACCTCGCAGGGACGGGCGGTCGGCGCGGCGGCGCTGAACAGCCGCACCGGCGAGTTCGTCGTGGTCGCCGCCAAGGCCGTCATCCTCGCCACCGGACCCTGCGGACGGCTCGGCCTGCCCGCATCGGGCTACCTGTACGGCACCTACGAGAACCCCACCAACGCCGGTGACGGCTATTCGATGGCCTTCCACGCGGGCGCCGAACTCTCGGGAATCGAGTGCTTCCAGATCAATCCGTTGATCAAGGACTACAACGGGCCAGCTTGCGCATACGTCGCCAACCCGTTCGGTGGGTACCAGGTCAATGCCGCAGGGGAGCGGTTCGTCGACTCCGACTACTGGTCGGGGCAGATGATGGCCGAGGTGAAGAACGAGATCGAATCGGCGCGCGGGCCGATCTATCTCAAGGTCAGCCACCTGCCCGACGAGACGCTCACGTCGCTGGAGAACATCCTG
>DATNFI010000172.1:0-3971 GCA_035606475.1 Mycobacterium sp. | reverse complement strand
GCGCTGAATTTCACGACCGTCTTCCCGGCCTGCCGCGCGCTCGTCCACCACGGCGGCTCCAGCACCACGCCCATTGCCATGCGCGCGGGCGTCCCCCAGCTGATCCTGTATTGGGACATGGTGCACGCGGTCTACGGAGCTGCGGTCAAGCGGCTGAAAGTGGGCACTGCCCGGCGTTTTTCCACCGCGACCGAGGAGTCGTTGGTCGCGGATCTGCGAACCATATTGGCCCCGGAATATGTCGCCCGGGCCCACGAGTTCGGCATCCGGATCACCGAACCTGCCGCCAGCGCCGCCGCCGCCGCCGACGCGCTGGAAGAGTTCGCCCGGCCTGCCATGGGTGGCTGACCGCTCCGACGGTCGCGGCGGCCGGGCTAAGTCCGGCAACCGGAGGTTTTTACCGAAAATCTGGATCAATGCACCGGGCCTCCAGTATGGTTTGGAACTTGTTCTACTCATGTCAAACTATTCGGCTCGTGCCGGCTAGGCGGCTATCGGGGCCGCGACGCCCGAAAGCCCGATCGAAAAACCCAATCTGCGAGAGGACAGCCCCTTGACCATGGAGACACCCATGCCGGCAGATGAATCACAGGGGGTCAACGAGGGGTTTGCGGTAGTCGGCTACGCGCTGCGCGTTCCGGGCGCTGCCAACGCGGAGCAGTTCTGGGACGTGCTGCAGCAGGGCCGCGACGCGGTGTCCGAGGTGCCGCCAGACCGGTGGGACGTCGAGGAGTACTACGACCCGGATCCCAATGCGCCCGGCAAGATCGTCAGCCGCCGGGCCGGCTTCATCGAAGACGTCACGGGATTCGACGCGGCCTTCTTCGGGCTGTCCAAGCGCGAGACGATGTTGATCGACCCGCAGCACCGGCTGTTGCTTGAGACGGCATGGCAGGCGGTGGAGCATTCGGGCACCGCGCCGTCGGCGCTGGCAAACACCCAGACCGGGGTGTTCATGGGGCTGGGCACCCACGACTACCTGGGGTTGATCTCGGAGCAGTTGAGTCCCGCCGAGATCGAGGCCTACGTGGCGATCGGAACGTCGTCGGCGGCAGGAGCAGGCCGGATCAGTTACGGGCTGGGGCTGCACGGCCCGGCGGTGTCCGTCGATACGGCGTGCAGTTCTTCGCTGGTGGCGATCCATCAGGCCTGCCAGGCGTTGCGCTTCGGTGAATGTGACCTCGCCCTGGCCGGCGGCGTGAACGTCATGCTCAGCGCGAAGACTGCGATGACCTTCTCGCACGCCCACATGCTGGCTCCGGACGGCAAGTGCAAGACCTTCGACGCGTCCGCGGACGGCTACGTGCGCGGCGAGGGCTGCGGTGTCGTCGTCGTCAAACGTCTGGGGGATGCGATCCGCGACGGCGACCGGATCCGGGCCGTCATCCGCGGCAGCGCGATCAACCAGGACGGCGCATCGGGCGGTTTGACGGTGCCGAATGGTGTCGCCCAGCAACGTGTCATCACCGAAGCGTTACGGCGTGCCGGCGTTGCCGCCGGAGATGTCGACTACCTCGAGGCCCACGGGACCGGGACGTCCCTCGGCGATCCCATCGAGGTCCAAGCCGCCGGCGCGGTTCTGGGTGAGGGACGCGACGCCGAACGGCCGCTGCTGATCGGGTCGGTGAAGACGAACATCGGGCACCTGGAGGCGGCCGCGGGGATCGCGGGCCTGATCAAGGTCATCTTGTCGCTCGAGCATCAGATGTTGCCGAAGCACTTGAACTTTGAGAATCCGTCGCCGCACATTCCCTGGGACCGGCTGGCGGTGCGGGTGGTCGACGAGGCCCACCAGTGGGAGCGCAACGGGCGACCGCGCATCGCCGGGGTCAGCTCGTTCGGGTTCTCCGGGACCAACGCGCACGTGATCGTGCAGGAGGCGCCGGTTGCCGAGGTGGACCGCGTGGCCGCGGCGCCCGTGGACGACAGACGGTTCAGCCTGCTGCCACTGTCGGCACGTAGCCCGGCCGCACTGGTGGAGCTCGCCGAGGGATACGGCAACTGGCTCGACGCCAACCCGGATGCGTCGTTGGCCGACCTGTGCTTGACCGCCGGGGCTGGCCGGTCGCACTTCGAGCACCGGGCCGCTGTGATGGCCAATTCGATCGAATCGGCGCACGAGTCGCTCCGCGCACTGGCCGAGGATCGCCCGGCAACAGGTTTGGTGCGCGGGGATTGCACCGACAAGCCGAAGACGGCGTGGCTGTTCCCCGGCCAGGGCAGCCAGTACGCCGGAATGGCGGGGGAACTGTTCGATACCGAGCCGGTATTCGCCCACACGATGAGCCGGTGCGCAGCAGCGGTCGCCGAGGTGCTCGAAAAGCCGTTGCTGGACGTCATTTTCGATCCGGAAGGTGACGAAACCCTGCGGCAAACCGCCTACGCCCAGCCGGCGTTGTTCGCGGTCGAGATGGGCCTGGCCCGGCTCTGGCAGTCGTGGGGCTTCGAACCGGACGTGGTGATCGGCCACAGCGTCGGCCAGTACACCGCGGCCTGCGTCGCCGGCGTGTTCAGCCTCGAGGATGGAGCGTTGCTGCTGGCCGAGCGCGGCCGCTTATTCGGTAGCTTGCCCGACGGCGGCCGGATGGTCGCGGTGTTCGCCCCGGCCGAGCTGGTGGAGAGCGTGACAGACCAGTTTCCTGCTCTGTCGGTGGCCGCCTACAACGGCGCCAACACCGTGTTGTCCGGACCGACGCAGGCTCTGGACCAGGCGGTGGCCGGGTTGGAAGCCGCGGGTGTGCGCTGTGACTGGTTGGACACCAGCCACGCCTTCCATTCCGCGCTGTTGGATCCCGTCCTCGATGAGTTCGAGTCGTATGCGAACCGATTCGAATTCGCCTCGCCGCAAAGGACATTGGTGTGCAACCGCACTGGCGCTGCGCTGGGCAGAACCGCGAAGCTGGACGGCGCCTACTGGCGCCGCCATGCGCGACAACCGGTCGAGTTCGCGAAGAGCGTCAACACGCTGGCCGACCTGCACTGCACGATGCTGCTCGAGGTCGGCCCGCAACCGGTGCTCACCGCAGCGGCAATGCGGGCCTGGCCCGACCCGGCAACCGCTCCGCGGGCCATCCCGTCACTGCGCAAGAACAAGGCCGACCACCGCCAGATCACCGAAGCCCTCGCCAACGCCTACATCGTCGGACACCTACCCGACTTCACCGCTCTGCAGCAGGGACCGGTGCACAAGCTCGACCTGCCCACCTATCCGTTCCAGCATCGCCAGTACTGGTTCCGCGAGCAGCGGGCCCGGGCCACGCGGAGCTTTGACGACACCCAAGCCGCGCGAACCGACACCGTGCGGCTCCTCGAGGACGGCCGGATCGAGGAACTCGTCGCGCTGCTCGATGACGCCGGCGATAAACACCAGGCCGTCGATCTGCTGAACCAGGTTGCCGCACAACATAATCAGCAACGCATAGTACAGTCGATCACCGACTCCCGCTACGAGATCCGCTGGGAGAAATCCGCTTCCGGAGTCGCAGCGGGTGCGCAGGCCGGCGATGGACCGACGTGGCTTCTCTTCGGGGACGACACGGAAGCACTTCAGCCGTTGGTCGACGTGCTGACGGCGCGGGGGCACCGGTACGAGATTCTCGGGTTGCCGGTAGCCGACGCGGACGAGCAGCGGCTCGAAGCCACGCTGCGCGCCGCAGCGTCCGACGAAACCGCGCTACACATCCTGTATCTCGCGGCCGTCGACCCGAGAGATGCCGCGTCGACGCGGGCGCTGGACCGGATGCATATCCGGGTCGTGAGCGGGGCACGGCGCCTTTTCCGGGCGGCGGCCGGCGCGGAACTTCGGGTACCTATTTGGCTGATCACCCGGGGTGCACAACACATCCTGAGCACGGACCACGTGTCACCGGATCAGAGTGCTCTGTGGGGATTCGGTCGCGCCGCCGCACTGGAGCATCCGCGACTGTGGGGTGGACTGGCGGATTTGCCCGAGGGCGATGCGGACGACTGGT
>DATNFI010000171.1:0-14565 GCA_035606475.1 Mycobacterium sp. | reverse complement strand
GAGCATCGGGGCTGTCGGCTTCGTCGAGGCCTCGGTGACCCACTGGCTCAACGACCCGAAGCCGCTGCCCCGCAAGGAATTCACCACCCAACTCACCGAATGGATGTGGTCACTGCTGAACACCGCGCTACTCAAGGCCGGCATTCACATTGACCCGCATCAACCGGTCGCGCCGCGAAGCCCCTGAAACGGACGGGCCCGCAGCGCCAAACTCTCGCTGCGGGACCACGTTCCTCTGGGTGGCAGATCCAGGATTCGAACCTGGGTAGGCGTTAGCCGACGGATTTACAGTCCGCTCCCATTGGCCGCTCGGGCAATCTGCCGGTGTATTACGGGTAGCTAGCCTACAACGAAGATGTACTCCTATAACAAACGGCCAATACCGACAAACGGCCAAACACCGATGGAAGGAGAGGTATCCGATGGCGGATTCATCGTTTGACGTCGTGAGCAAACTCGACCGGCAAGAGGTCGACAACGCCCTCAACCAGGCTGCAAAGGAACTCGGCACCCGCTACGACTTCCGCGGCACCGAGACCAAGATCGCGTGGAAGGGCGACGAGGCGATCGAGCTGACCAGCTCCACCGAGGAACGGGTCAAGGCCGCGCTCGATGTGTTCAAGGAAAAGCTGATCCGGCGCGACATCAGCCTCAAGGCCTTCGACGCCGGCGAGCCGCAGGCCTCCGGCAAGACGTTCAAGGTCACCGGCACCCTCAAAGAGGGCATCGCCAGCGAGCATGCCAAGAAGATCACCAAGCTGATTCGCGACGAGGGCCCCAAGAGCGTCAAAACCCAGATCCAGGGCGAAGAGGTCCGCGTCAGCAGCAAGAGCCGCGACGACCTGCAGGCCGTCCAGGCGCTACTGAAGGGTGCCGACCTCGAGGTGGCGCTGCAGTTCGTCAACTACCGTTAGTGCGATGAGCATCACAGACGTCGACGTCGTGATCATCGGCGCGGGCATCTCCGGGCTCGGCGCGGCTTACCGCATCACCGAGCGCAACCCGGGGACCAGTTACGTCATCCTGGAGCGCCGCGAGCAGCTCGGCGGCACCTGGGACCTGTTCCGCTATCCCGGCGTGCGGTCCGACAGCAGCATTTTCACGCTGTGCTTTCCGTGGGAGCCGTGGACCAAGGAGGAACGAGTCGCCGACGGCGGGGACATCCGCGAGTACTTGACGACCACCGCACACAAGTACGGGATCGACCAGCACATCCAGTTCAACACCCACGTTCGCTCGGCGGATTGGGACTCCTCGACCGACACCTGGACCGTCACCGCATCGCAGAACGGCTCGGAACAGACCTACCGCGGCCGCTTCGTGTTCTTCGGGTCCGGCTACTACAACTACGACGAGGGCTACACCCCGGACTTCCCCGGCTTCAACGAGTTCGAGGGCACGGTCGTGCACCCGCAGTACTGGCCCGAAGACCTCGACTACCGCGGCAAGAAGATCGTGGTGATCGGCAGCGGCGCGACCGCGATGTCGCTGATTCCATCGCTGGCCGAGAAGGCCACCAAGGTCACCATGCTGCAGCGCTCCCCCACCTACCTGTTCTCGGCGGCCAGGAGCAGTGGGGCGACGAACTTTGTGCGAACGATTTTGCCGCGCAGAATCTCTCATTCCTATGCGCGACAGAGCAACGCGCTGATGGAAGGCGTGATCTGGTTCCTGGCCCGCAAGGCGCCGGGCTTCGTGAAGTGGTGGATCCGCCAGATCGCAGTGCGCTACCTGCCCGAGGGTTACGACGTCGACACCCATTTCAAGCCGCGCTACAACCCGTGGGATCAGCGGCTGTGCCTGATTCCCGATGCCGACCTCTACGTCGCGATCGGCGACGGTCGCGCCGAGGTGGTGACCGACCACATCGACCACTTCGATTCCACCGGAATCGCTTTGAAGTCCGGCAAGCATCTCGACGCCGACGTGATCGTCACCGCAACGGGTCTGCAACTGCAGGCGCTGGGCGGGGTGGCGGTGTCGATGGACGGCGGTGAGGTCAAGCCGCAGGACCGCTTCGTCTACAAGGCCCACATGCTCGAGGACGTGCCGAATCTGTTCTGGTGTGTCGGATACACCAATGCGTCATGGACGCTGCGCGCCGACATGACCGCCCGCGCGACGGCAAAGCTGTTGGACCACATGGCCTCTCACGGCTACACCCACGCCTACCCGCATCTGTCGGGCGAGCCGATGCCGGAGAAGCCGGCCTGGGACATCCAGGCCGGTTATGTGCTGCGCGCCCCGCACGCGTTGCCGAAGTCGGGGATCAAGCGGCCGTGGAATGTCCGGCAGAACTACTTCGCCGACGCGATCGATTACCGGTTCGACCGGATCACCGAAGCGATGGTGTTCGGGCGGGTCTCGGAGAAGTCGGCACTGGCTGGATGACGCCGCACGGGTGAAGTGACACGGCAGGCTGGTCCGTGAAAAGCTCAGTTCCGTGACGGGTCTGTCGGTTACGGACATCGACCGCTGGCAGCCCACCGATGTGCGCGAGGTGTTTCATGCCGCGCGCAGCCGCCACGAGGCCAACGAACTCGCACGCGATGGTCTGGCGAAGTTGCCCGCTTTCCAGACCTGGGGCGGTGCCGCGGCCGACGCAGCCAAGAACTCCGTCGAGCAGACTCGAAAAGACCTAGATAAAGACGGGCGCCAGGCGCTGGCGGTGGCGATGGCGGCCGACCGGGCCGCGGACGGCATCGAAGCGGTCAAGGCGCGGCTGCAAACGCTTCGCGACGCGCTGGGATCCGCGGGGCTGACCATTGACCCGGTCTCCAACAAAGTCGTGGCCGGCTCGTCCTTCAAGGGCACCGCGGCTCAACTGTCGGCCGAACAAGCCGAATTCCAGCCTCAGCTCGACGCGATTCTTGGCGAGGCGACCGTCGTCGACGAGGAACTCGCGCAAGCCATCGACATGGCCGACGGCGATATCCCGATACCTCACGGGACCCCAACCATCGATCGGGTCGGTCCCGATGGCCTGACACCTGAACAAGTCGCCACCGACGCCGGCCAGGAAAAGAATCGACGGGATGCGTTCCGCCAGGTGTACGGCCGAGATCCGTTGTCGGCCAACGATTGGCGAATGGCCGAGGCGCTGGACCCCCACACCTACGACCCAAGATATCGCGGGCTCCAGTCCAACGTTGTGGTCGGGAAGTTCAACCCGATTCCAGGCGCCGGTGTGTATCGGCAGAACATGTATATACCGGGAGCGGAGGTTCAGAACTTCGAATTCAATGACCGCGCGAATCCGCACATGGTCGGCGACAACCGGGGGCCATCCCCGTTCGCGCCATCGGAAGCCTCTCGAGTCAGCCTTTACGTGGACATGGACCACGGCATCATCGTGGCGCGGCAGAATCCGACCCTGTCGACCGACGGGAAGGACGCCGGCGCCGGCAAACCCATTGTCAATGCGCTCCAGGGTGACAACGGCGCCTTGATGCTTGGCTACCAGGCCGCGGATCCCTATGAGCCCGGGATTGTGAAACCATTCGTGAACGTCAACGGCACGATGAATATCGTGCCCACCGGAGGTGGCAATGTGGCCGTCGGTGGCAGCATCACGCCGTACCCAAGCACCGAGGCGTATCAGTTCAAGCCAGACGGAACCATAACTCAGCTGTTCAACCAGCAGGTGACCACGAACCAGCTTGGCCCGCTTACTCTTCCGCTCGGCCACAACGATGTTGGGGCGTCCTTGCCGAATCTGCCCCAGCCCTGGACCCCACAAATGCCCGACGGGTTACCTCCGTCGGCGCCCCGCCTCATTCCGACCCAGCCGCTACCGTTGACAACGCTGGGTTCGGCCGCCAATCCTCCGCAGGTGTATACCGTGCCGCTGCCTCCTCCACCTACGCCGTCCGTGGCAGCCCCACCGTTACCGGTGCCAGCGCCCCCGCCCTTGCCCACTCCGCCGTCCTGACAGAAAGCGTCGCTGCCATTAAACATATCCGGCTGTCACCCCAAAACTGGGCGCTGGCAACATTTTTCATACCGATTGCCAGTGCTGTCGCCTACGGCGTCTGGCTCGTTGTCAGCGCTGCCGGACTGGCCCATTCGACGCAGAGCGAAGAAGCTGTTCGCGCGGGCGCGCTGGCGATCTTGGGCGCCGCCTTTGGCTTCGTACCACGCGCCTGGGCGCGGGCCGTGGCCGTCTCGTTCGGCGCCGCCCTGGTCCTCGCACTACTCGTCCTGCTGCAAGCTGAAATGCTCGGAGCCGCCTGATGACAGCTGATCGCGGAGTGAGCCAACCGGCGCCACCCTTCTCAGCCTGGTCGCCCCTCGTTGCGGTGATCGGTGCATTGGTCGCCGAATCGTCGCCCGGCTGGGTGACCGCGGTGGTTTGGGGACTGGCGGTGGTGTGTTCGTTGCCGTTCAGAAGATTTCGGATGGTCGTTCCGTGCGCGCTGGTGACCTGGTCCGCCGGATGGTTGGTCTCGTTTGCGGTCAGGCTCAGCGAAGCCGGCTTTGTCGGCTTGTTCATGGTGAAGTGACAGCAATCCGCCGCCTTGGTAGGAAGTGGTCATGCCACTGCGGGTCAATCTCGAGCACCTCGTCACTTCGGTCGCTCAGATCACCGGTCACGGCGAAGACCTCGCGACTTCGCACCTATCGGTCGACAATCAGATCGCGGCCGCAGAAGGCGGCTGGACAGGTCGCTCGGCAGAAGCTCTGGCTCGCCGGACGCCGCAGTGGAGCCAGAATTCGACAACGTTGGTGACTCAGATCAGCAATCACGCTGATCAGTTTTCCGCGTGCGGTCGAACGTTCGCGGCGATGGAGACTCGGCACGCCAAGCAATTGCAGTCTCTGATCCACACCGAGTAACAACTTCTCTCCAACCGCCGGTAAAGATCAGGCGACGGCAATACGCTGAGCGCCATGGCAGCTACGCGCGAACCGAACGTCGTCGTTCTGGGTGGAGGCTCCTGGGGCACCACCGTCGCATCGATCTGCGCGCGCCGCGGGCCGACGCTGCAGTGGGTGCGCTCGGAGGAGACCGCCAAGGACATCAACGAGAACCACCGCAATACCAAATACCTTGGCGAAGAGCACGTCCTGTCCGAAAGCCTGCGCGCCACCACCGACTTCGCCGAGGCCGCGCAATGCGCGGACGTGGTGGTGATGGGCGTTCCGTCGCACGGATTCCGGGGGGTGCTGACCGAGCTGGCGGCGGAACTGCGGCCGTGGGTGCCGGTGGTGTCGTTGGTCAAGGGTCTCGAGCAGGGCACCAACATGCGGATGTCGCAGATCGTCGACGAGGTGCTGCCCGGCCACCCGGCCGGTATCTTGGCCGGGCCCAACATCGCCCGCGAGGTCGCCGAGGGCTACGCGGCGGCCGCGGTGCTCGCGATGCCGGACCAGCATCTCGCCGCGCAACTCGGTCAGCTGTTCCGCACCAAGCGTTTTCGCGTGTACACGATCGACGACGTGCTAGGGGTCGAGATGGCCGGCGCCTTGAAGAACGTCTACGCGATCGCGGTCGGGATGGGCTACTCGCTCGGGATCGGCGAGAACACCCGGGCGATGGTGATCGCTCGCTCGGTGCGCGAGATGTCGAAGCTGGGCGAGGCGATGGGCGGGCAGCGCGATACGTTCGCCGGCCTGGCCGGCATGGGCGATCTGATCGTCACCTGCACCAGCCAGCGCAGCCGTAACCGGCACGTCGGCGAGCAGTTGGGTTCGGGGAAGACCGTCGACGAGATCATCTCGTCGATGAACCAGGTCGCCGAGGGCGTCAAGGCGGCCAGCGTGATCATGGAGTTCGCCGACAAGTACGGGCTGAACATGCCGATCGCACGTGAGGTGGACGGGGTGATCAACCACGGCGCGACGGTCGAGGACGCCTACCGCGGATTGGCGGCGGAAATGCCTGGGCATGAGGTGCACGGGGCAGGTTTCTAGTCACAGGTCGAGAAGCCCGATAGGTGGCCGATCCGCCAACTTCTGCACCACCCATTGATTCAGCGACACGTTCTGCTCGGCGGCGTCCACGGTCAGGCGAGCATGCAGCATCGGCGATGTGCGGACCAGGAACTGGCCGCTGAATTTTCGATCGGTGAGGGGTGGCGGGCCATCTCCGTCGCGCTCCGCAAGGTACTCGTCGACGGCACTCTCGACGGCGGCGATCGCGTCCCTCATCGTCATCGCACGCTGAGTCAGCCACGGCAATTCGAGGCATCGGCCGATGTATTCGTGGAATTCAGAAGACCATTCGGCGCGGTATGTGTAGTGGTTCATCCGCCTGGTGATATCACCTATGCGCCCGATTCGGGATTCAGCTTGTGGAGAGTCACAGTGGCCTCGGGGACCTCAGTGGCACCGAGACCTCGGGCCCTCCCACTTTTGGAAAACGACTCATATGCGATATCACCGCACGGGCAGTGATATCGCATATGGTCACGATTTCGAATTCATCACACGCCCAGCTGACAGGGGCTGCTGGGGCTGGTGTGACTAGTGGCCAGCCATCTCTTCGAGGCGACGGATGCGGTCGGCCATCGGCGGGTGGGTGGAGAACAGCGCGCCGATCTTCTCGCCCGCGCGGAACGGACTGGCGATCATCAGGTGCGCCTGCGCGGCCAGCTGCGGCTCGGGCGGCAGCGGCGCGGCCTGCACACCGCCGGTGATCTTGCGCATCGCCGACGCCAGCGCCAACGGGTCGCCGGTCAGAATCGCGCCGGACTCGTCGGCCTGGTACTCCCGCGATCGCGACACCGCCATCTTCACGATCGTCGCCGCTATCGGGCCCAGCAACGAAACCAGCAGCAGCGCAAAGGGATTGCCGCCTTCACGGTCGTTGCCGCTCATCGACCCGAAGATGAATGCCATGTTGGCCAGGGCGCTGACCACCGACGCCAACGCGCCGGCCACGCACGAGATCAGAATGTCGCGGTTGTAGACGTGCGACAGTTCGTGACCGAGCACCGCGCGCAACTCACGCTCGTTGAGGATGCCCAGGATCCCGGTGGTGCAGCACACCGCGGCATTGCGCGGGTTGCGGCCGGTGGCGAACGCGTTGGGTGCGGCGGTGTCGCTGACGTAGAGCCGCGGCATCGGCTGGTGAGCGGCGGTGGCCAGCTCCCGCACGATCCGGTAAATCACCGGCTCCTGCAGTTCGGACACCGGCTGCGCGTGCATCGCCCGCAACGCCAGTTTGTCGCTATTGAAATAGGTGTAGACGTTCATGCCGACGGCGAACAGCACGGCGACGAACATCACGCCTCTGCCGAACAAACTGCCTACAAACACGATCAGGGCCGACATACCAACCAGCAACGCGAACGTTTTCGCCGTGTTGTGATGCGGATGCCAGGTCATCAAAGTCCTCCTACGACCAGCCGAGTTCTCCTCATCTAACGCCGAGGAGCCGCGGCAGAGTTCCGCACGACTAGCCGTGTCGGTGGATCGTGTAGTCGACCAGCGTCGCGAGCGCGTTGCGTCCGGGGCCTTCGGGCAGTGCGGCAAGTTCCTCGCGGGCCTGCGCCGCGTACTGCGCAACGGTCTCCTTGGCCTTGACCATGCCGGCTGAGGCCCGCAGCAATGTCAGCGCCTCGGCGAGTGATGCGTCGTCCTCGATCGGCCCGGCCAGCAGCTCGCGCAGCCGATCGGCGTCGGGCCCTTTGTCGTGCAACGCGTAGAGCACCGGCAGCGTGTGCACGCCTTCGCGTAGGTCGGTGCCGGGTAGCTTGCCGGATTCGTCGGGGTCGCTGTCGATGTCGATGATATCGTCGGAGATCTGGAACGCCGTGCCCACCAAATCGCCCAGCCGACTGAGCCGCTCGGTCTGGTCGGCGTCGGCGCCGGAGAACATCGCGCCGAAGCGGCCGGCGGCGCCGATCAGGCAGGCCGTCTTCTCATGGACCACCTTGAGGTAGTGCGCGATCGGGTCGGCGTTGTCGGTCGCCCCTTGGGTTTCGCGCATCTGCCCGGTGACCAGCTGGGCGAAGGTCTCGGCGATGATCCGCACCGCGTCCGGGCCCAGTCGCGACACCAGCCGGGACGCCGTGGCGAACAGGTAGTCGCCGGCCAGGATCGCAACGTTGTTGCTCCACCGCAGGTTGGCGCTGGGTGCGCCGCGGCGCACTTGCGCCTCGTCCATCACGTCGTCGTGGTAGAGCGTGGCCAGATGGACCAGCTCGATGACGGCGCCGGCGATCGTGACGTCATCGGAGTCCGGGTTCGGGCCCAGTTGGGCCGACAGCACCGCGAACAGGGGCCGGAATCGTTTGCCACCGGCCTCGAACAGATGCAGCACGGCGTCGGTCATCAGGTCGTCTGACCCGCGCAGCTCGGTTTCCATCAGTTGCTCGATGCGGGCCACCCCGTCCCGCACGCTGGTGGCGAATTCGGCGTCCCCAACGGCGCTGAGGTCGATACCCGCCACTACCGTTTCCGGAGTCCTCACCCGACCAACATACTGGTGAACATGGACTCCCATGCCGACGTGGTGGTCGTGGGCGCCGGCCCGGCCGGCTCGGCCGCCGCTGCCTGGGCCGCCCGGGCCGGTCGCGACGTGCTGGTGATCGACGCGGCCAACTTCCCGCGCGACAAGGCCTGCGGTGACGGGCTGACGCCGCGGGCGGTCGCCGAGCTGGAACGGCTGGGCCTCGGCGAGTGGCTCGACGCCCGGATCCGGCACCGGGGCTTGAGAATGAGCGGGTTCGGCGGCGAGGTCGACGTCGAATGGCCGGGCCCGTCGTTCCCGTCGACGGGTAGCGCGGTGGCCCGCGTCGAATTGGACGACCGGATTCGCAAAGTCGCCGAAGAGTCCGGCGCTCGCATGCGGCTCGGGGTCAAAGCCGTTGGCGCTCAGCATGACTCGTCGAGCCGGGTGACGTCGGTGACGCTGTCGGACGGCAGCCAGGTCGGCTGCCGTGAGCTGATCGTCGCCGACGGGGCCCGCTCACCCCTCGGTCGTGTCCTGGGGCGGCGCTGGCATCAGGACACGGTGTATGGGATCGCGGCCCGTGGCTACCTGGCCACCGCGCGCAGCGACGATCCTTGGCTCACTTCGCATTTGGAGTTGCGTTCGCCCGACGGCGCGGTGTTGCCCGGCTACGGCTGGATCTTCCCGCTGGGCAACGGCGAAGTGAACATCGGCGTGGGAGCGCTCTCGACGGTCAAGCGGCCGGCCGAGTTGGCGCTGAAGCCGTTGATGTCGTACTACACCGACCTGCGCCGCGAGGAATGGGGCTTCGAAGGGCAGCCCCGCGCGATGTCGTCGGCGCTGCTGCCGATGGGTGGCGCGGTATCCGGTGTGGCCGGCCGCAATTGGATGCTGATCGGCGACGCCGCGGCGTGCGTCAACCCGCTGAACGGCGAAGGCATCGACTACGGGCTGGAAACGGGTCGCATGGCGGCGGAAATGCTTGGCTCGGGCGATCTGGCAGACCTTTCCAGGGCCTGGCCGCACGTGCTCCAATCCCATTACGGCCGTGGCTTTTCCGTGGCGCGGCGACTCGGTCTGCTGTTGACGTTCCCGCGGTTCCTGCCCGCGACCGGACCGATCGCGATGCGCTCGACGACGCTGATGGGCATCGCGGTGCGGGTGATGGGCAACCTGGTCACCGACGAGGACGCCGACTGGGTGGCGCGGGTATGGCGCGGCGGCGGGCGGGTGTCCCGGCTGCTGGATCGCCGCAAGCCGTTCAGCTGACGGGTTTTTCGTAAGCCTTGTAGGCGGCGTGCAGCGCAACGATGCCGCCGGTCAGATTGCGCCAGCGCACCGCCGACCATCCGGCGGCCGATATCTGGTGTGCCAGATCCGACTGATCGGGCCACGCGCGAATCGATTCCGCAAGGTAGACATAGGCTTCCGGGTTGCTCGACACCGCGCGGGCCACCCGCGGCAGGGCCTGCATGAGGTATTCCTTGTACACCGTGGCGAACAGCCGGCTGGTGGGCGTGGAGAATTCGCACACCACGAGTCGCCCGCCGGGACGCGTCACCCGGGCCATCTCGCGCAGCGCATCGTCGCGTTGTGCGACGTTGCGCAAACCGAAGCTGATCGTAACCGCGTCAAACACGTTGTCGCCGAACGGCAATCGGGTCGCATCGCCAGCGACCTTGGGAACCATCCGAGCGTGCCCGGCGCCGAGCATCCCGACCGAGAAGTCGGTCGCCACGCACCACGCGCCAGAAGCGGCCAATTCGACGGTCGACACCGCGGTGCCGGCGGCCAGGTCGAGTACCTTCTCCCCCGGCCCGATGTCGAGCGCCTTGCGGGTGGCGCGACGCCAATATCTGTCCTGTCCGAGAGACAGCACGGTGTTAGTGATGTCGTAGCGGCGCGCGACGCCATCGAACATCGAGGCCACCTCACGGGGGTCTTTGTCCAGCGTCGCGCGGTTCACATCGTCGAACCTACCTGTCACGGGGAATGCGCTGGCGACGAGTGCGTTGCACAACGGCGTGACAGAAAAAGTTTGGTTCATCACCGGTACATCACGCGGCTTCGGACGGGAATGGGCGATTGCCGCCCTGGATCGGGGCGACAAGGTCGCCGCGACCGCCCGCGACACCTCGACGCTGGCCGACCTGGTCGACAAGTTCGGCGACGCGATCCTGCCGCTGCAGCTCGACGTCACCGATCGCGCAGCCGACTTCGCCGCCGTCAAGCGGGCCCACGAGCACTTCGGACGACTCGACGTCGTCGTGAACAATGCGGGCTACGGCCAGTTCGGCTTTGTCGAGGAAGTCTCCGAGCAGGACGCCCGCGACCAGATCGAGACGAACGTATTCGGGGCGCTGTGGGTCACCCAGGCCGCGCTGCCGTATCTGCGCGCCCAGCGCAGCGGCCACATCGTCCAGGTGTCGTCGATCGGCGGCATCACGGCCTTCGCCGGCGTCGGCATCTACCACGCCTCGAAGTGGGCGCTGGAGGGCTTTTCCCAATCGCTGGCTCAGGAAGTCGAATCGTTCGGCGTGCACGTCACGCTGATCGAGCCGGCCGGCTTCTCCACCGACTGGTCCGGGTCGTCGTCGCGACGGGCGGCGGAGCTGCCGGACTACGCCGAGGTGCACGCCGCTGTCGAGGAGGTTCGCAGAACGCGGTGGGCGGCGCCGGGCGACCCGAAGGCTTCGGCGGCGGCGCTGATGAAGGTCGTCGACGCCGAACAGCCGCCGCTGCGGGTCTTTTTCGGCACCAACCCGCTGGGGCTGGCCAAGGCCGACTACGAGCAGCGGCTGCAGACCTGGGAGGAATGGCAGCCCGTCGCCGAGTTGGCGCAGGGTTAGCTCACTGCCCCTGCGCGTGCCGGCGGCGCGCCACGCGCGCGCGGGCAATCGGCGACAGCACGGCCTCGTAGTGGCCCAGTAGCTCGTCGCAGATGGCGGGCCAGCTGCGTTCGAGGATGCTCTTTCTGGCGGCCACCGAGTAGCGCTGGCGCTCGTCGACCAGATGCGCGACCGCCTGCGGCAGCTGCGCCTCGAATTCCTTGACGGGCAACAGCAATCCGGTGCGGTACGGCGTCACCAGGTCGCGGGGTCCGCCCGCGTCGGGCGCGATCACCGGCAGCCCGGAGGCGAGCGCCTCCTGCACCACCTGGCAGAACGTCTCGTGCTCGCCGGCGTGGACGAAGACGTCCATGCTGGCGTAGGCCGTGGCGAGCTCTTCGCCGTACAGTGCCCCGGTGAAAACGGCTGTCGGCATTGCCGATTGCAGCTTGCGGCGATCGACCCCGTCGCCGACGATGACCACCTGCACGTCGCCCGCGGCGGCCAGCGCGGTGAGCCGCTCGACGTGCTTCTCCGGGGCCAGCCGGCCCACGAAGCCGACGACCGGCTTGCCGTCCGGCGACCAGTGCTGCCGCAGTGCCTCGTCGCGGGCCGACGGCGCGAACCCGATCATGTCGACGCCGCGGGCCCACTTGTGTACCCGCGGAATGCCATGAGCAACAAGTGATTCCACCGTCGCAGTGGACGGCGCCAGCGTACGGTCGGCCAGCTTGTGCAGGTGGCGGAACCACGCCCAGGCCGCCCGCTCGGTGGGCCCGATGCCGTAACTGGCCGCGAATCCCGGCACGTCGGTCTGGTACACCGCGACGGTCGGGACCCCGAGCCGCCGGGCCGCCTTCACACCACCCCAGCCGAGCAGGGCCGGCGACGCCAAATGCACGACGTCGGGCTCGAATCCGCGCATGACCCGCAGAATCCGCGGCAGCGGCAGACCCAACGGCAAGGTGGTCACCTTCGGGAACATCCAGGACGGCACGCGGTGCACCCGGATCCCGTCGAAGATACGATCCGCGGGCTCCTCGCCGTGCGGCGTATCGGGCGCGATCACGAGCGCTTCGTTGCCGGTGCGGCGCAGGTGCTCGAGTGTTCGGATGACGGAATTACTCACGCCGTTGACGTGCGGGAGAAAGGACTCCGCGACAATCGCTACTCGCACACCATCACGGTGGCAGCGTCGCCTGTCGATATGGTTACCGACTGGCGTACGCGACACGAACTCTGACACAAAGGGGACTCCCGGAATGCGGTCCTACCTGGGCGTATTGGCAACGGCGCTGGTATTGGTGATGTTCACCACCGGTACCGCGCATGCCGACGTGCCGCGAACCCTCGACGGCAACGGCGTGTTGGTGGGCTGGTGGCTCGCCCCGGTGCAGCTGGAGATTTTCTGCGAACCGCAATGCCCGTACTGCGCGGAGATGGAATCGACCGACGGCGACAAGCTCGCCGCCGCGGTGGCCAGTGGCCGGCTGGCGATCACGTATCGGTGGCTGACGTTCCTGAACGCCCGGCATCACAACGAGGTGTCCACCCGACTGGTCAACGCGTTGTTCCTGGCCGCCGACCCGGCCACGTCGCCGACGGCGTATCAGGCCTTCGTGCAAGACCTTTACCGCCACCAGAGCCACGACGGACCCGCGGCAGACGCCGTCGCGTCGATGGCCCGTGAGAGTGGCCTGCCCGACGTGGTGGCCGATCGGATCGCGGCCGGCGACGACGCGGTGGATGCCATCGCGGTGGGCGAGGCCAACAAGGCGCGCCTCAAGGACGAGAACCCGGCCAACCCGGGCACCCCCACGATCTACAACCTGAACACCAGAAGCGTTGTCGATACTCAAGATCCGGGCTGGCTCGACGCGCTGGCCAGCTGACGGTCCAGCCGTTTGTCCACCCAGGCCAAGCCGGTCAACGCCGCCGCCGCGATGAGCCAGCCGAGCACCGCGATGGAGCCCGCCGGGATGATCGCCAACTTGGCGTTACGGTGTTGCACCCGAACCAAATTGGGGTTGCGCTTGTCGTACTCGACGTAAATCCGCATGCCCGTTGCCAATTCAGACGGATACAGCACGCCGAGCTCGGGCCGGTAGGTGACCCGGTCCGGGGTGACGAACTCGATGGTGGACCGACGCGGTCCGGCATCGAGCACCTCGGCCTCCGCGACGCCCATATTGTGTTTGATCGCAAAGTCATTCCGCACCGCACCGGCCACCAATAGCAACGACTGCAGCGTCACCAGTCCGGCGACGATCAGCACGGTGATACGCCCCAGGCGCACCGCCTGATGCCCAGGGGTATTGGGGAATTCCCCGTTGCAGCCATGAACCAGCACGCGGGCCCAGGTTCTGAGCACGGTGCGGGCACCGGGCGGTCGGGTCACAGAGCGGCCTTGATGGCGGCGTGCAATTGCCGCAACGACGACCGGTCCGCCTTGACCTCCAGCACCCGCATGCCGGCGGCCGGCTCGTCGAGGGCGGCACCGAGGTCGTCGAGCTCGATCTGGCGGCTGTCGATGTGGTAGGCGCGGCACAGTGCGCCGACGTCGACGTCGTGCGGGGTACCGAACACTCGGGCGGACACGTCGGAGAATCGCGGGTCGCCCTGTTCGAGCAATTCGAAGATGCCGCCGCCGTTGTCGTTGGACACCACGATGGTCAGGTCGGCGGGGACCGGCTCGGTCGGACCGATCAGCAGGCCGGAGCTGTCGTGGACGAAGGTCAGGTCGCCGATCAACGCGATGGTCCGGCCACCGGTCGGGTCGTGGGCCAGCGCGGCCCCGATCGCGGTGGACACCGTGCCGTCGATGCCGGCGACGCCGCGGTTGGACCGCACCTTCACGCCATTCGGGTTCAGGCCCACCAAGGCAACGTCGCGGACCGGGTTCGACGCGCCCAGGACAAGCTGATCGCCCGGCCTGACAGCATCGGCGACGGCCGCCGCGACGTGCAGCCCGGTGGTCAGCGGATGGGCCTCGAGCTGGCTGCGGACCGCCTCGACTGCGTGCCGGTTCACCTCGGCGCAGCGGCGCAGCCACGCGGGGTTGGGCTCGCCGGTCGTCACCGCGCGGGTGCCCGTGGCCTGCGAATTACCGGAGACATCCGGCCAGCGCGGCCCGGTGGTCAGCGCGTAGACCGGCACCGACGGATCGGCCAGCAGCGCCGACACCGGCCGGTGCAGCGTCGGGCGGCCCAGCATGATGACCTGCTGCGGGTGGATCAGCCGCAGTGCGAACGGGTGCAGCGGGTTGTCGGCGGGCGGGGCGGTCGGCTCGGAGACCGTCGGCAGCTTGGCGAGATTGGGGTGCACGCCTGCGCCGTGCCC
>DATNFI010000170.1:0-2454 GCA_035606475.1 Mycobacterium sp. | reverse complement strand
TTGCTACTGTCGCCGATTTCCTGGACTCATCACTGGGTGTGGCTGGTGCCGTTGATGATCTGGCTGTTTCACGGCCCACTGTCGGATCGCCGTGGCGCGCGGATTCTCGGCTGGACCTGGCTGGTGCTGCTCGTCATCGGGGTGCCCTGGCTGCTGAGTTTCGCCCAGCCGAGCATCTGGCAGAACGGCCGGCCCTGGTATCAGGCGTGGGGCGGGCTGATCTACATCGTGACGACGCTGGCGACGCTGGCCTGGGCCGCCGCCAGCGGAAGGCGCGAGGCTAAGACCCGATAATCGAGTCGATGTCGTGCGCCATTGCGACGTCTTTGTCGGTGATGCCCCCTTCGGAATGCGTCACCAGAGCGAAAGTCACTGTCCGCCAACGGATATCGATGTCGGGATGATGATCCTTGGCTTCGGCGTGCTCGCCCACCCGGCGAACCGCGTCGATGCCGGCGAGGAAGTCCGGAAACTTCACCGAGCGGCGCAGGGCGCCGTCCTTGCGCTCCCACCCGTTGAGGTCAGGCAGTGCGGCGTCTACTTGTTCATCCGTTAACACAGCCATGCTTCTCAACGTATACCGCCGACCGTATACCGTCAGCCGCGATGGTCAACCTGATCGTGGTCGCCGGCGCGATCATCGCCGAGTCGAAGGTGCTGATCGCGCAACGCACGCGGCCACCCGAGTTGGCCGGCCGCTGGGAGTTACCGGGCGGCAAGGTCGGCGTGGGGGAGACCGAGCCTGAGGCGCTGGTCCGCGAACTCGCCGAGGAACTCGGCGTCGACGTCACGGTCGGCGCGCATCTCGGCGACGTCGAGCTCGACGCGACCACGACGCTGCGGGCCTATGCGGCCACCCTGGTTCGAGGTGAACCGCAGCCGCACGACCATGCCGCGCTGCGCTGGGTGCCCACCGCCGAACTCGACGCCGTCGACTGGGTGCCGGCCGACCGCGGCTTCCTGCCGACGCTGGCCCGACTACTGACCTAGCGTCGACTGTGCAGGTCGTGAGGGTGGAAACGCTGTTTCCCCTAGAAGAAGATGCACATTCGGCGGCGGCCCGGCGGGCAACGTCACAGCCGCTCGATTTCGCCGCTGACTACCTGCACTGAAACAATCACCAGCGTGGATTTCCGAAACGTCGCCATCGTCGCTCACGTCGATCACGGCAAGACGACCCTGGTTGACGCCATGCTCCGGCAATCCGGCGCGTTGACCCATCGCGGCGACGACACCATCGAGCGCCTGATGGACTCCGGAGACCTGGAGAAGGAAAAGGGCATCACGATCCTGGCGAAGAACACCGCCGTGCACCGCCAGCACCCGGACGGGTCGATGACCGTCATCAACGTCATCGACACACCCGGCCACGCCGACTTCGGCGGCGAGGTGGAGCGCGGCCTGTCGATGGTCGACGGCGTGCTGCTGCTCGTCGACGCCTCGGAGGGCCCCCTACCGCAGACCCGGTTCGTGTTGCGCAAGGCGCTGGCCGCGCACCTGCCGGTGATCCTGGTCGTCAACAAGACCGACCGGCCCGACGCCCGCATCGCCGAGGTCGTCGAGGAATCCCACGACCTACTCCTGGACGTCGCGTCCGACCTCGACGAAGAGGCCCAGGCGGCCGCCGAGAAGGCGCTCGACCTCCCGACGCTCTACGCCTCCGGGCGGGCCGGTATCGCCAGCACCACCGAACCCGCCAACGGCGAGAACCCCGACGGCGAGAACCTCGACCCGCTGTTCGACGTTCTGCTGCAACACATTCCGCCGCCACAGGGCGACCCCGAAGCGCCGCTGCAGGCCTTGGTCACCAACCTCGACGCCTCGGCGTTCCTCGGCCGACTCGCGCTGATCCGGATCTACAAGGGCCGCATCAAAAAGGGTCAGCAGGTCGCCTGGATGCGCGAGGTGGACGGCCACCCGGTCATCACCAACGCCAAGATCACCGAGCTACTGGTCACCGAGGGCGTCGAACGTTCATCCACCGACGAGGCCATCGCGGGCGACATCGTCGCCGTGGCAGGCATTCCCGAGATCATGATCGGCGACACGTTGGCCGACACCGAGCACGCCCACGCGCTGCCGCGCATCACCGTCGACGAGCCCGCGATCTCAGTGACCATCGGCACCAACACGTCACCGCTGGCCGGCAAGGTCTCTGGCCACAAGCTCACCGCGCGAATGGTCAAGTCCCGCTTGGATTCCGAACTCGTCGGCAATGTGTCAATCAAGGTCGTCGACATCGACCGCCCGGATGCCTGGGAGGTCCAGGGCCGCGGTGAGCTCGCGCTGGCTGTGCTCGTCGAGCAGATGCGCCGCGAGGGTTTCGAGCTGACGGTCGGCAAGCCGCAGGTGGTCACCCACACCGTCGACGGCAAGCTGCACGAGCCGTTCGAGGCGATGACCATCGACTGCCCCGAGGAATTCGTTGGCGCGATCACCCAGCTGATGGCCGGC
>DATNFI010000169.1:0-3390 GCA_035606475.1 Mycobacterium sp. | reverse complement strand
CGTGCCGCTCAGGTCCGCGACCGCGACTTCTTCCGCACCGCGCAGCCGCGCGGCAATGCCTGCGCCGTTGAGTTGTCCGACGCAGCTGGTGGCGAACTCCTCGGCCGTGCCGGTCTGCGACGCCCATACCACCGTGGTGATCGGCTCGCCGGCGACGTGCCCGGGTTCGGCGGCCGACGGCACCGCCGAACGGGAGAAGATGCCGGCCAGCACGCCGTCGACCCACATCCGATTTCCCGGTGACAGCGGCGTCACCGCGGGCAGCAACGGCACCTCGGCGCTGGGTGGGTTTGCGCGTATGCCGGCCAGCAGGCCGGACAGGAACAGCCGTTCGTCTGCGGAGAGCGTTGCCGACGCCGGCAGCGCGTCCAGCACGGCGGCCAGCGCGTCGACGGGGGATCCAGCTTCTTTGGTTGTGAGTTCGGCTGGGGCGGTGTGGGTTTCGACCGGAGCGAGGCTGACCGCGCAGGCCTTGAACTCCGGTTGCAGCGAGTCGGGGTCGACCGCGTCGTTGGTCACCGCGTTGACGGCGACATCGGGCGCGAACGCGTCGGCCCAGTGCATGGGCGCGAAACAGACGCCCGGGCGCACGGCGCCGTCCACGTTTGCGGGCAGCACGGCTCGGCCGCGGCGGGAACGGATCTCGACCTTGTCGCCGTCGCGCACCCCGAGCCGGGCGGCGTCCTCGGGGTGTAGCTGCAGGAACGGTTCGGGGTTGAGCTTGTTCAGCTTGGCGACTCGCCCGGTCTTGGTCATCGTGTGCCATTGGTGGGCCAGCCTGCCGGTGGTCAAGACCATCGGAAAGTCGTCGTCAGGCAGCTCCGCTGCGGGAAGATGGGGCCGCGGCAGGAATCGGGCGCGCCGGGTCGGGGTGGGAAAGGCCAGCGCGGGCACGGTGCCGTCGACGTCGGTGTGCAAATTCTGGCTGACGCCGTCGTTGCGATAGCGGATCGGATTGCGGTCCTCACCGCCGGGTGGAGCAGGCCATTGCACCGGTCCGCGGCGCAGCCGCGCGTAGTCCACGCCGCGCAGGTCCCAGCCGGTGCGGGGATTGTGAAACTCGGTCAGCTCGTCGAAAACGTCTGCGGCGGAATCGAACTCGAATCCCGGATAACCCATCGCGGTCGCCACTCGGCAGATCAGTTGCCAGTCCGGTGTGGCCTCGCCGGGCGGGGTCATCGCGGGAGCGCAATGCGTGATCGTGCGCTCGCTGTTCACCATCACGCCGTCGCTTTCGGACCACAGCGCGGCCGGCAGCACCACGTCGGCGTACGCCGAGGTTTCCGCTCCGCTGAATGCCTCCTGCACCACCACGAAGTCGGCCCGCTCGAGCCCGGCGATCACCGAGGCCCGATTCGACACGGAGGCAACCGGATTGGTGCAGATGATCCACGCCGCTCGAATGTCGCCCTCGGCCATCCGCCGATACATGTCGACGGTGCCGGTGCCGCCCTCGGCGCGAATGGTCCCGGGCTCCAGTCCCCAGCGCGCCTCGACGAACGCGCGGTCGTCGGGATCCAACGCCGACCGCTGCCCGGGCAGGCCCGGACCCATGTAGCTCATCTCCCGGCCGCCCATCGCGTTCGGTTGCCCGGTGAGCGAGAACGGGCCGGCCCCCGGACGACAGATCGCGCCGGTCGCCAGGTGCAGATTGCACAGCGCATTGGTATTCCAGGTGCCGTGGGTGGATTGATTGAGGCCCATGGTCCACAGGCTCATCCAGTTCCGCGTCCCACAGATCAGCTCGGCGACCGCCCGCAGATCCGCCTCAGCCAGGCCGGTGATGTCGGCGACGAGGTCGGCCGGATACTCGTCGAGCAGCGCGTCCAACGGCTCCCAGCCCTCGGTGTGGGCCGCGACAAAATCCGCGTCCACCCCGCCCGCGTCGCGAACCAGTCGCAGCAGCCCGTTGAGCAGCGCCAGGTCGGTGCCCGGGCGGATCGGGAGGTGCAGGTCCGCCTTGGCCGCGGTGGCCGTCCGGCGGGGATCGACGACCACGAGTTTGGCGCCCTCGCGGACCCGGTCCATCATGCGCAGGTACAGGATCGGATGGCAGTCGGCCATGTTGGCGCCCAGCACCAGGAACAGGTCAGCGGCGTCCAGGTCGTCGTAGCTGCCGGGTGGTCCGTCTGCTCCCAGTGACTGCTTGTAGCCGGTCCCGGCGCTGGCCATGCACAGTCGTGAGTTGGACTCGATCCATTGCGTACGTAGATAGCCCTTGGCCAGTTTGTTGGCCAGATACTGGGCCTCGGTGGTCATCTGGCCCGATACGTAGAGGGCGATCGAGTCGGGGCCGTGCTCGTCGCGGATCGCCGACAATCTCGCGGCCACCTCCGCGATGGCAACGTCCACCGCGATCGGTTCGGCATCGACGCCGCGCTGGCGGCGAACCAAGGCCTTGTCCAGCCGTCCGCCGGCGCGGAGCATGTCGGCGGTGGTGTTGCCCTTGGTGCACAGCCGACCACGGTTGGCGGGATGATCAGCGCGCCCGGTGACCTTGGTCACCGACCCGCCCGATACGTGCAGGTCCATGCCGCAGCCCACGCCGCAGTACCCACACACCGTGGCGACCCGTGCAGAGGAAGCCATACCACCCACTCGTCCCCGGCCGCGACGGCGGCACCGAACCTGAAACTCCATCGTGGCGCGGGCGTGTTTCCAGACTCGTCGCTCCGGTTACGGCCTGATCAACTCGGCCTGTCAGTGCGCTGAGTCTTACGGTGAGGTGACGAACCCGCAGGTCAAAGGCGCTACGACTGAGAAAGCACCACGCAGTCGTGTATCGCATCCCCGGGCCCGTCCGCGTTGCGATGCAGCAGCGCGCGGGTCGGCGACACCTGAAGTGCTGCGGCGCCGTCGCTCTCGACGACCTCGGCCCGGCCGTCGACGATCAGCGAGTAGTCATCCGGATCGGTCGGCGGCCACAGCAATGTGATCTCGCCGTGGTTCTCGACGTTCGCGCGGGTTCGATCACCGATCAGCCCGATCGTCAGCACCCGTTCGCGCAGTTCGGGTTCCACGGTGACGGTGTGTACCCGGTAGTCATCGCCGACGGAGACGAGGTAGGCGAACCGGTAATTGGCCAGCGCGTCGGCCAAACGCTGAAAGTCGATCTTCTTCGCGGCTCTGGTGCCCATTTCGCAAGCGTAGGCGTTCCCCACAGACCACTGAAAACGCTCGGCTTACCGTCGGTTCGGCTCGGCCGTGGTCGTCATGACACCTGCGGCGGCCAGCCGCCGCAGCGGTCCAGCGCCATTACGGGGATAATGGACGGCAATGTTCGAGCAATGCCCGCATCGGCGGGCGACCAGCGACGGGACGGCCTCGTGACAATCACCACGCTCGGTATCCCGGCGGTGCGGCGAAGGCGGGAATCCTGGGCGTCCCCAG
>DATNFI010000168.1:0-2293 GCA_035606475.1 Mycobacterium sp. | reverse complement strand
CAGAAAGCGCTGGGGGTCACCGACACCACCTTCCGCGACGCGCATCAGTCATTGCTGGCCACCCGGGTGCGGACGTCGGGGTTGCTCGGTGTCGCCGGCCACGTGGCACGGCTGACACCGCAGTTGTTGTCGATCGAGGCGTGGGGCGGTGCGACCTACGATGTGGCCTTGCGGTTCTTGCACGAGGACCCGTGGGAACGCCTCGCGGCGTTGCGGGAGGCCGTTCCCAATATCTGCCTACAGATGCTGCTGCGGGGCCGCAACACCGTCGGCTACACCGCTTACCCGGACTCGGTGGCGCGTGCGTTCGTCGCCGAAGCCGCCAACTCCGGGATCGATATCTTCCGGATCTTCGACGCGCTCAACAACATCGACGCGATGCGCCCCGCGATCGACGCGGTCCGGGACACCGGCTCGACGGTTGCCGAAGTCGCACTGTCCTACACCGGGGACCTGTCGAACCCGAACGAAACCCTCTACACCCTCGACTATTACCTGAAATTGGCGGAACAGGCCGTCGATGCCGGCGCGCACATCCTGGCGATCAAGGACATGGCCGGGTTGTTGCGGGTCCCAGCGGCGGCGACGTTGGTCACCGCCCTGCGGAGCAACTTCGATCTGCCGGTGCACGTGCACACCCACGACACTCCCGGTGGTCAGTTGGCGACCTACCTGGCGGCGTGGCAGGCCGGCGCCGACGCCGTCGACGGAGCATCGGCGGCGATGGCGGGCACCACCAGCCAACCCGCGCTCTCGGCGATCGTCGCCGCGGCGGCCTACACCGAGCGCGACACCGGGCTGAATCTGGCGAATGTGTGCGACCTCGAGCCGTACTGGGAGGCGCTGCGAAAGGTCTACGCGCCGTTCGAATCCGGACTCCCCGCACCCACCGGCCGCGTCTACACCCACGAAATTCCTGGCGGACAGCTGTCGAATCTGCGGCAGCAGGCCATCGCACTGGGCCTGGGGGACCGATTCGAGGACATCGAGAAGGCCTACGCCGGCGCGGATCGGCTGCTCGGCCGGCTGATCAAGGTGACGCCGTCGTCGAAGGTCGTCGGCGACCTCGCGCTGCACCTTGTCGGCGCCGGAGTCTCCGTCGAGGAATTCGCCGCCGATCCAGGACGATTCGATATTCCCGACTCGGTGATCGGTTTCCTGCGCGGGGACCTCGGCACACCGGCCGGTGGCTGGCCCGAACCGCTGCGGGAGAAGGCCCTTGCCGGGCGCGGTACGCCAACAGCGGTGGTCGAGTTGTCGGTGCAGGACGAGAAAGCGCTCGGCGGTGACCCGGAGCTGCGCAAGTCGACGCTCAACCGGTTGCTGTTTCCCGGGCCGACAAAAGAATTCCTCGCCCACCGTGAGCAGTTCGGGGACACCTCAGGGTTATCCGCCAACCAGTTCTTCTACGGCCTTCGTCAAGGCGACGAACATCGCGTCACCCTCGAGAAGGGTGTCGAACTGGTCATCGGGCTCGAGGCGATCTCCGAACCCGACGAGGCCGGTATGCGCACGGTCATGTGCATCCTCAACGGGCAACTACGCCCCGTGTCGGTGCGAGACCGCTCCGTCGCCGCGCAGGCACCCGCAGCGGAGAAAGCCGACCGCAGCGACCCGTCGCATGTTGCCGCCCCGTTCTCGGGAGTCGTCACTCTCACCGTCGCCGAGGGTGACTCGATCGTTGCAGCCCAACCCATCGCGACCATCGAAGCCATGAAAATGGAAGCATCGATCACCGCACCCCGGGCCGGCACCCTCACCAGGTTGGCCATCAACACCGTGCAGCAGGTCGAAGGCGGTGACCTGCTGGCCGTCATCAGCGTCGGCGACAGCACGAACGTCTCAACCTGAACAGTGGAGTCAGCAGCCAGTCGGTCCCGCGGACCTTCTGCTGTCGGCAACTATGTCGCGGACGCGTTCTTGGGCGCGGGCGCCGTCTTGTCGCGCACTATCAACCGCGGCTGCAGCACCCACGAAACCGCGTCGGTGCGCCCGGTGTCGAGCCGCTCCTCCTGGAGCCTAGCTGGTACGACTGCTGCTCACGACACGCCGCGGCCAGTGCGGCGGATCCGCACACCGGTCGGTACCCGCCGCGGCGAGCTGTAGTAGCGAAATACCTTGTCCCACAATGCAATAGCGATAGGGCATACTCTACCGGTAATCCGCCGTATTTGATCTACTGCTGCCGCGGATTGACCGTCACCCTTGGTGGCCGAGGGTGGCCAGAGGGCATGCGGCAAGCAGGGGAGCTGTTTGCCGCGCGGAGCGCTTCGCTGAAGCCGATCGGGACGAT